>JANYLK010000067.1 GCA_025357875.1 Granulicella sp.
ACTACTAGGAGCTTATTAAAGTAATGGAGCCGCGAATCGATATGAATCTCAGTATTTCTGGAGAACCTGACTTATGGGTTCACTCCGCGTGTGTCCTCTGCTCGAATGGTTGTGGCATGGACATCGGAGTCAAGGATGGGCGCATTGTCGGGGTTCGCGGACAACCGAATCATCCGGTCAACTTCGGTCATCTCGGTCCCAAGGGCGAGCACGCATGGGTCGCCAACCATAACAAACGACGCGGCACCGTGCCTATGATTCGCGGGGTAAAAGGCGGCGAGATGGAGGAGGCAAGTTGGGATGAGGCGCTCGATTTCTTCATGAAGAAATTCGAACTGGCACGGGGGCGAAGTCATGAGAATGTTGGCTGCTACAACTCGGGCCAGTTGACGATTGAGGAGTTTTACACGCTCGGCAAGTTATGGCGTGGAGGTCTGCAGTCTTCGAATATCGACGGCAACACGCGGCTTTGCACCGCAACCTCCGCCACTGGCCTGATGACCAACTTTGGTGCGGATGGACCGGTAGCCGGTTATGTCGATATCGACGCAGCGGACCTGCTTTGCCTGTACGGGCATAATGTTGCGGAGACGCAGACGGTGTTGTGGGAGCGGATGCTGGCTGCGAAGAAGCAGAACAATGGCCGCATCATCGTCTTCGATCCTCGCAAGAGCCCCACGGTACGCCAGGGTGCCGATCTGCACCTGCAGGTAAAACTGGGAACAAACGTGGCGTTGATGAATGGCATCATTCATTTGCTGATCGAGAACGGCGCGGTCGATCAGGCTTTTGTCGACAAATATACCGTTGGGTTTGCGAAGCTAAAGGAGATTGCGGGCGAGTATCCTCCGGAGCGAGTAGCGGAGATCTGCGGAATTTCCGCTCAGGATTTGAAGACGGCGGTCGAGTGGATCGGATCGACGGAACGCATGGTGTCCACGGTTCTGCAGGGGTTTTATCAGAGCGTACAAGCGACGGCGGCGTCTTCGCTCGTCAACACGGTTCACCTTTTGCGCGGGGCAATCGGCAAACTGGGAGCGGGTCCGTTGCTCATGGCAGGGCAGCCCTCAGCCATGTGCAACCGTGAGACTGGGGCTGGAGGGAGCTTTCCCGCGTACCGCAATCCTCTGAACTCCAAACATATGGAGGAGCTATGCGAGCTCTGGAATCTCGATCCAGAGGACTTTCATCCCGAAAAGCCAAAAGACATTCTGACCATGATGGAGACTGCGGAGCGAGGTGAACTGGAGTTTCTCTGGGTAATCGGGACAAACCCAATCGTCAGTTTGCCCGATCAAAACCGCACAGCGAAGATCCTTGAGAAGCTTTTTGTCGTGGTGCAGGATCCCTTCGTCGACATGGAGACACTGGTTTTCGCGGACCTTTACCTGCCGACGGCGATGTGGGGAGAGAAGACTGGCTGCATCACGAATGCCGACCGGAGCGTGAACTTGCTGTTGAAGGCCGTCGAGCCTCCGGGAGAGGCTCGGACGGACTTGGACATCTTTATCGAGCTGGCGCGGAGAATGGGTTTGAAGGATCGCGATGGGAACGACTTCGTCCCGTTTCACAATTCACGAGAGGCGTTCGATGAGTGGCGGAAGGTCTCGAAAGGTCGTCCATGCGACTACTCCGGCATGACCTATGAATTGATTCTGGAACACGGGGCCATTCGTTGGCCGTGTAATGAGGAACATCCACTAGGGACTGAACGGCTCTATGAGGATCTCCGCTTTTGGACGGGAATCAATGATTGCGAGAGCTTCGGCTTCGACTTTCTCACCGAGAACCACGTTACCAGGACTGAATACGAGAAGATCGATCCTAAAGGTAAGGCTTTTCTGCGTCCGGCGCGCTGGCGCATGCAGCCCAATCCACCGACGGAGGATTTCCCCTTTGTGATCTCCACGGGGCGAGTGGTGTATCACTTCCACACAAGGACGAAGACCGCGCGGTCGGAGGAGCTAAACCAACGCGTGCCCCATGCGTATGTGGAGATCCACCCGGACGACGCGCAACGCTTGAACATCAGCACAGGGGATACGGCAGAGGTGGTTTCTCCGAAGGGCAGCTGGTCGGGGCTGGCGATGGTGGTGGATACAGTTCGCCCGGGCGAACTGTTCATTCCGTTCCACTTCGGCCTGGGCAGTCAATCGGCGAATCAACATACCTGGTATGCGCGAGACCCGGTGAGCATGCAACCACAGTTGAAGTCGGCTCCCGGACAGATTCGACGCAAAGACTTCGGGTCGCCGGAGCAGTGGCTGCTTGACCGTCGCGCGGAACTCACAGGGGAGTCGAACGAGCCATTCGCGGCACGCACACTGGGTAGGACAGTCAATCTTCCAGCAACCCATGAGGGCTGATAGTCGCAAGATGATCTACATCGCCATCAGGTATCTCCTCGAGAAGCGACAAATTGCAGGTTTTAAAGGTTGGCGAAAAAGGTTGAAGCGCTTCGTGACTTAGGAACTTGAATCCGACATCTGAAGTCACCCGCCCTGGACCCTTGCGTTCGTTGACGTTGATGTCTGCCATTGGTGGGCTCCGTGGGTTTCGCGATATCGATTGGTGCGAATCCGGTGAAGGATTTGTCAAGCATCAGGTCAGGGAGGGTCTCAGTCCAATACATATATCCGATAGCGAAGATGGAATCGGTATCGGATATCTCGATAACTTGGCCAGCAGAATAAGCTAAAAAGCATACGGCGCAATACGCTAATTTTGGAGCGAAATTCCCGAACCCGTGTGGCGAAGACTAGCGGGCGAAAGCATCGCCAGCTGGGCCAAGGACTTCCTGTTAACTCAACATGAGGGTCAGTGCCCCCAGGAAAAATACTGCAGATTACCCCTCAAGGACCGCAGCCTGCCTGCCGGCGACATCGCCAAGATGGCCGGGTACAGCTCCAAGAACCCCAGCGCCCAACCCAACAAGTGGAAGCGGGACGGGGCCAATTTCGCGTTCCAGCACAAAGGCATCAACTACTTCCCCCGCTACGCGCTCGATCCCGTAGAAAGCTATCGTCCCTACAAAGCTCTGGCCGAAGTGATGAGGATCTTTGGCCAGACGAAGAGCGGCTGGGGTGCGGCCTTCTGGTTTGCGGGACTTGACAGCTTTCTGGACGACCACCGCCCGCAGGATTTGTTGGCTACGCGGCCTGCCCGCGTGATTGCTGCGGCGCAGGATGAGGTAGACCGAGCCCAGCATGGCTAAGTCGGCGGTTGGGCTCCCGCTGCCGCCGAAACGCCTTAATGATTGCCTACATCACCTGTTCTGGCTGATTTGTTTCTTATGATCCTGCTGAGGTTTCCGCGATCTTTGCTCGGAGGCGCCGGGTTTCAAAAAAAAATGATCCCCTTGGTCAAGATCGCCTCTTGTGAGGACTTTTGTGGGCACCCTCCCCACGATAAATCCATGACGGATAATGGAGCTCCGATTTGAGGGATAGAGTAGATGGCCTGCCCGCCGCTTTTGTAGCAGTTGAGAAGAGATGAAACTGGAGAGGGAGCGTTCGATGCCACGGGTCAAGAGCGTGGTTCACCCGGGAGGCCCTGGGCGTTGGGCCGACCAACCCAAGCAGCCTAAGCGCGGGATTGAGCGAAAGCTGCTGTTGCCGATCTCGCATCAGGTGCGAAACGGTGACGTCGTCGGAGGCAGTCCAGAAATTGCCGGGCTCGAATTACTCTGATTATCTGCATGAGATCCCGTTCGCGAATGCGACGGCCTAATTTGTGGCCAATTTGGTTAAACCTGCATCTATAGATGCATAAGTCTTAGATTAAAAAAAGCAAGGCAGACGCGCGTTACTTGAGTGTGGTGCGGTGGATCGAGGCAGTAACCAGCGAGTGTGAACCACATCGCATAAAGTCAAGACGAACCGCCTTCTGACTTTCCCAAAACCCGTGTTCTTAGCTTCTTAAGGAGAAGACTATCGTGCTCGACATCAAAGACGACAGAACCAATACCGAAACCTATGAAATGACCGGAAAGTGTCCGTTTGGCGGAGACCGCATAGGCGGATCTTTGGGCACGCCCCCGATGCTGTCGGACTGGTACCCTAATCGTCTGAAAGTTGAACTTCTCCACCACAACGGACCTCAGGCAAATCCGCTAGGCGTCAACTTCGACTATGCCGAAGCCTTCAACAACATCGACTTCGCGGCGCTGAAGCAGGATATCAAGGTCTTTCTAACCTCTTCGGTTGCGTGGTGGCCGTCCGACTACGGCAATTATGGCCCCCAGATGATCCGCATGGCGTGGCATGCGGCCGGTACCTACCGTATTGCCGATGGGCGTGGCGGTGCCGGAGAGGCACTGCAACGCTTCGCGCCGATCAACAGCTGGTGGGACAACGGCAATACCGATAAGTCACGCCGCCTCATCTGGCCGATCAAGCAAAAGTACGGGAGTGCGCTTTCCTGGGGAGATTTGATGGTCCTCACCGGTAATTGCGCGCTTGAAATCATGGGGTTTCCGACTTACGGCTTCGGCGGCGGTCGACGCGACGCGTGGGAGGCCGACAACAGCACTTATTGGGGGCCAGAGGTGTGGGATCCGAAGGATGTCTCTTCTTTCGACAGCATGGTGACACGCGACAAGCGCTGGCGCGGTCGAAATGGCGACGCTGATTATGACCTTGAAAATCCCCTGGCTGCGTCCCATCAAGCGCTGATCTACGTTAACCCGGAAGGTCCGTATTCAAACGGCGACCCGATGGGATCAGCGCGTGACATCCGCACCACCTTCACCCGAATGGCGATGAACGACGAAGAAACAGTTGCGCTGATAGCCGGCGGTCACGCCTTCGGTAAGAGCCATGGCATGGTCGCCGCAAACCGAGTCGGACCTCCGCCCGAGATCGCGCCGATCGAAGCGATGGGCCTTGGCTGGCAAAACCCGGAAGGTACCGGCTTTGCCGAATATACGATGACCAACGGCATCGAAGGCAGCTGGACCCCCAATCCTACGCAGTGGGATAATCACTATTTAGAAAGCCTGTTCAAGTTCGAGTGGGAGCAGACGAAAAGCCCGGCAGGCGCTCTGCAATGGACCCCTATCGATCCGAGTGCGCCCAAGACCCCTGACGCACATGTCCCGGATAAAGTGCACGCGCTGATGATGATGACCAGCGACATTGCGCTGAAGGTAGACCCTGAATATCGCAAGGTCTGCGAGAAATTCCTGAAAGACTTCGACGCGTTCACGCAAGCCTTTTCCAAGGCGTGGTACAAGCTGACCCATCGTGACATGGGTCCGCGAGAACGCTATCTCGGACCGGAAAAGAGGCTTGAGAACGGTCTCCTGTGGCAGGATCCCATTCCACTTCGCGACCATGGTACGGTCAGCGAGGCAGATATTATCGCGCTCAAGCAGTTGATCCTAGCGACGGGCATATCAAAATCCGAACTGGTCTTTACGGCTTTTTCGGCGGCTACCACCTACCGGAACAGTGATAAACGGGGTGGTGCGAACGGCGGGCGCCTTGCGCTTGAGCCGCAGAAAAGTTGGACAGTCAACCGGAGGACCGTACCCGTAATCGCGGCTCTGCGAGGCGTTTTAGAGGAGTTCAACGGCAAGCAGACCGCAAACATTAAAGTCTCGCTTGCCGACCTCATAGTGCTCGGCGGGTGCGCGGCAATCGAGAAGGCAGCATCCGATGCCGGTGTGCAGGTTTTAGTTCCCTTCACGCCGGGTCGCCGAGATACGACCCAGGAGTTGACCGACATTGAGATGTCCAATTGGCTGAAGCCAGTGGTCGACGGTTTCCGTAATTATGTCGACGACAAGTTCGCAGAAATTGTCCAGGGTGTCGCACCCGAGCAGATGTTCCTCGACAAGGCGCAACTACTCGCACTCACCGCGCCCGAATGGGTCGCGCTGGTTGGGGGCCTGAGGGCTATGGGCGCGAACTACGACGGGTCGGTGAATGGCATCTTCACCGATCGGATCGGGGTGCTTACCAACGACTTCTTCATCGTACTGACCAGCATGGATTATGAATGGAAAAAGGAAGACGAAACGGGCATGGTCTTTTCGCTTGACGATCGCGCGACGGGCACAACGCGCTTCAAGGCAACGAGAAACGACCTTATCTTTGGCTCTAATAGCCAACTTCGTGCCGTTGCCGAGGTGTACGCGAGCAGCGACGGTCAGGCCCGGTTCGTCAAAGACTTTGTGCAGGTCTGGGACAAGGTCATGATGCTCGATCGGTTCGACATGCGGATCTGAGACGCAAACTCCCCGGGCGGGCGACGACGCGCGGGGCGCTTGCCACGTCCAACGGCAATTGATCGGTGCGACCATCGCTTGCAACCAAACCTTACGAATGATCGCCGTTGGGCCACCCTGCAGCGAAGCGCGTTCGACAAGACCATCGTTTATCCGGGCCGTTATGGGGGTCTTAGTTCGGTTAGCCGTTCCTCTGCTTTCCAGACCCCTAATTCGCTTTATCGAGTAAGTGCAAGCAACGGCCTCTCTACTCCCACACTCTGCCGATAGATTCCAGCCTCCACCAACCCTTAGCGTGCTCTATCGTCCGTTTCTGACGAGACCCCTCAACGGCCAGCGTTCGACTGTCTGGACTGGAGCAAGCTCCAGTCCAACCTTCCTCAGTGCAACTACCTGTTGGAATGGACGCCCCGTATGCGCGAGCGCTCTGGCAATCTGACTCCCGAGCAGCGAGTAGTAGCCAGCTCTTTGAGCTCTGCGGCGTGGATATCCAGGTACTTTCTCTTTAATTTGGTCACCACGTTGACATCCAGTTATAGAACGCGATGAAAGCGCCAACCGCTACCCAGGCCGTAAAGAACCCAGCAATGTCGATCCGGTAACGGCGATAGGAGAAGGTGCGTCCCAACTTAAGCAGATCGCGAAGGAGAGAAGCGTGCCCATTTTCTTCGAGAGACATTTAGAATGCTTCTCCTTTCACAAAAGGCGAATTTCCAACTGCTAGTCGAAGGGTTGTAGGTTTAGGTTCTACCTTAGGAGCCAATTTCACACTTATCTAAGCGCCACGTTGATTGATGTTGTCCAGATGTGAAAGGCCGCGTGTAGGCAAACGCCGCCGAGGAGTCATTTCACCGATTCGCGGTCTACTTACGTACGCATCCACGGGAGTAGTGTGGGAAACTGGTGATGCGCCCGTCTATATCGAGAAGAGCTCCAAGCGTCAGGAACATGGATAGTATGAAGCCAACCAGGACTAGAAAAGTTGAACTGTTCGATACCAGCCTCCGTGACGGACTTCAGCAGCCCAACCTCGATATATCCGTTCAGAATGCGGTTAGCCTGCTCCAGCGTATGAGCGCCTTCGGCGTTCAATACGCGGAAATTGGGTTCGCAGGCGCCAATCAATTTGTCGGCGATCTCGCTACTGCGCTAGATTCCACTTATACGGGATCAATGAAGCTGGCTTTGTTCGGAAGGACGCGAGGTCGAGGCACCAAGGTTCAGGAGTGGCCCGATGTCAAGTTCATCATCCGGCACAAGGTACATGTTCCGGTCGCGGTGGTAGTCGTCAAGTCAAGACTGCTCGACGTTGCAAAGTCCCTGGAAACGACGGCAGAAGAAAACCTTCGCATGGCGTGCGAGACGATCGACTGCCTCCACGACAACGGGCTCGAAGTCATTGTGGATCTTGAACACGCGATGGATGCTGCCTTTGGACGTTGCGAAAACGGCGAGTCTGGCGATCCGGAATTCAGTAAGCGCAGCCTGGACTACTTCAATCAAATTGCAGAACAGTGCGTTTGTCAAAAGGTAAGCCGGCTTGTCATCTGCGACACTACGGGCGGTGCCGGTCCTGAAGAAGTCACTGAGTTGATCGGTAGTCTCACACGAACATACCCAGAAGCTCGATTCGGATTTCATGGTCACACCGACCGGGGTCTCGGGGTAGCGAACACGCGAGCCGCAATATTTGCGGGTGCAACGCAGGTTCAAGGAACGGTACTCGGAACCGGGGAGCGCTGCGGCAATGTCAATCTAACAACGGTCGTCGGGAGCATGCAACTCAGGGATGAGGCTGAATTTGTTCCACCGGAATCGCTGGCAGGGCTTACTAGTCTGGCGTACTTGGCGTACGCGGCTTTTCGCCTAGAAGCGCCACATGGTGCTCCGATCGTTGGTCCCGGTGCGTTTGGCACCTGGGCAGGAATGCATGGCAGCAGCGAACATAAAGACCCCGGTGCGTATCTCTGGTGCGACCCCGCCAAAGTTGGGGCCAAGCCTCGGATCGGCGTCAACGGTCAGTCGGGTAAGGCAAACATCATCCTGTTGTCTCAGTCGCTCGGCGTTCCGCTTAACTCAATCCAGGCGCAGGCGTTCCTCAACGCCAACCAGGCGATGATCGATGGAGGTGGATTCACGTCGAGCGAAGTCTCCTTTACGCTGGCCTGCATGAAGGTTCTGAAGACCCTGGAAAATCGTTTCAGCATCAAAGGGTGGAGAGTTCTCGATGAATCGGACGAGACAGGGAACAGGTTCGTTCAAGCGTCGATGTCGCTGTCGATTGGCGACTCCCAGGCAACGCCCACTCTAGCTGAAGGGGCTGGCCCGGTAGATGCGCTGACCAAGGCGATGCGCCAGGAGTTGGAGAATTGGTATCCAGCCATGAAACAGATTCGGCTCGATACCTTCAGCGTTACCGCCATCGATGTGTCGGCGCACGACACTGCGGCCCATGTGCGCGTTACGGTTAGCTTCCACGCTGAAGGTCACGATCCATGGACGACCGCAGGCGTCAGCAGCGATCTGAATCAGGCAGCTCTCATGGCCATTGTCGATGGCTTTCACTACTGGCTCTTGAAGAATCCCGATTAGGCAGGTTTATGGCGGAGAGTGAGGGATTCGAACCCCCGATAGCCTTGCGACTATGTCTGATTTCGAGTCAGGTGCATTCAACCGGGCTCTGCCAACTCTCCGCACCGCCAACAGTTTATAACAACTATCGCTTCCGTTGTCGCGATGATTTAATCTGAGAGACAGTGTCTTGATTGACTGAGGCACGGCGGTAAATCTGGATTTCGATCGGTACCAGCAACAACTATGCCAGGAACACTTCGATTCCTTTGCTGCGTAGCAACTCCACGTATTCAGGGGCAAGTTCGCTGTCCGAAACGACGGTATCTGCGGCACTTAATTGCGCAACTGGGATCATCGCACTACGCCCAAACTTGGTATGATCGGCCACAATAATTACGCGATTTGCAATCTCAATCATCTTTTGTTCCGACCCGACGACCAGCGTGTTGTTGTTACTGAAACCCTGCTCAGAGACGCTGCCAATGCCCATGATTAGCACATCGGCGCGGATCAAACCCAGCATCTGTTCACACAGAGGTCCAAGCATCACGCGAATGCGTGGGTCGAGGTATCCGCCAGTCAACGTAAGCTCAATATTTCGTCTCGCCTCCAGCATTTCAGCGATGGGCAGGGAATTCGTCACAATGTGAAGCGACTTCGAAGCCAGTTCTCTGGCCACCGCTGCAACCGTTGACCCACCGTCCAGGATCACGGTCTCGCCGTCTTGAATTAAATCGGCCGTCAGGCGCGCGATCCGACTTTTCTCATCGCTGAAACGTCCACTTTCAACACTGAAATCGAACGTCTCACTCGCGCGCGGATGCGCCGGCACAGCACCGCCGTACACCCTTTTCAAAATGTTCTGGCTTTCAAGATCGTCCAGGTCCCGCCGAATACTGGACTCAGACGCATCCAGTTCGCGGCAAAGAGTCTCCAGGTCAAGAAAATCTCTGGAGTCCAACATCTGACGAATTCTAAGTTGCCGTTCAGTAGCTTTCATCGTGGAGTAAAGTCGTTTTCCGTAATTCTGCAATCGTCAATGTTTATTGATTTCCGATCGCGCTCATCACTGCGTCGGTTACCGTTTTGATCAATCGCTCAATGTCTGGAGCATCGGCAGTGCCAATGTTTACGCCGTCCCGAGAGCAGGGAAGCAGCGCAATCGACGTGTTTGTCTCGAGATCAGACAACTGGCATTCCTGTATTCCCGAGGCATTGAACCGCGCATCCGGCAATCCAATTGTTT
The DNA here is from genome assembly GCA_025357875.1 of Granulicella sp. Taxonomy (GTDB): domain Bacteria; phylum Acidobacteriota; class Terriglobia; order Terriglobales; family Acidobacteriaceae; genus Edaphobacter. The sequence continues at coordinate 10,050 of JANYLK010000067.1, forward strand.
TCTTGATGTCCAGCAGAGCTGCGGTATGCTTTTCTGAAATCTGTGAAATCGGAACACCCAACTGCGAGGCAAGCATCAGTGTCCAACAATACGTGTCCACTACCTCCGCGTACCACTCCGCGTGGGTAACCGTATCTGCCCAACAGATGATGCCATGGTTTGCGAGCAGCACCGTGTTGTGCTGTTTTACGTACGGCAATACCGTTTCCGCGAAGGCTTTTGTGCCCGGCGTCTCATACGGCGACACCGCCACTTTACCCACGAAGACCTCGAACTCGGGGATCACGCGACTTGGCGGAACGCGGCCCGTTATCGCATACGCAGTCGCATGAGGCGGATGGCAATGCACGGCGCCCTTCGCCTCTGGTACAGCTTTATAAATTTCGAGATGCAGCAAAATTTCGCTGGTTCGCGGCCTCTTCCCCGCGACCTGCTTGCCATCCAAATCGACCATGCACAAATCGTCCGGGGTTAGATCAAACTTGCTCATCAGGGTCGGCGTGCAGATCACCTCATTCGGCCCAATTCGGTACGAAATATTACCGCCGTTACCGTCGACGTACTGACGATTCCAAAGCTTCTTCCCAACCGCACATATCTCTAACTTTACAGCCTCGGCTTCCGCGGTGTTGAACAGCCGCGAATCCGCAGGGCGGCGTGTCTCCCCCGAACTTTCGGCCACGACGCTCGCATTTGCGCTGCGGCTAATGCCCGCAACGTTGATGATGCGTGCTATTGCGCCACTATTGCCGGCCCGGTTTTGGGCTGAAACTGCGCCCGTAGAAGTTCCGCCCATCACGAGTTCAATATCGTTCTGGCGCAAAAAATCTCGCGCGGAAGGAGTAACGACGCATCGCTCTGCCACGCGCACATGCGTCACGCCGGCAGCGAGCGCGCTTTGCGCATCGCGCATCGCCAGTACATTCTGGCCGAAAATGTCCATGTTCTTCACTTCACCGTTCTTCACTTCGACACCTCAAATTCTTGAAACTGTGTATTGACGATCGTGACTGAGTCGACGATTAGCGTGCAATATGCGTCTACCGGAACCGACTTGGGCCAGAAAGGATTTGCGGCTTCGCGGCCTTCTGTGAACGCCACCATCTGGCCCATCGCCGCGCCTAGCGTATCTACCGCAACCAACGATTTGCCGCCGCCCAAAGCATTCTTTGCGGTCAGGTTAGCCATCGTCACTGGCTCCAGCACAACCAGCGTCTTGCCCATCAACTCCGGAACTGCCGGGCTCAGCGTGACATGTCCTCGTACGATGCCCAGCCTCATGCGTGTCTCCTAATGCTCTGCCGTGGTATCTGCACATGGTCTACGATGCCCGCGACGACCATGCGTGCCGGCGTTGTGTTTCCGTAACGCTCCCGCGCAATGTCTCCGTCATTCGAGACCAGTACAGTGGATCCACTTGCCGCGCCCATCCAGTCGATAATCACCAACGGTTCCGTACCGATGCTGCCATCCGACTCGAGCCGTTGGGCTATCAAAAAGCGACAGCCTTTCAGCGTGTCGTGCTTTGCCGCGGCAACTATGCTGCCGTCGATACGGGCGAGAAACATGGCTATATGATCCTCAGGGCATTTCCGATCGTCAGTTGCCGTTCGCGAGTAAATGTCAGTGGAGTGGTGATGCCCTCGCCGGTCGGAGTAGCAATGCTATGACTCAAATATCCCGGTCCGCCAAATCCCAGCGACGCCAGCGACGAAGCATTGTTGACAAAGATGGTCGTATCCATCGCCCGCGCCATGCGCGTCACGTTGTCAACATTCTTCGAGTGAATAATTGCGGTGTGTCGATATCCGTGTTCCGCCTTCACCGCTGCGGCAATTCCAGCGTCCACATCCTTCACGCGCACAATCGGGAGAAACGGCATCATCTGTTCTTCCACCACGAAAGCGTGATCCTCGTCGGCCTCACCAAAGAGAATTTGCGTGTTCTGAGGAACGCTGACGCTCGCCGCCGCCGCCAGCACGCTCACATCTTTACCAACTAATTCCTTCCTCACATGCGCCCTTGCGCAGCCTTTGCCATCGCCTTCGAAAGTGAATGCAGCCTTCGTTAATCGCTCAATTGCCGCTTTATCCAGTTCAAAGCCGCCAGCATTTTGCATCGCGCTCATGAAAGGCGTGAAGACGGAAGCGACAACAAATACTTCCTTTTCACCGATGCAAAGCAGATTATTGTCGAAGGCCCCGCCTTCAATAATTGCCTTTGCCGCAGCTTGCAGGTCAGCCGTCTCGTCCACAACTACCGGCGGATTTCCAGGCCCTGCAGCAATCACGCGCTTGCCGTATTTGCTAGCAGCCTGCACAACCATCGGGCCGCCGGTAACGCATAGCAGCGCAACCTTGGGATGCTGAAAGATCTCCGCCGCAGCTTCAATGCTCGGTTCAAGAACTGTGGTCAGCACATTAGCGACACCACACTCGCGCTCGATCTCGCGGTTAAAAAGTTGCAGCGCATACTGCGATACACGCTTGCCTGAAGGGTGCGGCGCAAAGATTGCCGTATTGCCCGCCGCCAGGATATTGATAGCGTTTGCGGCCATCGTGGGAACCGCATGTGTGACCGGAAGAACCATGCCGATGACGCCCCAAGGCGCGCGCTCAATGATGCACAGCCCTGACTTATCACTGCGTGCATCGCTACGCATCGCCTCGACTCCAAGCACGAAGCGCATATTCTTCAGCTTCTGAATCTTGTGGTCGAGGCGGCCCACCTTGGTCTCTTCCAACTCCATTCGGCCCAGTTCGTCGCTGCGATCGATGCAGATTCTGCGAACGATGAAGATCATCTTCCCGCGCTCTTCGAGGCTCATGTCCCCGACTTTCTTCTGCGCCGCATGTGCTGCCTTAACGGCCTCATCCACAGTGAGAAAGACCCCGTCCCGCGCAGCGCTGTTGCTCATCGGCGAGTACTGCGGCACACTCGGAGCGAAGTTCGACTTCGGCTGCTGCAACTGTACGCGAAGCCTCGCGACAACCTCTCGCGCAATATCCGCAATCACCTGTTCCTGATTCGTCATGCCCTCTCCCGCTCTGTTATCCCTGCTCGAATGAAGTCCATTACGGCTTCTCCAGAATGTTTCCGCCGACTTCGATCGTGTCCACGATACCCACAATCACCGCATCAACCGGTGCATCTTTTGTCGCCGGAGTCAGGCGAGCCGAACTACCCTGGGTAAACAAGACGCATTCACCAATCCCTGCGCCAACGCTGTCGACCGCTACAACGGAGCTTCCTGAAATTTCCAGCTTGCTGTCCCGGCTGATGTACGGCTGGACCAGCAGCAGCTTCATTCCAAGAAACTTTGCGTTCTTCTGCGTGGAAACTACGTTGCCAATTACCTTCGCTATAAACATGCCGGCTCACCTCATGCGCCTTGGCGGAACAACCGCATGCAGCTACTTCGGTAGTACCGATACCAGGCTGTCGTGCGGCCGCGCAATCACGTGCGCGCTCACTACTTCGCCAACTGTCTTCGCCGAAGCCGCGCCTGCATCTACCGCCGCGCGGACGCTGCCGATATCGCCTTGAACAAACACCGAGCACAACCCGCTGCCGATCTTGTTCCAGCCAACGAACTCGACGCTCGCAGCCTTCAGCATCGCATCGGTGGCCTGCACCAGTGCGATCAAGCCATTCGTCTCAATCATTCCAATTGCTTCATTTGCCATTTCATTTCTCCTGATTTCAATTCCCGGATCGTTCGTTGACGGTTTCGCTTACTTCAGCAGGCTCTCGACCAGCGAATCATGGGGCCTCGCAATCACGTGCGACGACACCAGTTCGCCTGCTGCCTTTGCCGCTGCCGACCCGGCATCCACCGCAGCACGTACGCTGCCTACATCGCCGCGGACGATCGCAGTCACAAACCCTCCGCCAATCTGCACGGTCTTCACTAGCTCCACGCTGGCCGCCTTCACCATCGCATCACAAGCCTCGACCAGTCCGACGAGGCCCTTCGTTTCGATCAATCCAATTGCTTGACTCATCTTGTCTCCTCTGCCCGCCAGGGCACTTGTTTCCGCTAACTATGCATCCGGCTTTTTGACTGCGGCCTTTTTGTCCTGCTGCACAAAGGAAGGCAGTTCATCATGGGGGCGAGAGATCACCTGTACGGCGACCACTTTGCCAATCCGTGCTGCCGCTTCGGCGCCTGCATCGGTTGAGGCCTTTACCGCAGCCACGTCTCCTTCGACGAACGCGGTCACAAGTCCAAAGCCAACTGACTGCCAGCCAATAAACGTTACATTTGCCGATTTCAGCATCGCATCAGTCGCCTCGAACAGCGCGACCAGGCCTTTCGTTTCAATCATTCCAAGCGCTTGTTTCATCGAGTTCCTCTCTTGTTTCCTTTACGTGAAATTCCTATTTGATAAGTTCAATGTCTTTGGTCAAATGCAGGCCGCATGCATTTGCCTCGTCTGTGTCCATGTGGACGTTCAGCCGTGAAGTCGGATCGATGCGGACATGCACTTTGTTGAAAGTAATTCCCGCCGCGCCGCCAACACTCAGCTTCATCAAGTCGCCCTGCTTGACCCCGAAAAATCCCGCTTCAGACGGGTTCATATGCACATGGACTGCCGCCCGGATGATGCCTTCCTTCAATTGAACCGTGCCTTTCGGCCCCATGATGATCGCGCCCGGCGATCCTGCGAGATTCCCCGAGAGCCGCACCGGAATATCATCAAACCCCAGGCTGATTGCGTCCGTGAAAGCAAGCTCAATCTGTGACTGCTTGCGCATTGGCCCAAGGATGCGAAGGTTCGAAATCAACCGGCTGCGCGGGCCAATTATCGTGACTTTCTCATTCGCGGCGAAGTTACCCGCCTGAAACAGATCCTTGTAGACCGTCAGCTCCGTACCCGGTCCAAACAACACATCCATATCCTCACGGCATACATGCATATGTCGCGCTGATGCCATCACGGTTAGCGTTGGCGACGGTCCTGCGGCAGTGCGCGTCAGGTACTCCGACGCAACTTGGCGAACGATCTGCTCGATA
>JANYLK010000068.1 GCA_025357875.1 Granulicella sp.
CGCAAACTTTCCTGGAGTTGAGTTTTTTCTTGCGGATTCTTCGGCGCCGACGGGGGATATCCTTGAGCGAGTGGGGCAGGTGGATGCCATCATCACCACTGAAGTGATCGAGCACCTGTACGATCCGCGAAGCTTTCTGCGCAATGCGTATACGCTGATGAAACCGGATGGGATTATAATTTTGTCAACACCTTATCACGGTTACCTGAAGAATCTATTTTTGGCGGTTACAGGAAAGCTGGATCAGCATTTCACGGTGCTCTGGGATCACGGCCATATCAAATTTTGGTCGCGTCAGACGTTGTCCCAAGTCTTGGTGGAGTCGGGTTTTACCGGCATCCGGTTCATGGGGAGTGGGCGGCTGCCCTATCTTTGGAAGGGTATGGTGCTGCGCGCGACCAAAGCGTGACGAGTCTCTGAGTGACCCAGTTTGGTAGCCTGTACCCTAAGGTTTCCGGTGGAATCTTGCCGTTTGCCGCACAAACCAACTATGAAGATTCATCTGGCTGTGGCCCATGAAACCGAGCTGGTAGCGCTCTTCGAGACGCGTGCGGCGCAGTCGAAAGAGCACGTACTAGTGGCGGACGCGGACCTGGCTGACCTGATCCTGGTGCTGGGCAGTTTTGGACAAGCGCCACACGAGTTATTAGATCATCCAATCTACAAGGCCTTCCCCGACCGCTGCGCTGTGTACACGGAGGATGACAACTATCTTCCGCTTGCTCCCGGCGTGTATTGCTCGGCGCACAGAGATGAGCACGCACGCGCTGGCCGCGTCTTCAGCTACTCGTACGTGTCTCGCAACGGGCGGTATCAGAATGCATATCTTTCTGAAGCATCTTCCGAGTCGGCGAGTTCGGCTGCGCCGGAGAAACGGTACCTGTTCACGTTTCAAGGCGGATCGACATCGATGTTGCGAAAGCGGCTGTTTAATGTGAAGTTCGACCGCCCCGACGTGCTGATCGAGAGCACGTTGAAGTACCACCATTGGGACGACTCGCAGCCGGACCGCCGAGATCGCCAGCGTGCCTATGCCGAGACGGTGGCGGCTTCACACTTTGTGCTGTGCCCTCGGGGGGCGGGTGCGGGTACGATCCGTTTTTTCGAGGTAATGGCTGCGGGGGTTGCGCCCGTGCTGTTATGCGACGACTACGAGTTGCCTCCGGGGCCGGCGTGGGACACCTTTCTGTTGCGTGTGGCTGAGCGGGATATCTCCAAGCTGCCGGCGCTGCTTGAACCGCACGTCGCGAGCGCCGCAGAACGCGGACGGCTTGCCCGGGAAGCGTTCATCGAGCACTTCTCGGCGGAGCGGGAGTTCGATCGCATCATCGAGCTGGCTGCGCTTTCTCTGCGCCATGGGCCGCCGTCGGAGGATCAGTTCCGAAAGGGTCAGGCCGCGATGATCCGACGAGTCGAAATGAAACGTGCAGCGCGCGATGCGATAAGCGCTGTGGTGTTGAAGACACTCAAAGTGCTGCGCCTTAAGAACCCGTACCAGATGAATCGCTAGAGCGGCGCACGTGGGGAGCATGGCGATACAACTTCCGCTTGACGGATGGGTCTAGCTCTGCGAGAAGCAATGTATAAAAAGACCAGCGGCTCATGCATTTCGAACTTTCGGCTGAGTGGCTACTTAGTGGTGAAGGCGTGGGTGTGTTCTGCGAGTTCCGAGTCGTATTCAAAGTTGCGCTTCCAACGAAGGAATTTAACCTCGAACAGGTCGTAGCTCAGTTTTGAGACCAGGAAGGTAACTGCGAAGTTGGCGCTCAACGCGATTATTCCTGCAATCGTCAATGAGTGATGGAATAGGAAGTACATCCGGACGAGGAACTGAATCCAGGCCCAGCCGAAGATGGCGTGGAAGATATAGAAGCCGTAGCTGTACTTTCCCAGGACGCGCATCGGCCTGCAATAGAAGAGTTTGAACGCCGGCGATCCGGCGCGTAGGGTGCTACCAACTAACCCTGCTCCGGCGAGCGCGATACAGGTGAATCCGATGGTCATCAGCCAAGGCGAGTCGGGGGCAGGGGAGAAGGCGAAGATCCCCAGCGTGAGCGCGGCGAAGACCAGGAAGATGGGACGGCAGAGCCGCTGCCAGCGATCAGCATCTGCTCCGCGCAGCAGCAGGGCGAGCATACCCCCGATCAGCAGCGCGTCCATCCGGAAGGGTAGGGTGCGGACGATCCAGGTCTCGGCGAGCACCGGACCAGCGGTCCAAAACATCACGCATCGAAGCACCAGGGCAAGTATGGAAATGCCACCGGCGGTCCATAAGAGCTTCACGCGATCTTGAACTGCCCAAACGGCGATTGGCCACATCAGGTAGAACTGTTCCTCGACGCAGAGCGACCAGAAGTGGCCTATGTTGGCTTTGAAGGTACCGTGATTCGCGCTGTAGATGGTGTAGTACGAGAAGTCGTGATTTCCGAGAAAGTTCCCCACGTAGACGAGGAATAGTAGGTGTCCGGCGCGCCACTGGTAATGCAGTAGCGGGGTGAGAGCCAACAGAACTGCGACCACCAAATAGAAGACTGGGAAGATGCGCAGGCTGCGCCTGGCGAAGAAACGCTTGAAGAAGTGACTGTCGTTGCGTGTGTCGAAGAGGATGCCGGTAATTAAAAAGCCGGAAAGAACGAAGAATAGGTCGACCCCAGCCCAACCGCGTTCGCGGATTGCGTTTAGCGCTCGGAGAATCGGACCACCGTGGGCACCGCCCCCGAAATGATCTAGAAAAACCATCGTCACGGCGAGTGCACGGATTCCGTCGAGCGCAGGAAAGCGGGTTTTGAAGTCAATTGGTGTAAAAAACCGGGACGGCTGCGGCATTGTGGATCGAAGCTCCGAAGACGAAGATGGGCTGTCTCCATGCAGGATGGATTCTAGCCTCAAGTGTAAACGCTCACTGCGGAGTAGGCGGCGTGACCTTAGGTCGAAATGAAATTCTACTCTGGTTATTGCTGCGATCGGGGCCTAGGACGGGGATGGCGAGGACCGGCGCAACCCACGTAGCGAAGAAGGCGCAGAAGACGAGGATTTCGGCTCCGTAGGTGAGCAAGTGGATCAGTCCCGTGAGTCCTCCTTCCGGCGCTATGAAACTGACCATAGACAGAGCGAGAAGCCCCCATGGAGTGGCGCGAAGGTCACCGACGAGCATGTCGAATTCGATGAAAAGCATGCACCATAGGAGAGGCGCGAGTACAAGTACGCCGGGCCATTTCGCCAGATGATACGCCTCTCCGGTGGGGCTGAAGGATATGCCCGTAGTTACGTCTCCTTCGCCCTGGGCTTCGCCGGTAATGTCGTGAGCATAAGCGCTGCCCGCATTTATTCCCGGCTTGTTGGGCCAGATGAAATGGGGAATAATATTTAGGAACTCCAATTTGATGGGCAACAGGCCAAAGACCTTACCCTGATCAGTCACGTTGTTCAGCTTATCGTCCACCGAGACCATTTGCAGACGCTCCCAGAAACCCTCTGGAGTGTTGTAGTACGCGTTGAGACCTCGTTGAGACAGGTCAAAGGAGTTCTCCGCCTCGTAGTAAAGCTGGCGGGTCATTTCGGGGTGCTCCAGCAGGGACGCGGCGATTACAGCTCTCTGGCTGATCGACGCACCCTCGGGGACCATGCCGCGTCCGTACTGGGAATAGGGGACCAGGTAGTGAAAGATGATGAAAAGGGCCAGAAGGAAGGAAATTACCTGCGCTGCTGAAATTCGAAATCGTAACGCGCACACGGGGAGGAGCCAGCACAAAAGACCCACCAGCATTCCTTGCTTGGAGAAGCTGATGATTCCGCCAAGTAAAAATGTGTAGATTGCGCCGATCATTATCGCAAGGTTAATGCTTCGTGTCCCACCAGTTCGCCGAATTTCGTACATAACGCCAATGATGATGCCCAGCGGGACCAGTTGATTGAGCTGGCCGAAGGCGGTTTGCAGCCTGATTCCGCTTTCGCCGAGCATTTGGATCAGGAATGCGCCTCCGACGCCAAAGGCGATACATCCGACGGACGCGCGATGCATGTCGGAATCTTTTAGCAGGTTTTGGAGCAGGCCGGATTTGCGCGAGAAGCGCCTGCTGACGATGACAGCGCCATACATGGCGATCATGCCGCCGACATACACCTGAATGTCGGTGCGGGGGGCGAAGAGGTTGGATTGAGCGGGCTCTCCGAGGTAAGCCTTGTAACAAATTCCGATGAGGACCGCCATGGTTGCGTAGGAAAGGACGTATACCCCCGAGGCTCGGGTGAGGCCACCTGCAGCATTGAAAGCAAATGCGGAGATGAGAATGAAGGCGACGCATCCGACACTGAAGTAGAGGTCTGTTCCTTCTGCTACCTGAATGAGGAAGAGCACCACAGCGAATATGGCTACGCGGTTGATGGGGACGCGTTCTGGGAAGGGTATGCGCAAGTCTCCCTCAGTCTAACAAAGGGGTGCTGTCCGATTGGCTGATTGGCGGCGGCTCCACCATTGCAGGATCAATCGTCGTCCGGGACGTTCAATGGACAAATGCAGAGCTATTGAGACTGGGATCAGGATAGCGACTTTCCAAAGGGCGGATGCAAGACCGTTGCCTGCGCCGAAGCTGTCCTTGGTCCAATCGTTGAACAGGAAATGGAAGAGATACAGAGCATAGCTGGCTTCGCCAAGCAGGACAAGCCATGATGCGGACAGAAGGTTCGAGAGCCAGTGCCGCTGGCTGAGCCCAAGGATGATAAGTGAATAAAACGGAATGAAGAGTCCATTATGGATCATCACATTTGGCAGATGATCCGATAGGAACAGTCCGGCCGTAAACGCGATCATTCCTATGATTGCAAGATACTGCCCAATCTTCGGGGATGGCGGGAAACGAAGGTGGACCCAGCCGAGCGATACGCCGGCGAGGAACTCCGGAAGAGCAAGCAACGGCAGACGGTGGACGCGGAACACCTGGATGGCGCCGCCGGCGCCTTCTACCCAGGATGACGCGGGATAGTAACGGACACAGAGGAGAGGGGGAAGCATCGCGAGTAACCAGAACACAAAAACAGCGAGGTAGGCTTTTACGCGAGTCGATGGATGGAGGCGGAGAAGGAGAAACGGAAAGACGAGGTAAAAGAACATTTCAACCGAAAGGCTCCACGCAGTGACGTGAAAGAACGACACGACTCGTACGGACCAGGATTGGATCATCAACAGGTCGGCCAGGTAAGCAATTATGTGGATTGGCTGACGGAAATAACGGAACCCAGTGTAGGCTGCGAAGAGCATGCTGAGCAGGTAGACCGGGTAGATACGCGCAAAGCGAGCAATCCAGAACTTGACCGGCTGGCCTTTTCCTAATTGGTATTCCGCTGCATGGCTGTATGTAAGGATGAACCCTGAAAGGAAAAAGAAAAAGCTTACTCCGACGTAGCCGGTGCTAATTACTGGGGTAAGCGGTCCCCAAAGGGAAAACGGTCGGACGAGATGGTAGAGCGCAACATGCATGGCAGCAAAAAACCGCACCGAAGTAAGTGCCATGAGAACGGGCGGCCGTGGCACACCTTTCGCATAGACTGGATTTCTGGGGTCTGTGATGTTTGCCATCTTCCCCATGATAGCGGCTTCCGAAGAGGGCATCCTAGATGCCGATCGCGACGCCGGAACTCGGGATGGGAATCTCTGGGGGTGCCGTATGATAGGCATTGACTCATGGGGTAAGGTTTCTTGCTCAATACTGCTGCCATCAGTCATCAGCGCGTGTGTGCGCCTCAACTCGGGATTGGACTTCACTCCAAATGTTTTCAGAAAGCCACATAGATCCATTGGCGTGTGAAATCCCGGTGACGACGCGCTGGTCAAGGATGGATTCACTTCTGCTGGCCGCGATCCTCCTTTTAGCAGTGCTCGCGATCGTTCTGAGTTTCGATTGGCACGCTACTCCAATTGAAGATGCCGCTATGCTTCTTCGCTATGCGGAGAATTTTGCGAATGGACATGGTATTCGTTGGAACGTCGATGATGCTCCTGTCGATGGTGCGACCGACTTTCTCTACATGGTCGCGACCGGAATATTCTCGCGGATCGCGCATATCGGTGTTGTGACTGCGAGCCGCATTCTGGTGCTGGGTTCGCACCTTTTTTCTGTGGCGCTTGTCTTTGCTGGTGCGCGACGCATCCTGGGTGGCAACCGCTGGCTCTGTGCTTCGATGGCGGTGTACCTAATAGCTGGTCCCGCGACCAAGATGGCCGAGGGGTGTTTTGGCGCCCCGGTCTTCGCCGCGTCGCTGCTGTGCTGCTGGTGCGCGGCAATGCTGTATTCCGATGGCCGGCAAACTTGGGGATACGGAATTTTGACAGCACTGCTCGCACTGCTCTCCGGTCTGATTCGTCCGGAGGGTGTGCTGATCACTGTGATTATTGTTGCCGCGACGCTGTATCGCACGGGAATTCGCCGGGCGATTCCACTGATTGTGTCGTTTGCGTGCGTCTTCATCTTTCTTGGCGGGCCCTACTTCTTGTGGCGCTGGCATTACTTCGGGGCACCATTGCCAAATCCGTTCTACGTCAAAGGAAATGGACATCTTTATCCCGGCAGCGCAGTCCAGGCGGTTAAGAATCTGACCGAGTTGCTGTTTCCCGTGCTTCCGCTAATCCCACTTGGATGGATATCTGCGCGCACGCAAAAACTCACAAACGCCCTGCTGATCACTCTGGTCAGCTTCGCGCTGATGTGGATTCTGCTGAATAACTGGAATAACCACTTTATGCGTTTTCAGTATGCGATCGTGCCCATCGTGCTGGTTACGATCCCCGGTCTGCTGATCGATCTGAAGTCCATGGGGCTACCGGATTGGCGAACTCTTTCTGTGCCCATTCGACGCTCTCTTGCGCTCGCCGGACTGCTCGCTACTATGGGATCGGCCGGATATATGGTCAAGAAGTTTGATTTTTGGGATACTGCCGGAGGGATGCGGCTTTTTGCCCAGCGGCTTCAGCCTTTTGCCGCCGGCGGTCATGAGATTGCCGTGACGGAGGCGGGGGTGCTACCTCTCTACTCCAAATGGCGTGTAATCGACGGTCTGGGTCTCAACGATGCATATATCGCGCATCATGGAGGCGGTTCAATTACCGCGTATTTTGAACAAAGGCCTCCCGATGTCATCATGATTCACCTCGACGGGAGCGTATCGCACTCCATCCTGCTCGGCCTCCAAAGCGGCAAGCCGGTAGCAATCCCTGGATATGAAGCGTTCACGCGGATGGCCACTTTCGCGACTGAGCACCATTACGTCGTTGCTGCTGTTTACGGCAGTTCGCCGTGCAATTTGCATATGTATTGGATACGTCCAGGCATTGCGGATTATGACGCGATTCTTCATGCGATTCGCGACTATCCATATTTCTTTCTCGACAATGGCGGGCTTTCGACTGATTACCGGGATCGGCTGCCTCCGCCGGCTGAGTGCAGTTAAGGGTTGGCTAGCAACTGACCTGTTCGCGCTACGTCCGGGGCTTCCGAGGTCAATTACCAGCGGGCGCGGTAGGGATTGTTTGGTGCGAGACTACCTCTGTTTGCGCGACGGCGCGTTGGGACAATCTCCGTAAGAGACGACCGAACTTGGAAGGATGAAACCGCTTGTATCGTGGTCGAGCACGGAACATGAAAGGTAGATCCATCTCTCTTCCGGCTGATTGGGTGTGCCAGCCATGATCGAAAAACTGGTGGCTAGCAGGCGCACCGGATACTGTTGCGTGAAGTCGGCAGGGAGCCAGCCGGCGCCGTTGTCATAGGTGTCAACCGTGTCGTCAAAGACGAAGCCGGAATAGACATGATTTTCGACAGCGCTACGGAAGGCTTGAATGTATTCGGATCTTAACGGAGACGGCGGACTGTCGAGAATGATGCCGAAGGCGTCGATGACTGCGTGAGGGGTCTTGCCGGCGAGTAGGGCGTCGTAACTGTGATTGATCACATATATGTCGCCGGGCAGCGCGCTTAGCTGCCGCTCGAATTGTTGCCGTCCTTCGCGACTGGAGGCAGAGGGTACGAATCTGCCCGGATGGTAGAGGAAGCCCAGGATCTGCACTACGGCGGCACAGAATAGCAGGATCCGGCAGATCTGAAGGTTCATTGAATTCTGAGTGCTTAGCCATGATCCCAGCCGGGCCAAAGCCAAACCGAAGAGCACCGCAGTCCAGGCGTAGGCGGGCATGAGCGTATTTACGGAGGAACCGGCATGTGCTCGCAGATACCATATCGACGCATAGATGGCAAAGCTGACGATGAGGTAGAACTGCGTGCTTTTGCTGCGGAGCACCGGCGGGACGCAGAGCAGGCAGGCGAGGAGAATGAGGAAGACGAGGCCAAGCGGCTGCAGCAGATCGGACGGTATATATAGGATGGCAGGACGCAGGATCCAGGCCAAACCCTTGGCAGTGCCGAAGAGATAGAAGCTGTACCACCCTGCGGTCAGGCGGTTCATGACGACAATCGAGGCGGCGATTCCGACGAGGAAGGTTGTTAGGCCCAACAGCATACGACGCGGGCGCTTCCAGTCCGCACATAAGAGGAGTACGGCTATAGGCAGGATGGTCTGCTTGGTCTGGAATGCGACGAGCCAAACCAGTACCGCTACGAGGATGGGAGCTCGACGTGTGCAGTAGATTGCGAGCAGGAGGAGGAATACGAACAGTGAATCGACGCGGCCCATGTCGAACCAGGCCTGGAGTGGGTAGTAGCAGGCGGCGTAGAGTCCGGCGCCGGCAAGGCCTGCGAGGCGAGAGCGAGTTTCGCTGTGAATGATGGCGTAGATCACGCCGAAAGTCCCCAGTGTTCCGAGGATGGATACCAGACGCAATGCAGCATATCCAGCGCCAAGCAGCTTACTCAGCCCGGCGGCGAGGTAAAGATAGAGAGGGGCATAGAGGTAGGGCACGAAATCCAGCGTGGGCTTCGTATAGAGCGGATACCCGTGCGCGATTCTCCAGACCGAGGTGACCACTCCGCCCTCGACCTCATCGTATGAAAACGGATACTCCATTCGGCGAAGCGAGGTGTAGAGAAACAGCAGGATAAAGCCGGCGGATAGGATGCCTAGTGTGCGGCGCAGCCATTTTTCAGTGAGCGCCAATATTACTTGCCGCGAGTGAGCCGATGAGGCTGAATTTGGCATTGATTTAAGCCCAGTGTAGCAGGGCGCGGCGGGGGTGGGACGGTGGGCAAGGGGGGGACGAGGCTGGTTCCGAAGGAGCAAGAGTGCTCAACAAGCTTTGATTTAGCACGTACGATCGCTTATGGTATGGAGCGAGTAGCGACCTGCGAGAGATAAGGCGAGAGGGCAGTTTGGCATTCGGCGAGGAGTTGCGGCGGGCGCGGGAACAGCGCGGGTTGACGGTCGAGACCATCTGCGACGCGACCAAGGTGCCTGCTAAGCATATTCGCGCGCTGGAGGCCGGCGCATTTGAGGAGTTGCCTGGTGGAGTCTTCCGGCGCGGTTTCGTACGCAGCTATTTAAACGTGCTCGGTCTGGAGGAAGGCGCGTGGATGAAGCGTTTTGAGGAGAGTTGCCGGGAGAGCGGAATGCGCGATCCAGCTGATATGGAGTGGGTGACCTTCGCTGAAAACGTGAAAAGTGGCCGCTCCGCTCCACGCCGCCGGATGGGGATTTGGAGCTTGGGTGTGGTGATCGTGCTGGCCGCGCTTTCGCTGGCAGGCTGGTGTGGCTGGAGGCTGGCGACTCATCGCAGGTTACTTCCTTCGCCCATGGTTTGGATGGTTATGAAATCTTGGGTTGACAATGGGCCGTCCAGGTAATTTACTGTTTCCTCGATTGAAATTGTTTGTAATCGCGCGCTGAGAATTAAATCTGTCGTCGCGCTCTACATTTACGGCATGACCGCCCTTCAGCACTTGTGTCTGAACCGAGGACCGGCCTTCTGAAGCTTGACGCGCGGACTAAGGCCGGCAAGCCCGTCGGATTGATGTAGGGAAAGTTCTTCAGGAGATGATGATGACGGTGTTAAAACGCTGGGTTCGCGGTGCTGTGTGGGTTGTACTTATGATGGCAGTTTCGGTCGTAGGCCGCGCGCAGGAGATTTCAGGAAGCATCAGCGGGACGATTTTGGATGCAACCGGCGCGACCGTGAACGGCGCCAAGGTTACCGTGACGAACACGGATCGTGCATTCGTAGAGCGGACCCTGACCACGAACAAGGCTGGTTTCTACGCAGCGAGTTCGCTTCCACTGGGGAATTATTCTGTATCGATTACCATGAAGGGCTTCAAGACGTCCACGATCTCCGGGCTGGTATTGCATGCCAGCGATCAACTGAAGTTGGACCAGAAACTTGAGGTCGGCGCTGCTACGGAGACCATTAACATCGTTGCCAACCAAGCCCCCATCAACCTCGAGAATGGCATGAGTGAGGGTTTGATAACGGGCACACAGATCCGCGAACTGGTGCTGAACAACCGCAATTACGAGCAGTTGTTGATCCTGCAGCCTGGCGTTTCTTATGGAAGTGCGACCAGCGATCAACTCTATCTCGGCGTGTCCAACCCGCTGGGACCGTCTAACCAGGTCCAGTTTTCGATCGGTGGCGACCGGCCCACGGCGAACAACTGGACGATTGATGGCGCGGACAACGTGGATCGCGGCGCCAACCTGACTCTGCTGGCCTATCCAAGTGTCGACGCGATCGCCGAGATTCAGACTTTGCGCGGTGCTTACGAGGCGGAATACGGCCGTAGCGCAAGCGGTCAGATCAATGTGGTGACTCGTTCTGGAGCGAACGCCTTCCACGGTGGGGCGTACGAATTCTTCCGCAACAACATATTCAATGCAAATAACTACTTCAACAAACTTTCCACGCCAGTCACGCCTGTTCCCGTACTTCGCTATCACGATTTTGGCGGAACGTTTGGCGGTCCGGTGATCATTCCTCATTTTTATAATGGCAGGGACAAGACGTTCTTCTTCTTCTCGGAGGAGATCCGGAGGGTAGTCAACTATGCGACTACGACGGCGTATGTGCCGACTGCGGATGAGCGGAGCGGTAACTTTACCAACTCGTATCTGACGAAGTCAGCAGGTGCGAGTGACTACAATGGGAAGCAGGGTGCGGTAGCAGTGTGCCAGACGGCGTCGAACGGCGCATGTACGGCCTACACCACTAGCCTACAGAGCCAGTACATTTCGCCCACGGCGTCAGCTTACGTCAAGGATATTTACAGTAACGTTCCTCTTCCAAACATTAGTCCTAACCGGGTGGCGACGGGTGCTGACCCTCATACGCTGATCAACAATATTCACAACATTTTCAATGACGCGCAAGAGATGGCACGGATTGATCATGCACTCGGAACCAAGGTGAATATCTTCTATCGCTACCTCCATGACAGCCTGCCGACCACGGAAGGTGGCGGTCTCTTTACCGGGAACCCCATTCCGAATGTTTCAACGTCCTCGACCAAATCGCCCGGCACGCAGCATTTGGGGCATATGACGATCGCCGCGCGGCCGACCCTGTTGATGGACATGGGGTATGCCTTCAGTTCTGGCGCAGTGGTGAGCACGCCGACCGGCCTGATTTCGAGCGTCAACTCACCTGATGTCAATCCAGCGACGGCCCTTCCATTTCCCGCCACGCTTGGAGTGATACCGTCGCTATCGTTTGCGGGACTTGGGCCGAGCCTTTCGAGCCTAGGTGTCTATGACGACCACAACGTCAATCACAATGGGTTTGGCAATTTGACCAAGATCAAGGGACAGCACACCCTGAAATTTGGAATTACTTACAATCATTATCAGAAGCTTGAGAATGCCACCGGGACTGCCAACCAAGGCAACTTCAGTTTTGCCAATCCATCTGTACCGTCAGGTGCAACCTTAAGTGCTCTTGGTCCTAACGTCAGTGCGCCGAGTCAGTTCGAAGCGGAGTTCGCAAATTTCCTGATTGGCAACGCAAATGGGGGCTTTTCACAGGCATCGATCGCGCCGAAGGCGAACATCAACGAAAATCTGGTTGAACTATATGCTCAGGACGACTTTAGAGCGACTCGACGGCTGACGCTGAATCTAGGTGTGCGCTACAGCTTCTTTGGGCAGCCGTACGACATCAATAACGAGCTATCCAATTTCGACCCATCGACCTTCACCAACTTCAACCAGCAGACCATCTCCAGCAATGGAAGCCTTTGCACGATTGCCGGGCAGACGACTTCCTCCACTTCATTTACTTCGACCGGCGTCGTGACCACTTACACGCTCAACAGCTGTCCGAATATTAATGGTTTGAACGCTTACCAGCCCAACACGGTAGCGGACCCGCTGAACGGGATCATCCTGGCGAGTCCGGACTATATTAAGCAGCAGGCTGCCCTGGGAAACAAGGCGTTTCCGTTCATAGAACCTCCGGGCGCACCGGCGATCGAGAAGCACGGTTCTCCCTTCGGTCTAAATGTAGGGCACGCCGAGAAGCACGATTTCGCTCCGCGCTTTGGTTTCGCGTACGACGTGTTCGGGAATGGCAAGACGGCGCTGCGAGGCGGCTACGGAATTGCATACGACGAGTCGTCCGTCAGCGCGTATGAGAGTGCGATTTTCACCAATCCGCCGTACGTGAATTTGAGTACGTACACAACTGCAGCGCTGGACAATCCTGCTGGTGGCACGGCTTCCATCAACTTGTCTCCTCCTGCGTTGCGCGCGACTCCGGTGATCTATCAAACGCCCTACGTGCAGCAGTATTCGCTCGACATCCAACAGGCGATCAGCCCGACGTTGACGTTGGATGTGGGTTACTTTGGGGATCATGGCACCCATCTTCAAGGCGCGGTCGACTTGAACGAGGTTCGGCCTGGAAGCTTTGCGCACACTAGCATTGGCTTCGCGCAGACGGCGGGATGCACCGGCTTCACCACGGCGAATTGTGAAGCCCCACTGAACCAGATTCGGCCCTACCCTGGCTTTACCGCAATCAATGCAGTGCAAACAATTTTCAACTCGAACTACAATTCGCTCCAGGTGAAGGTGACGAAGAGGTTTAGCGGCAAGAGCATGATCGATGCCAACTATACCTTCAGTCGTGGCTTGACGAACGCGCAAAACGATAATTCTTCCGCACCGCAAAATACGTATAACCTGGCGGCGGAGTATGGCCCGAGTGTTTATAACCGCAACGATATTCTCTCGATCGATGGAGTATGGGAGCTACCGTGGTATCGCGAGCAACAAGGCATTTTGGGCCACCTAGCGGGCGGGTGGGAGATGTCAGGGCTGTATGTCGTCAACTCCGGTCTGCCACTGACGATCACCATGGGAGCTGGCAGTTTGGTGAATTACCAGGGACTGACCAGCATTTACAACGGCCAGTCCAACGGTGGCGTAGCCAATGACTCGGCCGGTCTGGGCATTATTGGACCAAGTCAGGCGAGCCTCCGTCCCAACCAAGTGCTGAACCCCAGCGACGGCTACGGCCAGGTGAATCTAAGAACGAGATTGCACTGGTTCAATCAGACCGCGTTCGTAGCGCCTTCGGCGGCCAGCTTCCAGGTAGGCAACGAGAAGCGCGGAGTGGTCAGTGGGCCGGGGTACAACCGCCTGGACGTTGGAATCTTCCGCAATTTCAAGATCTACCACGGTGCGGTATTTACGTTGCGTGGCGAGGGCTTCAACGTTATGAACCATACCAACTGGGGCACCGTCGGAACATCGACCGGGCTCTCCACATTTGGAACGGTGACTGCGACACGCGACCCTCGGATCCTGCAGGTAGCGGGCAAGATCAACTTCTAATGCTTTGTTCAACAGGTCGGCGCCTGCCTCACCGGTGGGCGCGGTCTTGTTTAAAGCGTGTGGAACTTTCTGCGATTTCGATACCGCAGAGTTGCTCGACCCAGCGGATGCAGAATTTGGCGGTTTGACGGCTTGTTTTCGCAGGATGACATCTGAACTTTGCCGCGACCGGCTGACAGGGGTAAAATTGAAAGGTTGTCGGCAACCCCGTAGCAGACGTAATTGGAGGTATTGACTTGGCAAAGCGCGACCGCTTTTTGTTTACCAGTGAATCCGTGACCGAGGGTCACCCTGATAAGATCGCCGACCAGATTTCGGATGCGATCCTGGATGCCTGCCTGGCTGAGGATCCCTACAGCCGCGTGGCCTGCGAGACCTTAACATGCACCGGTCTAGTAGTGGTTGCGGGTGAGATCACAACTGAAGCCTATGTAGATTTTCAAACTTTGGTGCGGCAAACGATTCGCGAGATCGGGTACGACGACGCGCTGAAGGGCTTCGACTGCAATACGTGCGGTGTGATTTCGACGATCAACCGCCAGTCTCCGGACATTGCACAAGGCGTGGACACTGGAGGCGCGGGCGATCAAGGCATGATGTTCGGCTACGCGACCAACGAGACGCCGGAGTTGATGCCGGCGCCGATCTCGCTGGCGCACAAGCTGGCATTCAAGCTGAGCGAGGTGCGCAAGAGTGGGAAGATGCCGTACCTGCGGCCCGACGGCAAGAGCCAGGTGACGGTGGAGTACGACTCGAACAACAAGCCGGTGCGGGTGGACGCGGTGGTCATTTCGACGCAGCACGCGGAGGAGGTTGGTAACGACCAGCTGCGCGCAGAGATTCTGGAGCATGTGATTCAGGCTGTTATTCCGGCGGAGTTGCTGGATGCGGATACGAAGTACCACATCAATCCGACGGGACGATTCGTCATCGGCGGCCCGATGGGCGACTCCGGTCTGACTGGACGTAAGATCATCGTCGACACGTATGGCGGCATGGGCCGGCATGGTGGCGGCGCATTCAGCGGCAAAGACCCAACCAAAGTGGATCGTTCGGCAGCATACATGGCGCGCTATATTGCCAAAAATATTGTTGCGGCAGGGCTTGCGGATCGATGCGAGGTGCAGCTTGCATACGCGATTGGGGTGGCCGAGCCGGTAAGTGTGCTGGTGGATACGTTTGGTACGGGCAAGGTGGACGAAGACAAGCTCGAGGCACTGGTACGGAAGAATTTCGAGCTGACGCCGAAAGGAATCATCGAGACACTTAACCTGCGAAGGCCGATATACAGGGCAACTGCGGCGTACGGACATTTTGGTCGTGAAGGCAAGGATTTCACGTGGGAAGCAACGGACAAGGCTGCAGCGTTGAAGGCTGGCGTCGCCGAGGCGGTTGCCGCCAAGTAGCTCTGTTCCACAATGCGTCGACGGGCGGGCCGAAATGGTCCGCCCGTTTTGTTTATGAGTTGGTATAGGCCCAGGCGAAGTTTACGGTATGGTGACGACAGCGGAGGATTGGATGCGGCGACAGCTACCACCTTGGGCGATGGGATTAGCGGTTGCGCCGCTCGGATTCTACTTTGGGTTCGTGTCGACGGCGATGCCGATTCTGCTGGCGGCCAAGGGGGTGTCGGTAGGGAAGATTGCGGAGGTATCGGCGGTAGGATTTTCGCCGTCGTTCTGGGCGTTCCTGCTGTGCCCGATCCTCGATGTTCGGTTCAGCAAGCGGACGTATGCACTGTTCTTTGCGGGCGCGGCAGCGATATGCCTTGGAGTTTCGACACTGCTCACTGGAAACTTGGTTGCGTTTACGGCCGTGGTGACTGCGGGTTGCACGGCAGCTGTGATCTTCGGAAACGCGCTTGGCGGCTGGATGCCAGACGTCATCGAGGACAAGCACTATTCGCAGGTAGGTGGAACTTACAACATCGCCAATCTAGGTGCTGCGGGTCTGTTTGCGACCCTGACGATAGTGCTGGTGCGAACGCTGCCGTCGCCATTGGCGGCATTCCTGTTGGCGATGACCATGCTGGCTCCGACTGTGATGCTCTTTTTTATTCCTGTGCCTGCGAAGGCCAAGCGCGGTATGGAGGAGATGTTTGGCAGCTTTTTTGGAGACTTATACCGAGTCTGCAAGCGGCCCGGATGCATTCTGGGGCTGATTTGCTTTTTGTCTCCGACGGCTTGTTTCGCGCTGACAAATCTGTTCTCGGGGATGGGCGATGAGTTTCACACGCCTGAGAAGTGGGTGACAGCGTTGAACGGTCCCGGGGTCGCAATCGTTTGCTCGTTGGGCTGCCTGGCGGGAATATGGATTTGTAGCTGGTTTCTTCGACGCACGGTGTACATTGTTGCTGGCTTTGGCGGGGCCTCGGCAGCGCTGGCACTGATCTGGGCACCACACACGCTGGCTTTCTTCGCGGCGGGAGTGCTGGTGTACAACTTCTTTCAAGGGATCAACTACACGGCGCTCACCGCTCTCGAGTTCGAAATTGTGGGGCCGGGGAATCCGCTGGCCTCGACACAGATTGCACTCCTGACCGCTGCGTCCAATCTGCCCATCAGCTATATGACTGCAATCGATGGGCACTTTCACACCATACATGGATTGAGCGGGATGCTGGCTGTGGATGGAGTGTCGAGCGTCGTAGTAGGAACCACGCTGCTGTTGGCCTTTCGCTGGCTTAGGATTGGGCGTTCGAGTGGGCGCATGAAGCGGGAAACGGTGTTGGCCGAAGACAAATAATTGCAGTTTAAATTTCCCACAAGTCGCTCAACGGGGCGACGAAAAGTGAGATATCTTGAATCTGCTTAAATTGCATCTAAAGGGAAACAAATCTTTGAATGAGGGCAAGAGATGCTTATCAAGTCTGATTTCGACATTCAATTTCAGCTTGCCCAGCCTACGGCAATGGTGGCGATGCTGCATCTTCATCCGTCGCTGGAGCGATATTTACGGCAGGGAAATGTACTTGTGGTGGAACATCTTGGGTGGGGAGTCGCGCCGGGATACGGCGAGTTGATTGGAACGATTGAGTATGGCGACAGCTTTGGCAACCACTGCTCGCGATTCGTCGCGCCAGCAGGTCATCTTCGGCTGAGCGGGACCAGCACGATCGACGTAGACGGGATGCCCGATCCGGTGAATACAAGTTTGCGTCAATCGCCGATCCAGGACCTTCCATCTGATGTGCTGCAATTTTTGCTGCCCAGCCGGTACTGCGAGGTGGACAGATTCGTGCAGGTATCCCACGACCTATTCGGATGGATGAAGGCTGGGTGGGAGCGGGCGGCTGCGATTCGCGACTGGGTCCATGAAAAAGTGCGGTTCGACTATGGCTCGGCGAGGCCTACCAAGACGGCGATGGACGTATTTACTGAGCGGGTCGGTGTGTGCCGCGACTTCCAGCACCTGGCGGTGACTATGTCGCGCTGCCAGAATATACCGGCGCGGTACGTGACGGGTTATCTCGGTGACATACGTTGGCCCTATACCGGCGCGGGAGACTTCAGCGCGTGGTACGAGGTCTGGCTGGATGGACGCTGGTGGACGATGGACGCTCGTCACAATGATGCTCGGCCGGGTCGCGTGCTGATGGCGACCGGACGAGATGCTGCGGACGTTGCGATTACGACCTCGTTCGGCAATGCGACGCTGACCAGCTTTTACGTGGAGAGCACCGAGGTGCGGGAGGATGGAACGATCGTCCCTCCGCAACAGGTTGGATTAGCGGTTGGTGCGGCGTAGCGCGACAAGAGGTGAGAATACGAGCGGTCGCGATCGCAATGATCGGCGAACACCGACGGTTGAAATTTGCTTGTCTTCGGGAGTGGCGGTTTAGGGTATACCCTCAGCGTACGCCTCAAAAATTCTCCCATGAGAGTTCCACAGGACCCGTTTGCGGAGAATGCAGATGAACTTTCCCACTCTCGCCGAGTTGCCCCAGGAGACGCGCGCACAGAATGCGGCGGATACGCTGACAACGGAGCGCCTTGTGGAGGCGGTGCTGCTGGCGGTTGCGGCGATCTTCTTTTTGCTGCACTTCGTTCACCTGAAAGCTGACTTTCCGAATCATTCGCCATGGATGGATTGGGCAAAGTATACGGATGAAGGCTGGTACGGCGACGCGGCGATCCGGCACTATCAGTTGGGGCACTGGAACGTGCCCGGTGACTTCAATCCTGCGGCTGCACTGCCGGTGTGGCCAGCGATCGAGCTGGTTCTATTTCGCGTTACAGGGGTGAGCCTGGTGGCGGCGCGGGCGCTGACGGTATCAGTCTTCGGGCTAATTCTAGTGTGTTGCTACCGGCTGATCCGGTGCCTGGCACGTGATGGTAGGGAATCGCGACCGCGATCGTTTGCTCCCGCGATTGTGGTGGTGCTGCTCAGCGTCAATCCTTTCTGTTTTGTGTTCTCGCGCCTTGCGATTCTGGAGCCGCTGCTTATTCTGCTGATGCTGGCGGCGCTACTTGCGGCGAACTCGGCGGGGACTGCGAGTGCGCTGGCGTGGGACGCGCAGTCTCCTGGCGGAATCGATGGCAAGCTGCTGAATCGGCGATTCGCGATTCGGGTGGGCGCGCTGGGACTGCTTTTACCGGTCATGGTGCTCACGAAGACGACTGGCGTGTTTCTGTTTCCTGCGATCTGTTGGCTGCTATGGGCGTCGACGGCGTATCGCGTGAAGCCGTTCCTGCGTGCGGCGGGAGTGGCTTGCGGAGTTGGCATCGTGGCTTGGAGTGGCTATTACTTGTTCTTCGTTCGGCCGCGGTACTTGATTGACTACCGCTACCTATTCAGCGCGAACGCGTATACAGGGATTACGCTTGCCACTTTCGGGACGGTGCTGCGTGACGCGCTATTCGACGGCAGTTGGATCGGTGAGACGTTGTTTCCGCTAGCGCTGATCGCGGTGATCGGCTCGATGGCGGAGTTTTGCTTCCAGCGCCTACGCTGCAATCCGCTGGTGGTCGCGCTGCTGCTGTGGATCTTCGGATACGGCGCGTTTCTTACGTACCACGCGAATCTTCAGCCGCGCTATTACCTGGTGCTCGCGATTCCATTGACGATGCTTACGGCGGTTGCGTTCGATGCTGTGCTTGCATTGGCGTATTCGGACGCGCGCGCTGGCCGGTTGGTGTTCCGGCTGACGGCGATCGTTAGTGGTGCGGCGCTGCTGTTTGCGGCGGCCAGCGGTGCGTGGCAGACGCTTGCGTTCGTGCGCCATCCGGAGTACACGTGGGTGAGCGCGGCGAACCAGATTAACGATGCTGTACAACGTGAGACTGCGGCGCATCCGGAGCACTCGCGGCTGGTGATGTCGATCAGCGGATCGGACCTGGCGCTGATGACGGGGCTACCGTCGATCTGCGACGATTTTGGCACGATGACGCTGCCGGAGCGGGTGGCGAAGTACAAGCCGGGCTGGTTTGCGACGTGGAACGATGTCGAGGACGAAAAGATGGAGGTGCTGGCTCCATGGTTTCGGCTGGTGCGCGTAGCAACCATTCCTGCGCTCGACGATCCGGACCGAAACGTGCTGATCCTTTATCGGTTGGATCCGCTGAACTCACCTGGGCAGCCGGGA
Source organism: Granulicella sp. (assembly GCA_025357875.1). GTDB lineage: Bacteria > Acidobacteriota > Terriglobia > Terriglobales > Acidobacteriaceae > Edaphobacter. Next base: position 19,352 of record JANYLK010000068.1, read on the forward strand.
CGGCCTGGGCGGCGGCGATACCTGTCGGTTCCCCGGCGGCTTCGGACGAAGGTTGGCGAGCAGCCGAGCCCCTTGCAGCTCAAGCACTAGAACCTTCCGATTGCGTTGCTCGGTTACGTCCGACCTTCCTAACTACGATTCGGATCGACTTATGGCTGTGCAGATGAGTCTCAAATATGAGGCTAATTTTGCGAAATCGTCGGTTTAGGTACTTTGACAAGCGGAGTGCCCGGGAAATTCGATAATTCGGCCGAATTTTGCGTCTGTTGCGGCAATAAGTTGCCTTGCTCGACGCCCAACTTCTCCGTAATAGGTAGGATCTCTACCCTTTGAAAGGGTGCATTTCCCGCTAGGCTACCAGCTCTGAGAATCAGGGCGGAGCATTCCTATGTGCACAACCAGTGGTCGGCACCTTCCTTAGTTACACTTTGAGTCACGTAGCGATTGACAATCATTGCTACAAGGAATACCTTTTTGGTCCGACCTCAATGAGCCTCAATCTTTAGAGTGGACAACCAATGTCTTTCAATCGTACGAACTTGGGTTTCGCTGCTTTCCTTCTGTTTCTCTTCGCTCCGGCCCTGTACGGGCAAAGCTCCATTGTAGGAACCATTACCGACCCGGGCGGCGGGGTCATCCCGGCGGCCGTAGTACATGCGGTCAACGACCAGACCTCGCAGATCCGCGAGGCCGTAACCAATGGCGAAGGATATTTTGTCATCTCTGCACTCGCACCCTCCACGTACACGCTGAAGGTTGACGCCCCCGGCTTCAGCTCTTACACGCGAACCGGAATCGTTCTTCAGACTGATCAGACCTCGACAAACAATGTCACTGTTTCGATCACTCAACTCACCGAATCGGTTGAAGTGACCACCGGCAATGTACAGATCAACACCACCACGACGACGTTGAGCGAAGTAGTGGATGAGCGGCGCATGGTCGAACTGCCTCTGAACGGTCGCAACGCCGCATCGCTAACTTTGGTTACCGCGGGGACGGTACTCGCGCCGGCTAGCGCGGATGAAGGCAGTTCGAAGACCTTCCCCGGCTCCATCACCATCTCCGCGAACGGTGCACGCCAGAACCAGACCAGCTTCCGTCTAGACGGCGCACCCAATAACGACATTTACACCAACGTCAATCAGCCCTTCCCGTTCCCTGACGCGCTGCAGGAGTTTTCAGTGCAAACCGCGAACGCTTCAGCGCGTTTCGGCGGCAATGCTGGAGGCGTCGTCAACGTCATCACCAAATCCGGCACGAACCAGTTTCATGGGGATATCTTCGAGTTTGTGCGTAATGCGGTCTTCAACGGCCGAAGCTACTTCGCCGACAAACGCGATCAGCTCAAGCGCAACCAGTTTGGTGGGACGCTTGGTGGGCCCATCACCATTCCCATGCTCTACAACGGAAAGGACCGGACCTTTTTCTTTGGTGGCTATCAGGGCACGCGGATTCGCAACACGGTCAATGGTCTTACAGGAAACGTGCCTACGGCTGCTAACCTCAACGGTGACTTCAGCGCCCTGCTCAGCGCAACCAACCCCAACAACCCGCTGGGCAAAGTCACCTTTATTCAGGACACGACGAAATCCGCCAAATGTCCGGCGGGAACCGGTATAGATCCGGTGACCGGCCTTGCTTCCACGGGCTGCTTCCCGAACAATCAGATTCCCTTAGCGCGGTTCGACGCTGCCTCTCTGGCGCTCTCTAAACTGCTTCCGAGTTCTACAACCAACGGCAACGTCGTCTTCTCGCAGCCGCTGTCGCAAAACTTCGATGAATACCTTGGGCGAGTCGACCACGCAGTCTCGCAGAACAACCATCTGGAGTTCCGCTACTACTACGACAATTTCCAGAACAAGGCCTACCTGGACAAGGCAAACTACCTCAACAATACCGGCGCGACGACCATCACGTATCAGAGTTCGGCAATCAGCGACACCCATACTTTCAACGCAAATACGCTGAACGAATTCCACGTCAATTACGGACGCGAAATCTCGGTGCGCGCACCAGCTCCCGGCAGCCTCAACGCGTCCGACCTGGGGGTGAAGATCTACCAGCCGGACGGGGCCCGAATTATTGAATCACTCGCGGTCAGCGGCTACTTCGGCATCAGCCAGACGGATCCGGCAACCTTCGCACGCAACCAGTACACCGCCAACGACGCCTTCTCGCTCATACGCGGACAGCATTCACTCACCCTGGGCGGTGACGTTCTCGACGCCCAGATCGTACTCCGCAACCAGTTCCATGAGCCCGGACAGTTCGGCTTCACCGCCGACACCAACGGTGATGCGATGGCCGCCTTCCTTACCGGCGGACTGCGAACGTTCATCCAGGGTAATGGCGAATTCAAGGACAATCGTCTCCTCACCTATGGCATCTTTGTCGAGGATATTTATCACGTCAATCGTCGCCTTACGCTGAATATCGGCCTTCGCTACGATCCTTTCTTTCCGTGGCACGAGACCAAGGGCCGCTCCGAGCTATTCGACAGTGCCGCCCATGATGCAGGGCGCTACTCGCAGGTTTATGTCAATACAGACGCCGTCCAGGGCACACCCCCCGGCCTGCTTTTCCCCGGCGACGCCGGCGTGCCTCAGTATGGACTGCGCGCGAACCTCAAGAACATTGCTCCGCGAGTCGGTTTCGCGCTTGACCTGGATGGCACAGGGAAGACATCCCTGCGCGGAGGCTTTGGTATCTTCTTCGACTCCGTTCAGAATGGCATCTACAACAATCGCTTCGTGGACGTCACGCCGTTCAGCGTTCAAGTCAATCTGACCGCCCCAAAGGGACCGTTCAGCAACCCGTACTTGGGAATCACCAACCCGTTCCCCGCTCCGGCTACGCCGCCCAAGAGTATCGTCTTCCCAAGGCCGGTACAGGTGGTCAGCTACGACCCTAGCCATAACAGTGTCTACCAGACTCCGGTTGTCTACGGCTATAACCTTACGATCGAGCACCAGTTCGCCCAGGATGTGCTGTTCCGTCTGGCGTATGTAGGATCGATGTCACGCCATCTGCTGGAGACGATTGAGCGTAAGCGACCGAGCAACACACCTGTTAGCGGGATGGGGTTTGTGATGAACTCTGGTCATGAGTGTGGATGCTGGAGTGTTGGTTGGTCGTCGTAGCCGTGCGGAGATCGAGCGGCTGGTTGCCTTGTACGGGTCGAGTGGGATGGGACGGCTGGAATTTTGCCGCGGTCAAGGTCTGGCGCTCAGCACGCTGGGCCGC
>JANYLK010000080.1 GCA_025357875.1 Granulicella sp.
AACACGGCCCATCCATGCTTCGGCGAGCCCACCATAGTGCCCAACGTGACGCAAAGGCCAGCGGGGATAAGGAAGATCGAGACCATCTGAAGCAGATTGGTCAGCGGGGTCGGATTTTCAAATGGATGCGAACTGTTGGCGTTGAAGAAGCCGCCTCCATTGGTGCCCAGCATCTTGATCGCTTCCTGCGAGGCGACTGGACCCTGGCCGATCGTTTGGGTTGTAATCGTGGTAGTTACAGGCTTTCCATCTGTGCCTGTCGCGGTTACAGACTGCTTCTCGACCAACGTGGCCGTGTCGTACGGCTTGAGGTTTTGAATGACACCCTGCGAGACCAGCACCAGCGCATACACAAGGCAGATCGGCGCCAGCACCCACAACGTACCGCGCGTCAGGTCGACCCAGAAGTTGCCCAGCGTCTTCGACTCGCGCCGCGAGATGCCGCGGATGAACGCGATAGCAAGCGCCATGCCCACCGCGGCCGACCAGAAGTTGTGCGTCGCCAACCCGAACATTTGGGTCAGGTAGCTCATCGTCTGCTCCGGCACATAGGACTGCCAGTTCGTATTGGTCGTGAATGATGCGGCGGTATTCCACGCAAGATACGGCTCGACGGCCGCAAGATGCTGCGGGTTCCACAATGGGATTGCATGCTGCAACCGCTCGACTGCATACGTCAATAGCAGCGTAGCCAGCGAGAAGATCAGCATCGCCACGCCGTACTCCGTCCAACGCATTTCGACGTCTGCGTCGACACCGGTCATGCGATAGAGCAGGCGCTCGATCGGCACAAGTACCGGATCAAGCCAGGTCCGCTTGCGTTCGTAGACTCGGGCCATGTAGAGGCCCATCGGCTTCGCCAGGAGTAGAACCAGCGCGAAGAAGACTCCAATCTGCAACCAACCGTTTGAGGTCATCAGAATTTCTCCGGACGCAGTAGCGCGAACACAAGGTAGACCAGCAAGCCGGCGGTGAGGATAAGTAGAAGAATGTTTTCAAGCATCGTCGCGCCCGCCTTTCGTTAACGACTGGCATCCGTCGACGTACCAGACCGCGACGACGAAGAAAACAACCGACGCGGCGACAAAGATTAGATCGCTCATGGCTCAAGCTCCTGAGGCGACCCCTGGGTCGAAGTTCGCCTCGACCCCAGGACCACCGTGGATCCCACCGACCACCAGGAGAGGCGCGGCAGGATCACTCAAACGAGTTTGCCAGCGACCGCCGTAGGAAAGCCGTAGAAACGGCGTTAAGATTTTGTAAGTTTTCGCTAAATTTGTCTTACGACTCGGTTGCGCCGCTCGGGCTAAGGCGATACCCGACCCAGGGCTCGCTGAGAATGTACTTCGGTTCGCCGCCTGGCTCGACCTTTTTGCGCAGTTGCGCCACCAGCACGCGCAAGTATTCCGGCTGGTCGACGCCCGCCGCTCCCCACACCGCGCGCAGCAGAGTCTTGTGCGTCAGCACGCGATCCGCATTGCGCGCAAAGTAGACCATCAGGTCGAACTCCTTCGGAGTCAGGTGCACCTCGACGTCGCGTACCAGCACCTGGTGCCGATCCACATCGATGTGGAAATCTCCCAGCGCAATCAAACTCTGCTCCGGTTCGCCGGCGGCCACCGCACGCCGGGACTGCACACGCACACGTGCCAGCAGTTCTTGAATGCTGAATGGCTTGGTGATGTAGTCGTCCGCGCCCTCATCGAGTGCCGCTACTTTCGACGCATCCTGATTGCGCACGGACAGCACAATCACCGGCACCTGTGAGCGCTCGCGGATCAAACGCGTCAATTCGATGCCGTCCATCCCCGGCATCGCGAGATCCGTAATCACGAGATCAGGCTGAGCCTTCATAAACTTTGCCAGCGCGTCCACCCCATCCTGCGCCACCGTGACCTCGTGGCCATTGCTCTGCAGCGAAGTTCGAAGCACCCGCGTAATCTGCGGTTCATCATCAACAATCAATATCCGCATGGCCCTTCGAACCTCGAACCTTGAACCTTGAACCTTGAACCTCGAACCTTGAACCTAGTACCTACTTCGCCTCTTGCGTCACGATGTGTACGTCCACGTGCGGAGCGTTCGACATAAACTGCCCCAGAGCATGGTAGTACAGATACTGCTTCCACCCCTTCACCGCCGAGCGCCCGAAGATAACCTGCGTGATTCGATTCTTCGCGATGTACTCCGCCGTGGTGGCGGGAACGCTCCGTCCCTTCAGCCGCACCACCTTGGCGCCAACGTTCTCCGCGAACTGAATGTTGGCGTCGAGCGACCTCTTCTGACTCTCCGGCGCCTGCTCGTCCGAGTCGACATGCAGCACGACGAGTTCACCATTCATCGCCTCAGCCATGCGAGCGCCGCGTGCAATCAGGTCGCGCGATTCAGGATTAGCACTGATGCATACGGCGACTCGCTCGGCGAGCTGCCAGTGTCCGCTCAGCTTCTTCTGCGCCACGTAATCGTCCAGTGTGCGATCCACTGCACGCGTCACTCGCTGCAGCGCCATCTCGCGCAGCGCAATCAAATTGCCACGCCGGAAGAAGTTGCCCAGAGCTCGGTCGACGCGCTCCTGGGGATAAATGTCGCCGCGGCTCATGCGGTGCACCAGCGCCTCGGGCGTCAGGTCGCTCAGCACAATCTCGTCAGCGCGGTCGAGCACCCAGTCTGGCACGGTCTCGCGCACGGTAATGCCGGTCAGGCTTTGCACGCGTGGCGTAATACTCTCCACATGCTGAATGTTCAGCGTCGAGAGCACATCGATCTCGGCCTCCAGAATCTGCAGCACATCCTGGAAGCGCTTCGTGTGCGCACAGCCTTCAATATTGGTGTGCGCCAGCTCGTCGACCAGCACCACCTCGGGATGGCGCGCCACGATCGCATCTACATCCATCTCATCAAACAGCGTGCCCTTGTACTCGATCTGCTTTCGCGCAACCTGCTCCAGTTGCGCTGCAAGCTCGGCCGTGCGCGTCCGCCCATGCGTCTCCACAATGCCGATTACGATGTCTTCGCCGCGACTTCGGCGGCGCACCGCCTCGCTTAACATGCTGAAGGTCTTGCCCACACCGGGCGCGTATCCGAGGAAGAGCTTGAAACGTCCACGCTTCTGCCCTTCCGCCGCGACCAGCCACTCGTCGGGAGTTTTCGTGTGAGGCTGTGGTTGATTCATCTCGCCTGTCTGACCTTCCTCTGTTACGGTACCGCGAGCTACAGCCGCTTGCGACCTATTTTGCCAGCGCACCACGAGGAAGTCGTTAAAAGGCTGTAAGTGGGCGAACCGCGCAAGAGCGACTCTATACAATTTTCACTGTGTACACCCGGCGCATGATCGACGCAGCACGCTGGCTTGCAATCGCCATCGCGCTTGCCGGCATCGTCACTGCTTTTCACCATTTTTCCGGCATCAGCGACACCACCGTCGCACTGACCATGTTGCTACTGGTACTGCTGCTGGCCGGCAACTGGGGCCTGCGCTATGCGGTCGGCGCATCAATCGCTGCCACACTCCTCTTCAACTATTTCTTCCTCCCACCCATCGGTACGCTCACTATTGCGGACACGCGCAACTGGGTCGCGCTGTTCGCGTTCCTCGGCACCGCCATCTACGCCAGCCATCTCGCGTCGCGCATCCGCGAGGAGTCCGAAGAGGCCAACGCGCGACGTCACGAGTCGGAGATGCTTTACCGCCTCGGCCGCCAATTACTGCAGCCCGAGAGCGTAACCCAACTCTTCAACTTCATCCCCTCCAGCGTCGCCGACGCCTTCAATTCGCCAGCCGTTACGCTGTTCATCGCGGAGGGCGAGCGAATCTACCTCTCCGATCCGAAGTACATCTCCAACCCAAAGCTCGCGATGCCCTCGAGCGACCAGCCCGCTGACCCCACCTGCGCCGACCGAACCCGCTTCGAGATCGTCGCCGACCTGCGCGAAGCGATGATGCTTCCCATCTTCCGACCGCCCTCCGCGGGCTGCCCCGTCGCCATCCCGCTGCGCATTGGCGTGCGTCCCAGCGGAGCGCTTCTGCTCGAATCCACGACCCTCTCGCGCGAGACGATGGAGGCCCTCAGCGGCCTCGTTTCCATGTCGATTGAACGCGCCGGCGCCCTTGAAAACAGTGCACGCTCTGAGGCTGCAAAGGAGACCGAACGCCTGCGCACCGCGCTGCTCGACTCCGTCACCCACGAATTGCGCACGCCGCTCACGTCAATCAAAGCCTCCATCACTGCGCTGCTCTCCCAGCAGTCACTGGACGCGCCATCGCAACATGAGTTGCTCACCATCATCGATGAGGAGTCCGACCGCCTCAACCACCTCATCGAGCAGGCCGTCGAGATGGCGCAGCTCGACGCCAACAAAGTTCAACTGGAAATCAAGCCGCTTGCCGTCGCCATGCTCGTAGATGCTGCACTCGCACAGTGGCGCATCGCGCATCCCACACGCGAAATCCGCATCTCGCTTTCACACGCGCTACCCAGCGTTCGAGCCGACGAGGCATGGATCGAAAAGGTCCTCGGCAACCTGCTGGAAAACGCCGCGAAATATTCCCCTGCGAATCAGCCCATCTTCGTCTCAGCCGATACGCAGGGTGACATGCTCAGCATCAGCGTAGCTGATCGCGGCGCCGGTATCGATTCGCTCGAACAAGGCATGATCTTCGATAAGTTTTATCGCGGCCAAACCTACCGCGATCCTACTCAACGTAATCGTGTCGGCGGTACCGGCATGGGCCTCGCCATTGCCCGCGCCATCGTCACTGCACACGGTGGCACCATTGGCGTAACCAGCCAAATCGGCCACGGCTCAGTCTTCACATTTACGCTGCCAATTGCCAGAACGTGATCATAAAATCCGGGTGCCCCATGTTCGACACACGTTTCACCGTGTCGACCGGGGGCCTACTCCTTTCGGACCCCTCATCCCTTTGCCGTAATCAGCATCTGCTCCAACTTCCCATCGGGCAGCGTATACGTATTCATCACCAGCACGGTCCCATTCGCGAACACCACGCGATACAAGCCAAACGTCATACCGCCGCGCAACGCAGTCCGGGTACGATACACGGACATCACCGCTCCCAGCGGCGACAGCGTAGCTTTGAAGTCGGCAACCGCGTCGGCGCTGAAGTACGCATTGCAGTTCGCGGAGAACAGTGCGCGGTCGATCTGCCCCTTCGCGAACCCACCAAGAATTCCCGGCAGTGCCGCGGCCACCGCATCGGGTGCGGCGTCGGCAGTTACGGCTCCAGGCAGCAGCAGCGCGGTCAGTTGTGTTCCGATTGCCGAGGCAGCGCCGGATGCAACCTCGTTCGTCAGCACCACGATCGCCAGCTTGTCGTCGGGATAGACGATGTTTTCCGCAACGTATCCGCCGACCTCGCCGCCGTGTTCGATCTGGCGATGGCCGTTGCGATCATGCACGAAAATCCCCAGCCCATATCCGGTATCTTTACCATCTTTGGTTACAAATGCTGTCTCCATCTGCTTGTAGCTGGTCGACGTCAGCAGCGACTGGTTGATGATTGTGATGTCCCATGCCAGCAATGTCGATGCAGGCATGGCCAGTTCACCATCGCCGAAGTACCATCCCGGCGCCTCGAGCGGCAGCACCCGCGGAGTCTGCATCGCGTACGAGATGTAGCCGGTAGTCTGAAGCTTGTCACGGTCGGTATAGGCATTGAACGCAGCGGGGAGATGCGCGGGGTCCAGCACATGTTCACGCAGATACTGGTAGAGCGGCTCACCCGTAACCTTCTCGACGATCAACGCAAGCAGCACGTAGTTCGTATTCGAATACTGCCACTGGGTGCCGGGCTCGAAGTCCAGCGGCTTGCCCGCCCACTCCTTCACCGTGTCTGCCGGATTGCGCGGCTTGTACCAGTCTGGAATGGAATAGTCCTGGGGCGCGAAGTCCTCATAGCCCGAAGTCATAGTCATCAGATTGCGTAGCTTCACATCTGCCGCACGCGTGAGCGCAGGAAAATACTTCGCCACCGAATCGTCAATCGAGAGCTTGCCCTGCTGCTGCAACAGCAGCACCGCCGTCGACGTGAACTGCTTCGAGATCGAGCCGATGGGGTATGCCATCTCAGCGGTCGCAGCCAGTGGCGGCTGAATCCGCGCCATCCCGAATGCATGCGCATAGACCACCTGCCCGTTTTCGATGATCCCGACCGACGCCGAAGGAACACCCGTATCACGCAGAACGTTCTCCGCGATCGTAGCCACTTTAGCCTGCGTTTTCAAAGTAAGTTGGCCCGGCGCGGCAGTAGCGACGGCGAGTAGGAAGACAACAAAAGTAAGGCGCATAGTGACGGCAGAATACATCATCACAAACTTCCGGGTGCCCCATTCTTACCGGTTTCATCGGTAAAGGGGGATGTACAAAGCCAGTTCCACTAGATCTGTGAACAAGCCAGCGGGCTCAAATAGAGGTTCGAAATGTTGCTGACAATCTCCGCATCGGTATTCCCCGGCCGATGCGACAGCTCCTTCCAGGCCGCATCCGCCGAGAATGCCGCCCACTTTTCCGCCAACTCAGCCGTATCCGCAAACGTCAGCATGTAAGTCAAACTCGGCATCCGCGTGCCAATCAAAGTGTCCGCAAAAAATACCGGCGTCAATCCAGTCCGCGTAAAGATCTCAATCTCCGCCTCGTTGAACATCGCCACTTTGCGCGCATGGGCCGCCTGGCTTGCGCTCTCGTACGTTCGAAGTTGAAAGATTCGCTTCTGCGCTTCCCCATCGACCATCTTCGGCGCGACCAGCTTTGGCCAGCCTGCGAATGCAGCCAGCAGAGATCGTTCCGCCCGTTCAAAGGCGGGAGCCGACGCAGGTGCATCACGGAATCCCGACGCCGCCTTCACGTACTCCGCATCCCCGCCCAGGCGTGCGTCCAGCGTCACCAGCGCCTCCGCGGACGTCGACGGAATCAGCACATAGTACGTCGGAGTCTCCGGCCCGATATCCAGTTTGAACGCACCCACCCGCCCCATCTGCAGCCGATTCAGCGCAGGTATTAACGCCCTCTCGAAGTACCCCTGCGTCAGCGCGGTCTGCGGCCCATTGCGCAGCATGTACTTGCGCAACTGATAGAACTCCTGCACAGCCCCTGGTTTGTCATTCCGCAGCGCAGCGGAGGGATCTGATTTCTGTCCCGCCTGCGCCGTTGCCTCACCCGCAACCAAAGCCGCGCCCGTACTCATCAACGCTGACCTCAACATCTGTCGTCTCTCCACGCATCCTCCGGTGAACCGCTCGCAGTTGAGTCTACGTCGTGATGGTCCCGATCGGTTGAGTCGGCATTCTGAATAAAGAATTTCACGGACCGGGGTTGGCTCCAGTCGAAATATTGGCTCCGGATTCCCTGGCCAACGTCCATTCCCCGGTCTTGGAATATTCCACACCGTCGCTAGTCTTCTCCCAACAATAGTAGAAGCTATTCGCAGTGAGTTCGAGCATTTGCCGGTAGAGGACCTTCAAGCCATTTACCCGTACAGCTCCAAAAAATCCAAAGGAGCCATACCCAGTGTTTAAGACCTCTTCGAGCCCAACCGCCCTATAAACTTCGTCTGAGTTGTGCCGCCAATTGAGCGTGACCGTGGAACTGGCCGGATCAATCACCATGAATCTCACGGCATGATCGTAGGACTTCTGTCCTTTGGTGCCGTAAGTATATTCGAGTCGCAGCCGACCTTTCTTGGAATCGTTCGTGACCACGATCCGGACGGGCACTGTCACCGTCGGCGAGTTATAAGCCACGTTCGTTCCTACCCACACGCCGACGAAATGGGAGTTGAGCGTCTGGAGTCGGGGGACCATCTCTCCGCGGCCTTTCAGGCATGAGCAGGAGAGAACGCAAAGTAATACAAGGGAATCGAAAATTCGCGGTCTCATCGGCCCTCGCGCGTCAGTCAAGGCAAGTATAGCCGCACAATTCGGGGTAAGTCAGAAATGCGCTTTGCGAGTCCACCGCCGCGGCCTGCGGAGCCCCACGTAGAGCGGCCTTCGCTGCGGTTCGATTATTAACGCGTAACCTTCAGGCGCGATGCCAGTGGCGGGTGAGAGGACCGTTGGCGCCAGTCACGGGGTCAGAGTCCGGGAAAGGCAGCTTGCGGATGCGGTCTAGGTCGGCGTGCGAGGGTGCGTTGCAACACGTGTCCCAATCCTGCCCCGGAGGGTACGCGCCTATGGCGAGGAAGTCCGGGCTGTTGCGCACGTTGCTGTGGCCAGTGCCTGCGGGCAGGACGATTACGTCGCCTGCACGCACGTCGATCTCCGGCCCACCGTGTCCACCGAGGACGAGACGCGCTTCGCCGGCGACGAAGCCAAGAATCTCGTGAGCGGTGGAGTGGTAGTGGTGGAAGTCGTAGACGCTGTTGCGCCACTGCGCCGGCCATCCGTTGCGCGCGAAAGCCTGCTCGATGATTGCAGCGGGATCGGACCCGGTTGCGTCGAACGCGCCGCGATACAGCAGCACGGGCAGGCGCTCGTTATTGGGCATCCAGCCATTCGGCGCGAGAAGGAAGAGTTGGGGCTCGATGCTCGCGGCCGTCGCGCTGGAGGTCGTGCCGGCAGCGGTCAAAGTTGCTGCGGACGTGCGGCTGTTGTTAGGCATCAGCATCTTCCTCTATCCGATGGCGTTGCGGAGCAAGGGGTTGGACGCGACTCCAGTGTGAACGAGAAAGAGACGGATAGATCGGCCGTTGGGCAAGTCGACAAATGTAGATCTCAAGCACCGGGGGCCGCAAATAATCGCGGCCCCCGGTTGACTGCAAAAATGTGAAAACTTTAGGCGTCCTTTACTCCGTCGACGAAGGCTTTTAGCTTGCGCGAGCGGCTGGGGTGACGCAGCTTACGGAGAGCTTTGGCTTCGATTTGGCGGATGCGTTCGCGGGTAACCTGGAAGGACTGCCCGACCTCTTCCAGCGTATGTTCGGAGCCGTCTTCGAGGCCGAAGCGCATCTTGATAACACGCTCTTCGCGCGGGGTCAGGGTGCGCAGAACCTGCGACGTGTACTCCTTCAAATTGACCGCGATCACGGCATCTGCGGGCGAGACCGCCATACGATCTTCGATGAAGTCTCCGAGATGCGAGTCTTCCTCTTCTCCGATTGGCGTCTCGAGCGAGATGGGCTCCTGCGCGATCTTGAGGACCTTGCGGACCTTCGCGACAGGAATATCCATCCGCTTGGCAATCTCTTCGGAGGATGCTTCGCGGCCTAGCTCCTGCACTAGCTGACGGCTGGTACGGATGAGCTTGTTGATGGTCTCGATCATGTGCACGGGGATGCGGATGGTGCGTGCCTGATCAGCGATGGCGCGGGTGATGGCCTGACGAATCCACCACGTCGCGTAGGTCGAGAATTTGTAACCGCGACGGTACTCGAACTTATCGACGGCCTTCATCAGGCCGATGTTGCCTTCCTGAATGAGATCGAGGAACTGCAGGCCGCGATTCGTGTACTTCTTCGCGATGGAGACGACGAGGCGGAGGTTAGCCTCGATCAGTTCGCGCTTGGCACGCTCGGCGTCCATGTCGCCCTGGATCATCTCCCGCTGCGTGCGCTTGAGATCGGCGATGTCGATGCCGGCGTCAGCTTCGATGCGTTCGAGATCAGTGCGGCAATTTTTCTGCTGGCGCTTGTACTCTTTGCGCAGCTCTTCGGACTTGGAGTTTTCGAACTTGACGTCGAGCGATTTGATCTGGCGCTCGAGCGTCCGCATCGCGTCGACGGTCTTGTTAACCTTATCGAGCAGGCGCTTCTTCTCGCCATTGGTGTATTTGAATTCGCGGATAATGCGGTTGATGTATACGTGTTCGCGGCCGATGAGCCAGCGGTGCTTGCGCGTGTCTTTGAGCTTGGCCTTGGCGTCCTTGCCAGCGGGCGCGGCCAGCTTTTCTTCGAGCGCAATTACTTTCTTCTGGTGTTTGACGATGACATCGATGCGGCCGACGGTGGCGCGCACGCGGGACTGTAAAATCTCTTCAGTCAGCTCTTCTTCGTCGAAGGTGACGACTTCCTTGATGTTGCGTACGCCGCGACGCAGGTCTTCGCCGAGACCGACGATCTCGCGGATCACGATGGGCGAACGCGAGATTGCCTTCATGACACGGTTCTGCCCGCGCTCGATGCGCTTGGCGATTTCTACTTCCCCTTCGCGCGTCAGCAGCGGAACGGTTCCCATCTCGCGCAGGTACATGCGCACGGGATCGTTCGTCTTCTCCAGCGTACCGGGCGAGAGATCGAGCTCGACGTCGTCGGACTCTTCTCCGGCCTCGGGCTCATACTTGTCGCGGTCGGCGCGCGCTTCACCGGAGAGCACATCGATGCCCTGGGTGTTAATGGTGGTCATCAGGTCATCAAGCTCGTCGGGCGAGGTGATGTCGCCGGGGAGCAGGTCATTGACCTCACCGAATGTGAGATAGCCCTTCTCTTTCCCGGTGTCGATGAGCTTGTCTAAGTCGGTGTCTTCTTCCTGGTACTTATCGATTTCTTCAGCCACGGGCATTCGCGCTCCTGCATCAAATTTTTATAGGGCCGTCTGACGTACAGCCAGACTATTCCCTTGGTTGTTTCGTGATCGGCAGGGATAGGATGCGGTGTCGACCGCGGTGGCAAGCCCGATAGCCGGTAGGCCAGTCAGGGCATTCAAAGGCGCACGTCCCCAGCGAGTTTTAGGATACCACGTCTTTTTAGACGATTTAGCAGAGAAAAAGATTCAAATCGCGACGGCGTGCGCGGCAAACCAGGCATCCAGTTCTTCCTCGCTCAGCGAGCCGTCCGCGAGATGCAAAAAGGTTAGGTAAAACTCCTTTTTTGGCGCGACTATGTCCCGCCCGTTGAGATCCAAAAAGGCGAGTGAGACCACCATGGCGGTACGCTTGTTTCCGTCGATGAAGGCGTGATTCCGAGCGATCCAGAATGCGTAAGACGCGGCCAGACGAAATGTGTCCGGCTCGTCGGCAGAGGCGAAGACATTCAGAGGCTTGGTCAGCGCGGAATCGAGGAGGGACTCATCGCGGATACCATCGGAGCCGCCATGTTCGGCAAGTTGTTCATCATGCAGGGCGAGAACAGCCCGCTTTGATAGCCAGATTGGCTCGTTCACTACTCAGCCAGCCTTCTCAGAACATCGCGGCGCTTTCGCATCACCCTTCGACCCGCTTCCATCTCAGCGGCAAACTTCGGGTCATATGGTGTGAGTTTTATTCCGTCTGGCGTATCCGAGATATAGACGCTGTCACCTTTTTGGACCTTCAGATGGGCGAGAACTTCTTTTGTGAGGACGATGCCCGCCGAGCTTCCTACAGTCAGAATCTTTGCAGTGCTTGCGATCTTCTGCGCGGTTGCCATAGACGCCTCTCTCTCCATTATAACGAAGAGTCGAATAGGGTCCACCGGGTCACCCTTGATCAGCCAGTGACAGGCTACCCCGACCCTCTAGGTACTTCTCTTGGGAAGGCAAGCGCTTTGTTCGCGGGGATGGAAGGAGCATGGTCCGAGGGCGTAAAAGGTGCATTGCATTAGCGAAAGATTCAACGTCTGGTAACCGCTCCGAAACATTCGCGCCCCAGACTTGGCACATATGAAAATCTTCAGGTCTGCTTGCAGGTTTGCCCTGCTATCCATTGTTGGGCTGAACTCGTCCTGGGCCCAAATAACTACGGGACGCATCGCCGGTGCTATCACGGATTCCTCTGGCGCGGCCATCGGCAATGCCACCGTGACGATTACGAACGAGAATACTGCCGCACAAAGAGTCCTGGAGACAGCCGGAGACGGCGGTTACATTGCGGACTCGCTACCGCCGGCCGCCTACGACGTCAAAGTCTCGAAGACCGGTTTCGCAGCAAGTGAGCTGAAGAATCTCGTCATCGGTGTCGGACAGACGGTGAGCCATGACTTCGCGATAAGAGTTTCAGGGAACGAGACTCTGGTTACGGTCGAAGCCGGTGCAATGGTCGCACTGGACACGTCGTCAGCGAAGATTGGAGCGACCGTCGCGAATCGTGAGATCGCGAACCTTCCGATTAATGGCCGTCAGATATCTCAGCTTTACCTGCTTGTGCCGGGCGCCACAAACTCCGGTTCAGGCACCTTCGACAACATCCGCTTCTCAGGACGCGCGGTGGAGCAGAACATAATCCGGCTGGACGGAATTGAGGCGACCTCGATCATCGATACGTCTCCGGGCAACCTCAACGGAGAGCTGACGTCGTTGTTCCGGCTGCAGCAGTCGCTGGAGGCGGTACAGGAATTTCGCGTCGACTCCTCAAGTTATCCGGCGGAGATGGGAACAGGAACCGGCGGGCAGATCAGCTTCATCACCAAGTCGGGCAGCAATCATCTGCATGGGTCAGTGTTCGATTACATTCGCAATGATTTCTTCGATGCGCGCAATACGTTCAACCAGCGGGCAACGTCGACCAAGGCGGCCGGCAACCCAAAGTTTCGGCTGAATCAGTTTGGCGGCTCGATTGGTGGACCGCTGCTGAGAGACAAACTGTTCGCGTTCGCAAACTATGAAGGACTTCGGCAGATTTGGGCTGCTCCTTACACGCAGGCGACACTAAGCAACTACGCTAAGTCGCAGATTTCGCCGACCAGCGCAGTGATTCCGCTGCTCGCTGCTTATCCGGGCGATCCATTCGCCCTTACGAGCGAACTGCCTACGACGGCAAACCCAGCTGGGGTTCTGCAACAAACCGTGACGGTGGTCGGCAAAAACCGGATCAACGAAGACTTCGGTGCGATCCGCCTGGACTACCGAATCAACGATCACTTCCAGGCTTACGCGCGGTACAACCGCGATCAGGGAATCTCTACCCAGGTGCAGGATGCGTCGCTGAGCCAGTTTGGACAAGTTGAGGTGCCGCAGAACGCGGTGCTGGCGTTGAATCAGGTGTTGTCTCCACGACTTTTCAACGAGACGAAGGTTGGATTCAATGGAATAAAGATGCGCGTGCTGGGCATCGCCGGAGCGAGTCCATCGGTCGACCTCAGCCGTTCGCGCATCGCGATCGCGGGTCTGACGAACGTTGGATCGTTGATTAGTCTGTCGAGTTCATTCAATGGCGTAGGCGCGCCGTACACGGGTCAGAGTCTCTCTTACATTGATAACGTGTCGTACCTGCGCGGGAATCATAACCTTAAGTTCGGTGCGGAGGTGCGGCCAATCTCGCTGTACAACAACCAGATTGGCGGAACGACCTACACCTACAACTCCATCAACAATTTTGTTAAAAACACGCCGGATCGGATCCAGTTTTTTGGCGATTTGAGCGACCTGAGCCCATTTACCGGTCTCGGCGGCAATGCGGAAATGAAGCAGAATTACTACATCGGCTATGCGCAGGATGAGTGGAAACTCCGGTCGAACCTAACGCTGAGTTACGGCTTGCGATACGAATACTTTTCGCCGCTGCATGAGACCCGCAACAAAGATGTTGTCTTCGACATGACTCAGGCAACGATTCTGCCGAAGTACGCAGGCGACTGGTACAAGAGCTCGAAGGCGAACTTCGGCCCTAGGCTTGCGGTCACCTGGGCGCCCCAGGCTTTCAACAGCACGATGGTGATCCGCGCCGGCGGTGGCGTGTTCTACGGGCCGGGCCAGACGGAGGACCAGATTCAGCCCGAAGCGAACGACCGCGTGAGCCGCACGTTCACCTCTGGGAAGGTTTATCCCATCAACCCGGCCAACGATGTCTACGCAAGTTATGACATAAATAGCCCGACTCTTGGTTTTCAGCCGCGTGCGTATGCGCCTGGCTACCGTGTCCCCGAGCGCATAACGTCCTACACTTTGTCGGTACAGCAGAAGTTGCCTGGGGACGTACAGTTCATGGTTGCGTATGTCGGATCGACAGGTCGCAACCTCTTTCTGCGGTCGATTACGAACCTGATTACTGGCGTGACGACGAATCCGACGACTGGCGCGGGTACGGCAATACGTCAGTTTGGTGGTCGATTCGCGGAGATCGATTACAAGACCTCCGGCGGCACCGATCAATACCACTCGTTGCAGTCGACCTTGCAGCGTCGCTTCTCGCGCGGCCTGTCGCTCGGAGCGCAATACACATGGGCCAAGGAGTTAGGTACGTCCAGCGGCTCGAACGAGGCGACGACTTCGCAGAGTCCATTCAGCTTCGGACTCGATTACGGCCGCGGGACGTTTGACATACGGCATTCGTTGAACGCAACCGTCCTCTACGATCTTCCGTTCGGGCATGGGCGAGCGCACTCGCTGTCGGGTCCGATGGACTTGGTCGCGGGTGGTTGGCAAATTGGCGGAGTAACGAACTTCCGCAGTGGCTTGCCAATCGATGTTCTGATTACGCGACCGGACCTGGCATACGTTGGCAACGCTGGAACTGTGTATGCGGGACAGACGTTCTCTTCTCCAGTGGTGGTTGCGGGGGTTGTGCAGACTACTGCCGTAGCCAATGTTCCAGGCGGCGGCAACACGCGCAACATCCGCCGTCCCGACGTCGTTCCCGGAGTGAACCCGTATCTTGGGTCAGGCAGGCAATTCCTTAATCCGGCAGCATTTACGACTCCTGCTGCGGGAACATTTGGCAACTCCCGGAGGAATAATTACTCTGGCCCAAACCTCTCACAGCTCGATTTGACGCTGAGCAAGTCGGTGCGTCTGCGCGAGGGATACAGCATGGACTTCCATGCAGATGCGTACAACGTGCTGAATAAGCCAAACTATGCCAATCCCGGCACTGTCAGGCTCACTCAGACATTGGCGACCGCGCCTGGCACCGGAGCCCAGCCGGGCACACCATTCACATCCAGCAATGCTGGATCGTTTGGTGCGCTTACCTCTACGGTTGGCGACCAGGTGGGCATCGGAGCGAATCGCCAGATCCAGCTCTCATTGAGATTACTGTTCTAGTTGGGAACCAAACCTCACTGACACCCGTGCCAACGCACGGGTGTCCTTTTTTTGCATGAACTTATCAGAAGGTAGTCGGCGGAGTTCACCGACAGAGGCTGCGCGATAGACTCATTTGTTTCAGGCGTCCCAACTTACGCACGAGAGGCCGACGCAATGAGCAAATTCCGGCATATACAGCGAAACCGCGGACAGAGAAGCCTTGGGAAATCTTGTGACGTCGGCAACGGCAAACGTTGCGACTCGGCTCAAATTGAGCCGATATTGGGTCGTGTTGCCCAATTGTATGACACGCTTCGTCCCGCTTCGCTAGCGCATCTCGGCTCGTCCGGTCTGAACTCCGATGAGGCGAATGATGTCATACAGGACGCATTCGTATGGCTTGTGCGTCAACTTGCGGATGGAGCGAATCTGAAAGATCTGATTGGACAACACCCCGCCGAATGGCTTTCCCGGGTGACTCGAACCATCGTCATGGATATCTACCGGAACGCAGAGCGAATGCCCCACTTGAGCCATAGCGACGTGGCACAGGAGCTATCGGCGTACGCTGATCCTGCTCCAAATCCGGAGCAGACCTTACTTTACGAGCAGAAGCTGGCACAAGCGAACCAGGCGGTTTCCAAGCTTAGCCTCCAGCAATATAACTGCTTCCTGTTGCGAGTTGAAGGGCTGTGTCACAAGCAGATCGGTTTCGAACTTGGAGTCAGCACCAGACGGGCATCAAATCTTTTCAGAGAGGCTCTGATGACGTTGGCGGAAGAACTTGGCCCGGTTCGTGCAGCGGCAGGCAGAAGACGCTCCGCTATTGCAGCGAGGGCAGGAAGACAGCCACGCTAACCCATTCTTCGAGAGGAATAGGCCCGCTTCCATCTCGGCCACAAACTTCGGGTCATAGCTCGTGTGTACGACCCCGGCTCTTGCCGAAATGGCGTGGGGAATGTTCCACTGCTGAACAAGTGAAGAAAATTCTCTCCATCCTGCTGTTGGCGGTCGTGGGACTGGCTCCTGCCTCTCCGCTGCTGACTCTTGCAGCAGAGGCTTTGAACCGTGGAGCGGATCGAAGTTCAAGCTTGCCCGCGTGCTGCCGAAGGAATGGAAAGCATCACTGCATGATGAATGTGGCCGAACCCAGCCAACTCACTCGAAACGGTCCGGCGTTTAATCCCTTCCCGGAGCAGTGTCCATTCTGCCCAGGAACGATCGCGGCGATACACACCGATGTGTTGGTCGCTTCTTGGGCTGAAAATACCTTCGCTTCCCTTGTGAGCCATCCTGCGGGCGTTGCCCAGACTGAGTCGCAGCGGCCTGTCTCACTGGACCTTTCCCACCAGAAACGCGGCCCTCCCTCCATCGATCTCCTCTAGTATTCAGTGCAGCATTGAGTAGCCTTCGCCTTTGCGCGAAAGCTCGCATGCTGTCTTCTTTCCAGCTCAAGATTCGTCAGGCCGCTGACGGGGTACTCCATGAGCAAGTTCGCTTTGCTTTTATTTCCAGCTTTACTTCTATATTCTTTCGCGGCGCACGCAAGCGTCTTCGGTCAAATTCGTGGTGTGGTGCATGATCCTCAACATCGTCCCGTTGCCGGCGCACGAGTTGAGGTTCGGGCCGCCCACTCCGACTTCGCCAACACGGCCATTACCGGACAGGACGGTTCATTTTCTCTGACTTCAATTCCACTTGGCGGCTACATCGTGGCCGTGTCTCAGACTGGTTTTGAGAGTGTTCGGCAGGCACTCACCCTCGCCTCCGACACCTCGCCGGTACTCCACTTCGAGCTGCAGCTCGGCACCGTACGCGAGACGATCACGGTGGAGAGTTCCACCCAAACAGCCAATGTCAACACCGTGACGCCAACCGCTCTAATCAGTCGGCAAGACATCGCCGAGACGCCCGGTGCAGACCGGACAAACAGCCTCGCGATGATTACGGATTACGTTCCGGGCGCTTACATCACCCATGACATGCTGCATATGCGTGGCGGTCACCAGGTGAGTTGGCTGTTGGATGGAGTGCAAATTCCCAACACCAACATCTCCAGCAATCTCGGCGCGCAGATCGATCCCAAGGATATCGACTACATCGAGGTGCAACGCGGCAGTTATACCTCCGATGTCGGCGACCGCACCAACGGCGTCTTCAACGTCGTTCCCCGCACCGGATT
>JANYLK010000098.1 GCA_025357875.1 Granulicella sp.
GAAAAGATTGCCGAGAGCGAGACCTACCTTGGATCGATGCCCTACACCGATCGACTTGACTACATGTGTTCGATCACCAACAACTGGGCTTACGCCCTCGCCGTAGAAAAGCTCGCGGGCATCCAGGTTCCCGAGCGTGCCGAATACCTTCGCATCATCACTGGCGAGCTCACCCGCCTACAGAATCACGCGTGCCTGCTCGGCTTCCTGCTGCAGGACATGGGCGCCAGCGGGACCCCGCTGATGTACGCGTTCCGCGAGCGCGAAAAGATCCTCGACCTTTTCGAAGCGCTCACCGGCGCACGCATGATGTGCAACTACATGCGCTTCGGAGGCTGCCGTGTCGACATGCCCACGGGCTGGTTGGTGCAGACGCAGAAACTCATCCACGAATTCCCGCGTTTTCTTGACGAGTACGAACAACTTCTCGTTGGCAACGAAATTCTGATGGAACGCACACAGGGCGTCGGAGTGCTCTCGAAGGAACTGGCCATCAATGCCGGCATGAGCGGCCCGATGGCGCGTGCGAGTGGCGTCAACTACGACATTCGCAAAGTAGATAAATATGGCATCTACGACCGCTTCGCCTTCCGCATACCTCTCGGAGCGCACGGCGACGTCTACGACCGCTACATGATCCGCTTCCTCGAAATGCGTGAGTCTGTGAAGATCCTTAACGAGGCCATGCGCGACATTCCCGGCGGTCCCATCGTCGATCCTAAGATGCGCATCCGCGGCTTCCGGCCCAAACCCGGCGAGGCCTACGCGCGAATCGAATCGCCCAAAGGCGAGCTTGGCTTCTATCTCATCAGCGATGGCTCGCCGAACCCGTATCGTTATCGTGTGCGTCCGCCGAGCCTCGTCAACCTTACGGTCCTAGAAGATCTATGCCTCGGCCAGAATGTAGCAGATATCGTTGCAATTCTCGGAAGCGTAGACATCGTACTTGGTGAGGTGGACCGATGACATCCTGCGAGCGAAGGAGCAGCCATGATTGGTAGTGGCATCCTCAAAGGATTGGCGGAGACTGCCCGAAATTTCTTTGGCAGCTACGTCAGCAAAGATCGGCTTACCACAATCCAATATCCGGAGGAGCGGGTTGCGCAGATCGAGGCAACGCGTGACTTTCCATTCCTGGTCTACGATGGGCCCGACTGGCACGATGGTATGCGCTGCGTCGCTTGCCAAATTTGCGAAAAAGAATGCCCACCCAAGTGCATCTTCATTGAAAAAAGCAAGGACAAGAAGCCAGATGCGGTAGGCAAACCGCAAGCCTATCCCGCCGTCTTCAACATCGATATCTCCGTCTGCATGAGCTGCCAGATCTGCGTGGAAGTCTGTCCCTTCGATGCCATCAAGATGGATGTGAAGTATGACCTGAGCACGGACGACCGCTTCGGCGGTCTGCTCCTAGATAAAAAGCAGCTGTCTAAGTCGAACCAATACTATAACGCAATTCACCCCACTGAAGCCGCAGCCGTAGATGCTCACTTCGCCGAGGAACGCGCCAAGGCAGAAGCCAAGGCCAAAGCGGAAGCTAAGGCAAGGGCCGCCGCTCCCGTTACTCCGACCCCAATTTTAGCGCAGCCCGTCGGCGGTGAAGCAAAATGACTTTGCCGCTCGATCAGATCTTCGTACTCTCAAAGCACTGGCTACTAAGCTTCGTCCCACCCATCGCACAGCCGCTCGCCTCCGCAATCCTCTCTGTCGTACCGGTCCTCATCGCGTTTCCATTACTATTCGCGATCACCACCCTTCTCGAACGCAAAGGCCTCGGTCGCATCCAGAACCGCTACGGCCCGAACCGCACCGGTCCCTGGGGCCTACTTCAGCCCATCGCCGACGGAGTGAAGTCGCTCACCAAGGAAGACATTGTCCCGCTCACCGCAGACCACGCCGTGCATTTCCTCGCGCCCATATTCCTGGTAGCGGCGGCCTTTCTCGGCTATGCTGTATTGCCCATAGGGCGCAACATGGTGATCTCCAATCTCAACGCCGGTGTCCTCTATTTCTTCGCAGTCGGATCGATGGTCGAACTCTCCGTCTTTATGGCTGGCTGGTCGAGCCGCAGCAAATACTCGCTCCTCGGAGCTATGCGCGCCATCGCCCAGATGATCAGCTACGAGGTGCCGCTGGTCCTCGCCTCCGTTGTCGTCATCATGCAAGCCGGCTCGCTCTCCACCGTCTCCATCGTTGAGAAGCAGGCTGGCTACACCGGCATCTGGCCGCACTGGTTTGTCTTCACTCCCTGGGGAATTGTTGGATTCGCACTTTTCATGATCGCGGCCACGGCAGAATCCAACCGCTCGCCATTCGATCTACCCGAAGGCGAATCCGAAATCATCGCCGGATATTACATCGAATACTCTGGCTTCAAATTCGCTCTTTTCTTCCTCGGCGAATATCTCGGCATGTTCGCGACCAGCGGAATGGCAATCACACTATTCCTGGGGGGATGGTCCGCACCCTTCTCCTTCCTCACGTGGATTCCATCCTACGTTTGGTTCTTCGCGAAATTACTCGCGCTCATCTTTGGATTCATCTGGATTCGCGGAACCCTTCCACGCCTACGCATGGATCAACTCATGAACCTGGCATGGGAATTCGTTCTACCCACTGCGCTGCTGAACATGCTGGTCGCCGGCGTATGGCATTTCATGCCGGGCGGTCCTATCCGATGGTTGGTCTGCATCGCCATTGTGGCCATCCCATGTACCTTCCTGACCCGTCGCCTGAAGAGGAAAAAGAAATTTGAAGTCCGAACATACTCCTTCGCCGAATGAAACAATATTGCCCCCGACTGAACTTCGTAGTTGCACTCCGATACTGATTGCAAGAAGCAAGAGCTCTTAGAAATGACCATAGCGTTTATCATCCTCGCCGTAATAACAGTTGCCGGCACCGCAGCCGCAATGGGCATGCGTAATGCCGTGCACTGCGTCCTGGCGCTGACCGTTGGATTCGCCGGTGTAGCCGCGATCTATCTGCAACTCGACGCGCAGTTCGTTGGCCTCACGCAGATCATGGTCTACGTTGGCGCGGTCGCAATTCTCGCCGTCTTCGCCATCATGATGACGCACAGCCCCTCGCCCACAAAGCCACCAACCTACTCGTCCTACTGGCTTATGGGAAGCATCGTAGCTGCCGCAGTATTTGCGGTCCTCGCCTGGGCTGTAGTCTCCAGCGGAGCACACACTCAAAGCCTCCCCTCCGAACCAACTGTATCGGTTCAACAGATTGGCGACGCCCTGATGCACCGGTTCGTGCTGCCCCTGGAAATTATGGGCCTGTTGCTCACCGCCGCGCTCATCGGAGCTGTGGTCATCGCGATGGACCACAACGAGGAGATCAAATGAACTCGTTGCAGAGTTACCTCCTCTTGTCATCGCTTCTGTTTTCCATCGGACTCGCCGGCGCCTTGACCCGGCGCAACGCGATTCTCGTTCTTATTGGAATCGAACTCATGCTTAACGCTGCCAACCTGAACTTCATCGCCTTCTGGCGATTTGGTCCAGCACCCGCGGCGCTCACAGGGGTCATGTTCGCAATCTTCTCCATCAGCGTCGCTGCAGCAGAAGCCGCGGTTGGACTCGCAATTATTCTTGCCGCATACAGGCATTCCAAAACCACAGATCTGGACCAGATGAACTCACTGAAAGGCTGATCCAAACCCAAATTGCAGTGAGACGCAACGCCGCAATCATCGCAACTTTTCAACCGTTCTACCAAAGCTTCGCTGAGACTTAATGACCTGGATCGTTCAATACCTCTGGCTGATTCCCGCGCTTCCAATACTCGCGGCCGGAATCGCCGCGCTTCTAAAACAACGCAGCCGCATCCCCGCCGCATCCCTCGCCATCGGCTCGATGGCCGCATCCTTCCTGCTCTCGCTCTGCGCCTTTGCACACGTACTCGGCAACCACTCGGGCGACGGAATTCAAGTCTTCAACGTCCGTTGGTTCCAGTTTGGTAATGAGTGGCTCAAGCTTGGCTGGATGCTCGATCCGCTGACCGCAGTCATGCTGGTGATGGTCACTTTTGTTGGCTTGCTCATCTTCATCTACAGCATCGGCTACATGGAGCACGACGAAAACTTCACGCGGTTCTTCTCCTTCCTCGCACTCTTTGCCGGGGCCATGCTCGGCGTCATCATCGCTAATAGCTTGCTACTGCTCTTCATGTGCTGGGAGATCGTCGGCCTCACTTCCTACTTGCTCATCGGCTTCTGGTACGCCAACCCAAAGGCCGCTGCCGCCGCCAAAAAAGCTTTCATCGTCACCCGCATCGGCGACCTTGGATTCCTCCTTGGCATGGTTTGGCTCTACGCACAATCGGGCACGCTGCTCTTCTACGACGCTGGCGCCGGATGCCTCGAAGGCTCATCCCTTGCCCACCTCGTCGCGCGCACCACCATTCTCGGCCTTACCCTCTCATCTGCCATCGGCATCCTCATTTTCTGCGGTGCGGCAGGCAAGTCCGGCCAGGTTCCGTTGCACGTCTGGCTACCCGACGCGATGGAAGGCCCTACGCCCGTCAGCGCTCTGATCCACGCAGCCACCATGGTTGCTGCCGGTGTCTTTTTAATTGCGCGAATCTATCCGCTGATGGCCGCACA
Source organism: Granulicella sp. (assembly GCA_025357875.1). Classification (GTDB taxonomy): domain Bacteria; phylum Acidobacteriota; class Terriglobia; order Terriglobales; family Acidobacteriaceae; genus Edaphobacter. Next base: position 4,616 of record JANYLK010000098.1, read on the forward strand.
CGCAGGCGAGTCCCTCTCTCCAACAGTCGCCCTGCAAGTCGTAACTTGGGTGGGTGCGATCACTGCCGTCTTTGGTGCAACCATAGCGGTCGCGCAGTACGACATCAAGCGAATACTCGCCTACTCCACCGTTTCGCAACTCGGCTATATGATGATTGGCCTCGGCGTCGGTGGCGTTGCCGTCGGAATGTTTCACCTCATCACCCATGCGTTCTTTAAAGCGCTGCTCTTCCTAGGTGCGGGCTCCGTGATTCACGGCTGTTCCGGCGAGCAGGACATCCGCCGCATGGGTGGTCTCCGCAAGTACATGCCTATCACCTTCGCAGCCTATGCTGTCGGCATGCTCGCGCTCTGCGGCTTCCCGCTGTTCTTCTCCGGCTTTTGGAGCAAGGACGAAATTCTCAGTGCCGCGCACACTTGGAGCATCTCGCAAGTCCCCTTCTTCATGGGCGCATTCGGCGCTCTATTGACCGCTTTCTACATGACTCGCCAGGTCTACTACGTCTTCGCCGGCAGCAATCGCCTTGCATCGGCCAGCTATGACACCCCACTCGCCTCAGACTTTGAAGACCCAGGACACCATCCAACTCACTTGCCACATGAAAGCCCCGCCGTCATGACGATCCCCCTCGTCATACTTGCTGCGTTCGCCATTCTTTTAGGCCTCATCGGCACACCAGCATGGCCGTGGTTCCAATCTTTCCTGGAGAACAAATCCGCCGAGCTCAGCTTTGCTGCATTCTCCAACCCCGGCATTCTTCCTGTGATGATCTCGTCTTCCCTGCTGGTCTTCCTCGGCCTCGGCCTGGGCTGGTATTTCTACGGACGCAGGCCTATCGCGATCGCAGAATCCACCGATGCCCTTGCTACTCTTCAACCCGGCGTCTTTACCGTATTAGGCGACGCCTATTACGTCGACGCGCTCTACGCCGCCACCATCCTCCGCCTCAACGCATGGTCCGCCGCAGCATCCGCGTGGCTTGACCAGTGGGTCTGGAATGGCGTTGTTCAATCCGTCTCTTACTTCGTAGTCGGTATCGCATGGATCGATAATTTCATCGACTCTGGTGTCGTCAACACGGCCTTTGACAGCGGCTGCCAGACCGCCTCGCGCGGGGGGCAACTCCTCGCCCTCCTTCAAGGAGGCCGAGTTCAGACCTATCTACGCCTTATCGGCTGCGCGCTCGTGGCGCTAGTCATATTCCTACTGTGGGGGGCGAAAGCATGACCTCCTTCCCTATCCCCGTGCTCTCAATCCTCACCGCACTTCCCGTCGTCGGTGCAATCGCACTCCTCGCGCTCGGCAACCGAAACAAGAATCTCGTCCGATGGACAGCCCTGGCCTTCAGCCTCGCCGCCCTCGTGCTCACCCTCATCCTCTGGTCGCACTTCGACACCATCTCCGGCGCGCTCCAGTTTCAGGAACGCAATACGTGGGTCGCTCCCCTCGGTGCCGAATATCATGTCGCAATCGACGGCTTGGGCCTACTGATGTTGCTGCTCTCATCCATCGTGGTCCCCATCGGAATCTTCGCTTCATGGCAAATACAGGATCGCGTTCCACTCTATTTCTCGCTTGTCCTCCTCCTTCAGGCGTGTCTCTTTGGAACCTTCACTGCGCTAAATTTCTTTCACTGGTTCATCTTCTGGGAACTTAGCCTGATACCCGCGTTCTTTCTTATCAGGCTGTGGGGCGGCGCGAATCGCACCAAAGCCGCCACGCAATTCCTCGTCTACACCATGGTCGGCAGCATCGGGCTCCTGCTCTCCTTTCTCGCCCTCTTCCTCGCAACCAGAACATTCGACTTCGCGGACCTAGCGACACTCGCGCAGCACGGACAGCTAATGCCCGCCGTGATCGACAAGTTAGCCTGGCGCCATGTCACGCCGGATCACGTCGCGATCATTGTCTTCACCGGAGCCTTCCTCGGCTTCGCCGTAAAAGTCCCGCTGTTCCCATTCCACACATGGTTGCCCTCCGCCTACTCCGAAGCGCCAACCGGAACCACAATCCTCCTCACCGGCGCCATGTCGAAGATGGGAGTCTACGGCTTTCTCCGCATTTTGCTCCCCATTTTTTGGCCTCAGATGCAAGTCGTTCTAACGCCGCTTCTATGGCTCGCGGTAGCCACCATCATCTTCTCCGCATACGCCGCGCTGGCACAGAGAGACCTCAAGCGCATCTTCGCTTACTCCTCAATTAATCATCTCGGCTACTGCCTGCTGGCAATCTTCGCCGTGATCAAGTTCACCGGCGGAGACGCTGCTCTCACCGGAGAGAAATACGCCGCAATGAACGGCGCCTTCCTGCAAATGTTCAATCACGGACTTACCGCCGCAACCCTCTTTTGGTTCGTAGCCATACTGGAAAAGCGCACGGGCGGCCTGCGCAGTCTCGACGACTTCGGCGGCCTGCGCAAAGTAGCTCCCGTCTTCACTGGCCTAATGGGTATTGCCCTGTTCTCATCTCTCGGCCTCCCGGGTCTCAACGGGTTCATCGGGGAGTTCCTTATTTTCAAGGGTTCATTCCCGCTCGTACCCTGGGCGACTTCGCTCGCAGTCCTCGGCCTGCTCACAACCGCAGTCTTCACCCTCGGCATCCTCCAGCGCGTCTTTTACGGACCGCTTAATTCACAATGGATCAGCTTTCCCGACCTCACAACACGCGAGCGACTAGCACTCGCACCCGCGATCGGGCTCATGTTCGCGCTTGGTCTATATCCCCAACTTGTGCTCGCAGTCGTTAACAACACGGCAATCCAGATGGTCGAACACTTTAAGTTCTGATCAGTAGTTGAACGGTGTTTTGAATATGCTCGCTTGGACCATCTACATTTCGTTTCTTGGCGCGGCCGCAATGCTTTTGCTGCCCAAAGGCTCCGTGCTCTCAGCACGCATCCTCGCGCTGCTTACAGCCGTCGCCGGATTCGCACTCGCACTCACGTCCTTCCTCGAGCACCGCACCGGCGAGATGCAGACGATCACGCGCGTTTCTTGGATCCCCTCCCTCGGCATCAAATATTATCTCGCCGCGGATGGCATCAGCCTCACCCTCATTCTGCTCACAGGAATCATCGCAATCACCGGCATCCTCTTCTCCTGGAACATCGAAGAGCGCACCAGCGAATTCTTTGCCTTCTACCTCCTCCTCATCGGCGCGGTCTACGGAGTTTTCCTCAGCTACGATCTCTTCCTTCTTTTTGTCTTCTACGAAATCGTCATCATCCCAAAATACTTCCTCATTGCCATCTGGGGCTCGACCCGACGCGAATATGGCGCGATGAAACTTGCTATCTACTCCTTCGTCGGCTCTGCAATGGTGCTCATCGGACTCGTCGCCACCTATGTCGCCGCCGGCTCTAAAACAACTTCGCTTTCCGCCCTCGCGAGCTTCCCCTATTCGCATCACTTCCAGATGGTGGCTTTTCCCCTGGTCTTCATCGGCTTCGCGATTCTCGCCGGTATGTGGCCACTCCACACATGGGCGCCAACCGGCCACGTTGCCGCGCCCACCGCAGCGTCAATGTTGCTCGCCGGTGTAGTCATGAAACTCGGCGCATACGGTTGCCTCCGCGTCGCCATGACATTGTTCCCACTAGGGCTCGGCCCATGGAGCTTCCACGTCCTCGGCCTTGGCTCATGGCGCGACGTATTTGCCATGCTCGCGGTTATCGGAATCGTATACGGCGCACTGGTCGCCCTTGTCCAGAAGGACTTCAAATTCGTCATCGGCTATTCGAGCGTCAGTCACATGGGCTTCATCCTGCTCGGCCTGATGACTCTCAATCAAATCGGCATTTCCGGCGCCATCATGCAGATGTTCTCGCACGGAATCCTCGCCGGCCTGCTCTTCGCCGTTGTAGGCCGCATGGTCTATGCCCGCACCCATACCCGCGAACTCGCACTTCTCGGCCCGATGAACCTCAACAAGGTCATTCCTTTTGCCGCAGTCACATTCATCCTCGCCGGAATGGCAAGCATGGGCCTGCCCGGCTTCAGCGGCTTTGTCGCCGAGCTGATGATCCTCCTCGGCGTCTGGCATGCATATCCGCTACTCGCGATCTTCGTAGGACTCGGAATCGTCATTGGCGTCGTCTACATCTGGCGCGCCATGCAGAAAGCTTTCTTCTCCGACGTGCACACCGGACCGCCCAAACCACACGAACCCATCCCGCCAATTTCTTTGCCCGAGCGCCTCGGTGCAATCATCCTCATCGGCACCAGCGTCCTTGTCGGAATCTATCCGCAAATGCTCTTGAACATCATCATGCCAGCTCTGAACTCTCCTCTCTTTGAAGGCCTGCGCAAAGGGAGTTGGCAATGACCCCGATCAACTACAGCGAACTCTTACAGCTTGCATTGCCGCAAGTCATCGTCGTCGTCACAGCCCTGGTTGTGATGGCCATCGATCTCATTGCCCTGCGAAAGCGCGCAATACGCATCCGCTTCACCGTTGCCTCCGCCCTCGCATCCCTCGGCTGCGCGGCCGCTATCTTGCAGATCCTGGTCCATCCAGCGCAGGCCAATATCTTCGACGGAATGCTTATCGCGAATCCGCTCACTCACTTCGTTCAAATCGCGTTGCTCGTCCTGACAATCTTCACGCTTCTCATCTCCGTGGATTCCAGATTCACAGAGCATGTAGGCGAGTTCGTCCTGCTCATCCTGATCGCAACCGCTGGCATGATGTTTCTCGTAGGCTCGCAGGATCTTCTTGTCATCTTTATCTCCCTCGAACTCCTTAGCCTTTCGCTTTACATCCTCGCCGCCTTCAACAAACGCAGCGGACAATCCTGGGAAGCCGCGCTCAAATATTTCCTCTTCGGCGGAATGTCCGCGGCGTTCCTGCTCTTCGGGTTCAGCCTGCTTTACGGCCTCTCCAACTCCACCAGCCTCACGCGCATTGCCGGCGCGCTGCATGGCCCATCGCTCAACCCGTTGCTCGTCATCGCAATCGTGACCACCGCGCTGGGCCTCGGCTTCAAGATCGCTGCCGCGCCATTCCACTTCTGGGCGCCAGACGTCTATCAAGGCGCACCCGCGCCCAGCGCAGCTTTCATCGCATCAGGGTCTAAGGTCGCTAGCTTCTTTGTCTTTTTTCAGGTGATGGCTCTGGGATTCGCGGGCGTAAATGGAACAGTCACTTTGTCCCATCTTGTACGAGGCTGGGTTCCCGTCCTTGCGCTGATGGCCACGCTCTCAATGCTGCTCGGAAATCTTGTAGCCATTCGACAAACCAGCCTACGCCGTCTACTCGCTTACTCCGCCATCGCACACGCCGGCTACATGCTACTCGGCATCCTCGCTCACACTCAACAGAGCCTCGCCGCGCTCCTCTACTACGTTGTCACATACGCATTTGCCACGCTGGGTGCATTTGCCGTCATCGCCGTTGTCGAGGAGCAAAGAGGCGACGATCGGCTATCCCATTTCGACGGCCTCGGCAAACAAGCACCCATCCTCTCCTTCTCTCTCGCCATCTTTATCTTGTCTCTCGCAGGAATTCCGCCGCTCGCAGGCTTCTTCGGCAAGTTCTACTTATTCGTAACCGTGCTCGCCGCTACACCAAATCCCGTCGACCTTTTATGGCTGGTTGTCCTCGCCATCGCAATGAGTGCCGTGTCACTCTATTACTACCTCCGCGTACTCAAGCGAGTCTATGTCACGCCTCCCGCTATTGATTGCAACGCAATCCACTCTCCGGCCGTCACCCAGATCCTCGTGCTCGCGCTCGCTGCGGCCGTCATACTTCTTGGTTGCGCTCCGAATCTCTTGCTGAAATGGATCGACTCAGCCGTCCAAGCCTCAGGCCTGTAGCAATCCCCAAGGCACTGCGACCGCAGTACGTCAGACACGTTCGGGTTCGTAGGCCTTCCACAGCTCCAGGTAAGCCACCATCCGCACGACGTGGAAGAAATCCGACGCGATCAAATAGATCACGGTCACTACCGCGTACCATCGCAGCATGAAGTCCGGCGTCGCTACGCTCTCAAACGGCAGTGGGCACGCTGAAAGAACAATCGCCAGCACGATCAGCGCAATCTTCACAATCCCCATCACCAGGTTGATCTCGACCAACTTCGACCGCAGCGGCCCCAGCCGAAACGCTGCACTCAGACTTGCGGCCGCTCCCATCTCGCGTAGCATTGCCAGTAGCGGTGCCACAGACAGTGCCCAACTCAACACCGCCCACAACGTAAACAACCCCAGCGTCATAACAATTGTCAACGCGCAGTACAAGACGAGGTTCGGCTCTTGCCCTGCCGCGATTGGGCCATTCACTGCAATTCGAGCCGCCTCGCGCAAGCAGGCGAACCACACTGCAAAGCTGCCCACCAGGGCAGTTATTCGCACCGCCTGCAGCATCATCAGCGTTACCCATCGCGCATGTAGTTGCGAATCGACTCGACGCAAAACGATCGTCCTTCCAATCGACGACACCACCACCCACACAACCAGCAGAAGCGGCGCAAGCCATTCCGCGACATGCAACACCCCAGGCAATAGTTTGCCCACAGTATTCGTCAGCGTCGTCGCGACCTCCATCGGATCGAGCACCGACATTTGCCGTAGCGCGACCACATCAACCTGCGTTCCACCCAGAACGCGAAGTCCCTCATACGCCACCAGCGCCGCAGCCGGCGCTCCAAACGTCCACCGCCACGCCACCTCCAACCCAGTCAGTGAAGGCCGCACCCAGCAAGCGGACATCGTCTGCACGAGCGACTGCGTTCCGCGGACCGGCACGGCATGACTACTCTGAATCGCCACTACTTCACCACGATGTTGACAAGCTTGCCCGGCACCACAATCACCTTCACCACGGTCTTGCCTTCCACCCTCGCCACCACCTTTGCATCCGCCAGCGCCGCCGCTTTAGTCGTAGCCTCGTCGCTTCCGGCTGGCACCTTTACCACCGTCACCAACTTGCCGTTGCTCTGCACAGCAATCTCCATTTCAGCCTCGCGAGCAAGCTCCGCATCCGCCACTGGCCAAGCCACACGAAAAACCGCACCTTCCCCGCCAATCAACTCCCACAGTTCCGCTGCAAGGAATGGCGCGAAGGGCGCAAGCATCAGCACCAGGCTGCGAAATACCTCACGGATCGCCGCACTTGAAATTTCTGCCGAATCCATCGCAAGTTCATTCGCCGAAATCTCATTAATCAAAATCATGATGGACGCAATCGACGTATTGAAATGCCATCGCCCGCTAAAGTCCTGCGTCACCTTCGCAATTGTCTGATGCAGCTTCCGCAGCAAAGCCGTATCACCCGTGCTCTCAATCTTCTCGCCTGTAGCCGCTCCTGCGTATTTCGTCGTCAGCCGGTACACCTTAGCCAAAAATCGACTGATTCCCGCCACGCCCTCTTCCTGCCACTCTAAATCGCGATCCGGTGGCGCTGCAAACAGCGCGTACATCCGCGTCGCATCCGCCCCGTAGCGCTCGATCATCAAGTCGGGCGACACCACGTTGCCCTTCGATTTTGACATCTTCGCGCCATCCTTGATCACCATGCCCTGCGTAAACAACCGCGCAGCAGGCTCATCGTTCTTGATCAGACCGAGGTCCCGCATTACCTTCGTCCAGAAGCGCGAATAGATCAAGTGTAGGATCGCGTGCTCAACTCCCCCGATGTACTGGTCGATCGGAAACCAATAATTCGCCTTCGCCGAATCGAACGGAGCCGACGTATTCTTCGCGTCGGTATACCGATAGAAGTACCAACTCGAATCGACAAACGTGTCCATCGTATCCGTCTCGCGTCGCGCTGGACCACTGCATACCGGACAAGTCGTATTCATAAAATCTGTAACGCGTCCCAGTGGCGAGCCGCCCTGTTGCGTGATCTCGACCTGCGCAGGCAGCACCACCGGCAGCGCGCTCTCAGGCAGAGGAACCACCCCGCCCGCCTCCACGCCCGTATGGCCACGCTCGCAATACACCATGGGAATGGGCGTTCCCCAATACCTCTGCCGGCTCACACCCCAGTCTTTCAGCCGATATGTAACCGTTGCTGTGCCAAATCCATTTGCCTTCGCGAACGCAGCCATCTTGACCTGCGCATCGACGGACGACTCCCCCGTCCACTCGCCGGAATCGACCAGCGCAGCATCGTCGTCCGCCGTATACGGCAGCACTTCCTCAGCAGTCCCACCAGCCTTTGGCACAATCACACGCCGCACCCCAAGCCCGTATTTACCTGCAAATTCAAAGTCCCGCTCATCATGCGCTGGCACGCTCATAATCGCGCCCGTCCCATAATCCGCCAGAATATAATTTGCAACCCATATCGGCACAAGTTCACTATTGAATGGATTCACCGCAAATCTGCCGGTATCTACGCCGTGTTTTTCAATCGCGCCGAGGTCGCCCGCCTCGCGCGCCGCCTTCTGCTGCGCCAGCATCTCCTCGATCTGTCCAGCCAAAACCGGATTGCTCGCCGCAAAATTCTTTGCGACCACATGCTCCGGTGCGAGTTGCACACTAGTTGCTCCGAAGATCGTATCCACCCGCGTCGTAAACACCGTAATCTTCTCCGCGCCACCGTCCACGGCGAAGTCCACCAACGTCCCTTCACTCCGACCAATCCAGTTCCGCTGCATGGTCCGAACCTTCTCTGGCCATCCCTCCAGTTTGTCAAGCCCGCTCAATAACTCATCCGCATACTTGGTGATCCGCAGGAACCACTGGGTCAGGTCGCGCTGCTCCACCAGCGTGTCTTCATGTCGCCAGCATGTGCCATCGATTACCTGCTCGTTCGCCAAAACTGTCTGGCATTCCGGACACCAGTTGACCTTGCTCTTCTTGCGATACGCCAGGCCGCGCTCATACATCTTCAGGAAAAACCACTGATTCCATCGGTAGTATTCAGGCAGACAAGTCGTGACCTCGGTCGCCCAGTCATAGCTGAGCCCCATGCGGCGCATCTGTAATCGCATGGCAGCGATGTTTGCCAGCGTCCACTCGCGCGGCGGAGTATTGTTCTTCAGCGCCGCATTCTCCGCCGGCAGTCCAAACGCGTCCCACCCCATCGGGTGCAGTACGTTATACCCGCGCATCCACATAAACCGCGCCAGCGCATCGCCGATCGCATAGTTCCGCACATGCCCCATGTGCAATTGCCCGCTCGGATACGGCAGCATCTCCAGGCAATAGAACTTCGGCTTCCCCGAATCATGCCCTTCGGCCGCATACAGCGACTCGTCCGCGTCCCATCGCGCTTGCCACTTCGGTTCAATCTCCGCTGGACTATACCGCTGCTGCCCTTCACTCACGCTTCGTGCCGACTCTGACATATCCAATCATTGTAAAGAAATGGCGCGCAGCTACACTGATTACTGGATGACCAGTCCCGCCGCCAACCAATCCGACACCGCCCTCCTCCACGCTTCTGCCCTCGTCATCGACGGTCACGCAGACACACCGCAGCGATTTGTCGATGAATCCTGGAACTTTACCGACGTGATCGGCTCCGGCCACCTCAACCTCGAAACCGCACACCGCGGCAACCTTGCAGCCGAGTTCTTTGCCATCTGGCCCGAACCCGTCGCCTGGGAAGACCGCTTCGCCCACCGTGCCCTCGCCCTCATCGACGGGGTGCTCGAGCAAGTCCGACGCCATCCGAACCAACTCGCCCTTTGCATCTCCCCGGCCGACATCCTCGCCGCCAGATCGGAAGGTAAGTTTGCGGTCCTCATGGGCATCGAAGGCGGGCACTCGATCGAA
>JANYLK010000182.1 GCA_025357875.1 Granulicella sp.
GTCAATTTTGTGGCGGATGTGCAGGAAACGCAACTTGTACATGTGTAATATCTGGAGTTAATGTACAAGCAGCACAAAGTGCACTTGGTAACATAAATTTGGCGCAAAACTGTGGAAGTGCTCCTATATGTCGAGCGCCTGACCCATCTTCTGGTAGATGGCCTGCAGAGTCGGCGCATCATCCTTGTAAATATCGAGCCCGCTGCAGAGGTCGTACTTCAGGTAGTCGATACCCCAAGCCGCAAACGTTTTGGCATCCTGTTCTTCGTGCCCGAAGCTCCCCTCGTACCCTGCGCACGTCTTCGGTCCAGGGCTTGAGTAGATCCCGATCTTCAATCCCTTGGAGTGCACATAGTCCGCAAGCGCTTTCATGTCTGGGAACTTCTTGTTCGTAGTGATGTTCCCTTTCGCATCCCGACCCAACTCCCAAGTGTCGTCGATGTTCACGTAGACGTAGCCGGCTTTGCTCATGCCGCTCGAAACCATCGCGTCTGCCATTCCTCGCACGGAAGCATCGTCGACCCTGCCGCCGAACTTGTTCCAGCTATTCCATCCCATTGGGGGAGTCCTGGCCAGCCCGTTGTCCGGAAGGTCCTTGAGTGTGGGCAAGGGAAGCGGGGCTGGAGGCATTGTCGCTTCTTTTGTTACTCTCTCCGCAACCGCCGCGATCGTGCCATTACGTCCCTGGAACGTGAGCAGCAGCTTACTGCCATCGTAGGTCCCGTCATATACGATCGGCCTTTGAGCCGGACGCGGAGCCGCTGTAGAACCAGGCGGCGGGGTTGGCGGCGGTAGCGGAACCGTCACAAAGTGAATTGTGCGGTCCTTGAAGGTCCCGGTAATCGGGATGCCGTTTGGTCGTCGGATCAGCTCTCCGCTAATCGTCTCGCCAGTCTGCCTTATTTCGAAGTAGGTATCGCGGAAGGTTCCGTCCAAACTAGGATTCGGCGTGCGTACGTCCCAATAGCCAGTTAGATCAGTCTGCGATAAGGCAGGCCGAACCACACCGAAGCAGATACCTGCGAGAAGCAGGCAGAATGACCATTTTGAAACTGGAAAGGAACCATGCATGAAGAATCTCCAATGATGTTCGACAGTTGAATCTGTCCGCAGCAGTGCTACTAATTCCGGGATACTGCTTACACAGTACAAGGTCAGGCATCCACTGTAACCGATATCCGTCGAACGAAACTTGCCTTTTTAGTATCTAAATAAATCCGATTATGAATCCCTTTTGTGGAGTTGGGCCGAACGACGGTCGGTGGCATTCAATCATCATGGACGCTTTGGATAAAGTTCAGAAATGATTCTTGACAATAGGCTTAGTCGGCTAGCCGCGCAGAAATAATGCTTCCCAAGCGTGTGAAGTTGAGCTGTATGGTTATGTAAATTTGAACCCTCGACCTAAATAAACTTGTTGACAGATTACGCGCTCTTAGAAGAATGTATAGGGGTCTCATAAATACAATTTTGAATACATAAGTCAGGTGATCCATGTTTAAGCGCCTCCTAATTGGCCCAGCGATAACCCTCCTCACGGCAATAATGTTCTCGCTCGCCGCCAATGTAGCTTCGGCCCAGACCACGAACGGGTCCATCGCCATCGAGACACTTGACTCCACAAAGGCCCTCTTGCCCGGCACTCATCTTGTGCTAACGGATAACGGCACAAACATTACCCGTGAAGGCATGACACTTAGTTCCGGAGCCTTCACTTTCTCCGCGCTTCCTCCGGCGAGCTACCACCTCACTGTCGAACGCGCGGGCTTTAGCACCGTTACCTATGACAGCATCGTTGTCCAGGCTGGCGTTGCCACGCCCTTGAATATCATTCTCGGGGTTGGCAGCACGACTCAGGATGTCAATGTCTCTGCAGTCTCCGTCCCGGTGATCGAGGTGTCGTCGAACACCCTTTCTACCTCCATCGACATCAACGAAGTCAACAATCTGCCCGTAGGTAACCGCAGTTTGATTGGAATCCAGGCCCTCTCGCCGGGATACGCCTCGACCACCGGAAACGGTGGCGGCACGTTCAACGGCACGCCTCAGGCTGGCTACCAGGCAAACGTGGATGGCATCAACGCAACCTCGTCGCGATTCAAGACTGGCAGCGGTTCGGGTTCGGCCGTCACCTTCCGGGTCGAGAACATCCAGGAGTTTACCGTGCAGAGTGGTGAACTACCGCCCAGCCAGGGTGGCGGTCAAAGTGCCGCCCAGACGCTCTTCGTCACAAATCGCGGCACCAACAAGTTCCACGGGCGCATCTTCGAAAACCATCAGGAAGATAAATTCAACGCCTTCCCCTGGTCGTTCGGCTTTCAAAGTCCTCGTCTCCACAAGCCTCACCTCGTCAAGAACGACTTCGGCGGTGCGGTCGGCGGACCAGTCTTCAAGAACAAGCTCTTCTTCTTCGCCAACTTCTCCGCGAGCATTCAACCCGATTCCCAATTAGTTACGACTACGGTGCCGACTCAGAATGCGCTCAGGGGAATCTACAACTACTGCCTCGCATCCAGTCCCGCTGGCGGATGTAACGTTGGAACCATCAACGTACTGCAAGGGGCAGGGGCCGCAGGATTCGATCCGAACGTGAACGCGGCGATCAGCTTCCAGGAGAAGCTCAACGAGGGTTCTTACCAGTATGGAACCCTTGTCACCCCGGCGGTCACCCAGCTCAACACCCAACCGTTGCAATTCTCAGTTCCTATCAAAACAACGATCTACTATCCCAGCGTGCGGCTTGATTACACGCTCACCAAGAAACTTCAGGTAAGCCTGTCGGGAAACATGACCAAGAATAAGGCCACGGGCAGGTTTGCAGACCCGTTACCTGGATCGTACTTCCAAACAAAAACTACCGGCAGTTACGGCAAGAGTTACGTAGCTGCCTTGGGCCTCGACTATACCGTTACGCCAAACGTACTCAACCAGCTCAAGTTAGGCTATCTGTACACCGCCTCCGGATTCAGCCCTGAAGCAGCCGGCTTCGACGTAGCGACCCAAGGCAATCTCAGCTACCCCTTCCAGGGCATCACCAGCGGCAACTTTACCATCGTTCCTCAAGGCAGCTTCTACCCCTATCTCCAGGCCAACGACGATGTGAGCTGGCAAAAGGGCGCTCACACCATCAAGTTCGGTGGCAACATTTGGCATCAGCAGGACCACTTCTACAATCCACCGCTGGGATATATCAATATCAACCTCGGGCTTAGCGCCTTCGACCCTGCCTTCAACCCCCTGACCGCCCTTGTCCCCACTTCCGGCGCCAACCTTCCCGGCAATCTCGGTGGAGCTCAGGGCGATGTTCGCAGCATGTACGCTTGGCTCAACGGTCGTGTCACTAGCGCCAGTGGCGCTCTACCCGTCAACCGGGCAACTGGGGGCTACGGACCTGCAGGTACATACGGCCTTGATGAAGCGGGGATCGGGGGTGGTTTCTATCTTCAGGACTCGTGGCGCGTACAACCTGGCTTGACTTTTAATTATGGATTGCGCTGGGACCTCATCAGCGACCAGCACGACGTCAAGAACGGGTATACCGGCCCATCCGCCACCGACCTGTTCGGTTCCTCCGGGTTCCTTAATATCTTTCAGCCCGGAGCAAACTCGGGAAATCCGAATCCGCAATATACGACTGCGGGACATAAGTACAACGCCAATCTGATCCTGCCTCAGCCCCAAGTCGGTTTTGCCTGGAATCCTAGCGTATCCGACGGCATCTTGGGCAAGGTCTTCGGAGCCGGTAAGACGGTCATCCGGGGCAGCTATACCCTCAAGAACTACACCGAAGGCGGACAGACCTTCTGGCAGGCAGCATCTAACTCTGGCTATAACTTCTTCAACTCCGAGAGCACCACTGCCAGCAACTCAGTTGGTCCAACATTTCCGCAGAATTTCACTCCTGGCACGGTGCATCTCGTCGCGCCGTCCTCCTGTTCTAATCCCGTCCAGAACTGCGTGAACGTGGCGACTGAAGGATCGCTCCCGCCACTCTTCCAGACACCCTCCATCTACCAGTCAACTATTGCGCAGTCGTCGCTCTTCTTCAAGGGATCGGGGGGGCCTTCTGCGATCGATCCAAACATCAAACAGCCGTACATAGAGTCATATACGCTGGGTATTCAGCGACAGATCGGCCGCTCCAGCGCAATTGAAATACGATACGTCGGAAATCGCAGTATCCACGATTGGATCTCCTACAACTACAACGAAGTCAACTCTCTCAACAATGGTTTCTTGCAGGACTTTCTCGCGGCACAAAAGAACCTGGCTCTCAATACAGCGGCTGGTTTCCCCGGCGACTTTAGCAACCGTGGGTCCGGCTTCGCCATGCCGATCCTCAGCGCAGCCTTTGCCGGCGGTTCCGCTGGCGGGTTCAAGAATGGTAGCTTCATCACCGCCCTCAACAACGGTTCATTGGGAGCGCTGGCTGCTGGCATCGCCAACAACCAGACCTTCTTCTGTAACGTAGTGAGCCAAGCCTTCGGTCCTTGTTCGTCCGTCCCCACTGCGCCAATGTCCTCTATATATCCAAGCAACTTGTTCCAGGTGAATCCGTACCTTGAGGGAAGCGGCGCGACCTTGCTCAGCAGTAAGGGCTCGTCAAACTACAACTCGCTGCAGATGGAATTCCGCCAGAAGGTCACTCACGGTCTTGATCTGAACGTCAACTATACCTATGGCAAGACGCTCGGTAACTCGTCGAACCAAGCTTCCGGCTCCATAGGCGGCTCTGCAAGCGTCATTACGCTTCACAATCTCCACTACAACTATGTTCCGATTTCGTACGACATCCGCAACGCTCTTAAACTCAGCGGAACCTATGCTCTCCCGTTCGGCAAGAATCAGGCCTTTCTCAGCAATGGCAAATTCCTGAACTACTTTGTTGGCGGGTGGACAGCCGGGATGATCACGATTTACCAGAGCGGATCTCCAATTCTTCTCACTGGCGGCTTGTCCTCAACCATCAATCCCGCATCAGACGGGGGCGTCGCCTTCGTCGGCACGACCACGGCGCGCGACATTCAAAAATCTGTGCATGTCACACACTCGGCGCCGCGTAACGCGTTTGTGAATCTGATTGGATCGCAGTTCCAGGGTGCCAGTACCGCAAACGCCAGCTACGTGGGACCCAACAAGACCCCCGGTGTCGAAGGCAACCTGCCTTACATCTATGGTCCGAAGTGGAACAACTTCGACCTTTCCGCAACCAAAGACCTGCCTATCTTCGAGGCGGTCCACATCAACCTGCAGGGCATCTTTCTCAACGCCTTCAACCACCCTGAGTGGATTGGCGGTGGCTACAATACGCAGAGCGCAACCTTCGGAACGACCAGCAGCCTTGCTCAGGGACCTCGTCGCATCGAACTTCGGGCCAACCTTACATTCTGATGTCGGAGGATACCGAAAACTCGCAACAGTGAAGGGCGCGGCTTCGGCCGCGCCTTCCGTCGTCATTCTGCACGAAGTGCAGAATCTCGGTAGTTGTACCTGTGTCCCCACTATTCGCCGTAGACCGCAACCCGCAGTCTAAGCATTCCAAGCTTGACACCCCATGTATAATTCTTGTAGGTCAAGACCGAATCCACCAGCCTCAGGCTTGGGTCTCCTCAATGCTCCACAGAAACCATAACTCCAGCGTTTTAAAGATCTTGCAAACTATTGGTAAATATATACTTGGCTAACCAGCCGCATTGGGATATGTTGGGGATACCGTGACAGGGCCGCGCGAGTCTTTCCGTCAAATTGGGCGTAAAATAGGTGGGGAGGTTCGCAGGAGGGGTAACCACCATCGGTTACCAAGGTGGGGTATATCGACCCCTTTGGGTCTGATATTGTTATCGCTAGTGAAAAATTAGCA
>JANYLK010000147.1 GCA_025357875.1 Granulicella sp.
TCTTGCGATCTTATCCCGGTTCGCAATCGGCCCCATAAACACAATCTATGGGTCTAAGTATTGCCCCAATCAACGCTTTTCGTTGACAATGTAGGCTCAGTCGGCAAAGTTACAATTCCGAAGAGACCGCCCCGAGGAGCACTCATGACAAAATACAAACTCGAATACATCTGGCTTGACGGTAAAACTCCCATCCCTCAATTGCGTGGCAAGACACTGCTCAAGGCGTTTGAGCATCCGCCCACCCTTGCTGACCTGCCCAACTGGGGGTTCGACGGCAGCTCCACCATGCAGGCCGAGGGTAAGAGCTCTGACTGCATCCTGAAACCAGTGGCCCTGTATCCGGATACCAGCCGCAGCAATGCTTTTATCGTTCTGAACGAAGTGATGCACCCGGACGGGACCCCGCATTCCACCAACATGCGCGCGACCATCGAGAACGATCCCGACTTGTGGATCGGTTTCGAGCAGGAATATTTTCTGTATCAAGGCGGACGTCCGCTTGGCTTCCCGGAAAATGGCCACCCCACTACTCCCCAAGGCCCCTATTACTGCGGCGTGGGCTACAAGTACATGGGCAGCCTGGGCCGCAAAATAGTCGAAGAACACCTGGAGGCGTGTCTCGCCGCCGGCATCAATCATGAAGGCATCAACGCGGAAGTCGCGAAAGGCCAGTGGGAGTTTCAGATCTTCGCCAAGGGCTCGGCCAAGGCCGCCGATGACGTCTGGACTACTCGCTACCTGATGATGCGCCTCTGTGAGAAATACGAGGTAGATGTTGAATTGCATTGCAAGCCAATCCGCGGGGATTGGAATGGATCCGGCATGCACACCAATTTCTCCACGAAGTACATTCGAGAAGTTGGCGGCAAACCCTACTTCGAATCTCTGATGAAAGCGTTTTCCGGCAACGTCGCCGCACACATCGCCGTCTATGGCCCCGATAATAATCTTCGACTTACCGGTCACCACGAGACGCAGGCCATCGACAAGTTCAGCTATGGTCTCTCTGACCGTGGCGCTTCGATCCGGATGCCGATCAACTTCATCAAGGACGGTTACAAGGGCTACCTGGAAGATCGCCGCCCGAACTCCGAGGCTGATCCCTACCAAATCGTCTCGCAGATTTTGAAGACGATCAACAGCGTTCCGAAGCCTTAACTTCTCGTGGCGATGGAATACAGGGGAAGTGGGAGCGACCGTGGCCTCAGCTTCCCCGTTCCATCCTAATGCAGACCCTAAAAACAAACTTCATGGATCTTTATCCCGTCGTCGCTAGCTTGAGAGGGGTATCCTCAAATCTGAAGAAATGATTGTCGCGAGGAGATTCATGTCGAATGAGTATCGCAGTTATCTGGCCCTGAGTTATGACGAACTGGAGCAATTAAACCTACAGGCAAAAGCCGACCGCTTGAACCGTGTAGCGCCGGACAAGATCAGAGAACAGCGCATCAAGTACCTTACCGACGAGAAGCATATTAAAGCGGTTACGGTGATGTTCTCTGATCTTGAGGGACGAATTCACCTGCTGGACTACGACAAGAAGTTCCTGATCAACAGTTACGACAATTTGACGTTCGATGGCTCGTCCATTCGGGGATTCACGGTGCAGAAGGAGAGCGACCTTCGTCTCGGCATCGATTGGAGCGCTTTCTACTGGGTGCCCGCGGATGTTTTTGGCACTGGTAAAGTGCTGGTCTTCGGAACGGTGATTGACAAGGGCGGGGACCCTTACTCGGGCGACCTGCGCGGCGTGCTCAAGAACTACTCGGACAAACTGTACAAGGAGAAGGGCTGGACGCTGAACGCAGCAAACGAGATCGAAGGCTTCCTTTTTGCAGGCATTGACGCCGAAAATACTTTTCACCAAACCGGCAAGTTTGACTTTGTTAGCACCGGCGGATACTACCACTCGTTGCCCTTGGACCCGTTGCGCAAGTTCATCGACAACGCGGCTGAAGTACAGCGCGCGATGGGCTTCGGCAATGAGAAGGACCATCCTGAAGTGGCGCCAAGTCAGTTCGAAATCAACTATGGATACGGCGAGGTGGTCTCGGCAGCCGACCAGATTCAGCTCTACAAACTGCTATGTCGCCAGGTCGCGGCGAACATGGGCTACACAGCCAGCTTTCTACCCAAGCCAGTTGTCGGAGTCAACGGCAGCGGCATGCACACCAATATGTCGATCTCCGAAGGTAAGACAAATTTGTTCTGGGATGAGAATGGACAGGAGAAACTCTCCGCGTTCGGCTGGCAGTACATCGACCGCATTCTGACCCATGGGCTGGATCTATGCCTCATTTTGAACCCCAGCGTGAATGCGTATCGGCGGCTTGATCCACACTTCGAAGCGCCTAACCAGATCAAGGCTTCGGCGACGGATCGCGGTTCTATGGTCCGCGTGCCCATCGGCAATTCGAAGTCGATGCGTGTCGAGGTGCGCTCGGTGGCGCCCGATGCGAACCCGTACTTGATGTTGTACTCGCTGTTCAAGACGGGCATCGACGGTTCGACCGCCACGGTAGATAACTTGCGACAGGCTGAACGTTATCTGCCGGACAACATCTACGACGCGATCGCAGACTTCCGCAGTGCCGAGTGGATCAGCACAATCTTAGGCGACGATGTGAAGGGTCGATTCGCGGACCTGAAGCAGGCATCCGCCGACCGCTGTGCGCGCCTGCTCGGTAGCTTCGTCAAAGGCCCTGAAGTTCAATACCATCATGAGGTTTACAACCAAGCCCTGTGGCACGCGTTCTAGACATGGCCGCCCACCTCTTGGGCGGCCGTCTACTAAGCGCTCCCCATGCGATGCTCTTCCGAAAGAGAAATATCGCTGCCTGCCGGTAACTCAGCAAATCGATAGCCGACATAGGCATCCGTGAGCAGGTACTTTGGGGCCGATGGATCGTCTTCAATCTTCTTCCGCAACTGCCGCACGAAGGTTCGCAGGTAGTCCACCTCCTGACGATAGTCCGGCCCCCACACCGAGGTCAGAAGCTTGCCGTAGGTGACCGCCCGACCGGCATGGGTCATCAGGTAGTACAGGATGTCGTATTCTTTGCGTGTTAAATGGATCGGAAGCCCGGACTTATTGACGACGCGGCGGGTTGGAACGACCTGAATCTCGCCGATTGAGAGCGGCGCATCCTCGTTCCGCTCTGGTGCTTGTGCGCGACGCACGGCGGAGCGCATACGGGCCGCGCACTCTCGTATGCTGAACGGCTTGGTGATGTAGTCATCTGCACCTGACTCCAGTGCTTCGACTTTTTCCTCTTCACCATCTACTACCGTCAGCATCAGGATAGGCAAACGCGGAGCGACCGCACGCAGTCGTGTCAGCGTCTTCATGCCACCCATCCCGGGCATATTGACGTCCAGAAGAACCACATCGAAGGTCTGTGTCTGCACCAAATGCAGTGCCTCTTCTCCACGCGAGGCCTCGGTAGTGTGAAATCCCATTTCGGATAACGGGGTCCGAAGCGCGCGGCGAATTGCTGGCTCGTCATCGACTAGGAGAACGCGGATAGGGTTTGCCGTAGAGGTCATGACCGATTGCCTTCTTGAGCGACGGTTGGGAGGGACGCATAGAACGTGGTTCCCTTTTCGAAATCGCTGGTCACCCAGACATGGCCGCCCTGGGCCTGGGCGGTGCGTTTTGCTATCGAAAGGCCGATGCCGGTGCCAGGCACCCGGTTGGAAGCCGCCGAAGACCGATAGTAAAGATCAAATACTCTCTCATAATCAGACGGAGGAATCACCGGTCCGACGCTGTGCACCGAGAAGATCATCTCCGCTGCACGCTCTGTCGCTTGAATAGTAACTGTCGAGCCGGCGACACCGTACTTCGCCGCGTTGTCGACGTACTGGGTCAGCAGCGCAACCAGCAAACTCCGATCACAACGCATTGATAGGTCGTCCCGCGAAAGATCAACCTTCACTGACACGCTTCCAAGTTGGTCGCTCAGGCTTGCGACGACGTCCTCGACCAGTGGCGCAATGGCGACTTTTTCGGTTCGCGGGATCATGTCGGACGCCTGCAATCGGGCAGTCCTCAGGAGTCGAGTCGTCAATCGGCCAAGCAGTGCAGTCTGCTCGTGGATGAGAGTCACCAGTCCGGACTGTGCCGCCGTCAGGCTTCCCATGGCATTGAGTCCCTCGCTTGCTGCCGCGATCACGGTCAAGGGCGTCTTGTAGGCGTGGGCAAGGCTATCGAGCACGGTTGTGCGCAACTGCTCTGCCTTTCGCGCGCTTTCGGTCCGACTCTCGTTCGCGAAGGAGTGGTAACGATCAAATGTAATGGCAACCACCGAAGCGATCGCGCTGGCCATCTGACCACGTGTCTCTCCGCGCACCATCATCGCCCCGATGGGCAAGTTGCCCATGTGCAGGACTCGCCGACTTAGGCCAGTCTCGGCATCGTCGCTAACCGTATCGAAGATGCAGATATTCTGGAGCGCGTCTTGTACATCGCCAGACCACACGCCTGCTCGATAGACCTCCTGGAGGTCATCATCGAATATTGCAACTGCCTCCAACTCAAAGATGGACTGGACAAGGTTCGCCAATTCCTGGCCAGGCTTGCAATTGGGACCAAGCCTGGTGGTTTTGTTGATGAATGTGCATAAGCGCTCTGCATCCATTTGGCTTGGAAGGGCGTCCGCAGAAGATAGCGCTGTCGGGCGTCTACCCACCGCTCGAGCCATCATCGCCAGAGCTGGAAGGACAGGCGATCCGGCAACCAGCAGAGCCCCCGCCAGGTGAGCGTGGATTCCTGCTGCGTACTCCTCGGATACCAGTGCGATTCAGAGGCATATTCTCCAGCGGCAGGCAAATCAACTCCACAAGCGGCCGGCTCCTGCGAAGTAAGGGTAGAGGCTTTTGGAGAAACAAAACTATCGCCGAAGCGAACATGAGAAAAACTCTCCTGCTTGGACTGCCTGATATGCGCCATCAACTACAGGGACTCTTTCGTTCTCGACTACTCATGCAAGCCGCAACAATCTCGGCGATTAATGCCAGAACTTCCATGAACTTTGAAGGGTAACTGAAAAGATCCTACCATTCTGCTCGGATATTGACACCATTGCCCCAAATCATACAAAAATCCCCTTCATTATGTTTTCCTTATGGGTTCCTTATAAGTTCTTTGCGTACATAGAACATATCTTTGACACAAGTATTCTCCGGCGCCTTGCCTGGATCCGTGGCGTGATAAGCCAAGACGCAGAAGCTCTGGCGTCGCACCGGAGAATTGTATGCACATTATTTTTTCGGAGGAACAGAATGAACGTTATGAAGCACAGCGTGTTGCAAGGTATGGCCGGAGTTGTAATGTTCCTCGCCATCGTCGCGGGAGCTCAGACTACTCCAGCTCCAGCCCCACCCCCAACCACCGCTCCAGACTCCACCACTCCTGCAGCAGCTCCCGCCGCAGCCGCTCCGGCCCCGCTCTCCACATTCGTTCTTACAGGTCCGCTGCAATGGCTGCCGCCGGCGACCTTCGACGCTGGTCCATTTGGCAAGTTATCCGTCAACGGCATCCTGACCGGTTTCTCGCAGTTCCAGAACAATTCCGTACCGGGAGACGACAAGGCGCAAGCCACTCTGAGCAACGGACAGATTTTCATTCAAAAAGCGGATGGGCCGATTCAGTACTACATCCAGGCCGGCGTCTACACCTTACCGACACTTTCCGTGCCGTTTATCAACGCGCAGAATATCGTCAGCAATTTCTACGGGCCTGTTCCGGTCGCCTACCTGAAGTTGCAGGCAGGGAAAACCACGCAATTCCTCATCGGCTCTCTTCCCACGCTGATGGGCGCCGAGTCCACGTTTACGTACCAGAACTTCAACATCGAGCGCGGCATCGTCTGGAACCAGGAAAATGCCATCAATCGTGGTATTCAGGTGAATCAAACCGTTGGTAAATACCTAACCGCCTCTTTTAGCTGGAACGATGGTTACTATTCCAACCGCTACTCGTGGCTCTCAGGGTCGCTGACCTTTGTAAAAGGACCTCATACCCTGGCATACGACGGGATGGGGAACGCTGGGAAGACCGTCTTTCAAACGGCAGCTACGCCGATTCAGAACAACAGCTACATGCACACTCTGATCTACACCTACGCCAAGGGTTCATGGATCGTGCAGCCGTACTTCCAGTACCAAAAACTGCCGACCAACCTGAAGGTAGGTGTCCCCAAAGCCACATCCTCAACCGGCGGCGCGTTGAATGTCAGCTACGCATTCAAGAACGGCTTCTCGCTTCCGGTGCGCTACGAGTACCTTACAAGTTCAGGATCGCCCATCGATGGATCGGTCAACTTGTTGGGTTTTGGGGCGGGCAGCGCTGGCACCACCTTCACCGCGACGCCCACCTACCAAAAAGGAGGTATGTACTTGCGCAGCGATCTCGCGTATGTCCACGCAAGCGACTACACCATTGGAGATGTCTTTGGTGCGACCGGAACCAATCAGAGCCAATTCCGAGGCGTTCTTGAATTCGGCTTCATCTTCGGCAACAACATTGAAAAATAGTCGAATCGAGGCGCTGGCTCGGCAGGCTTCGTAGCCTTCTTCAGTCCGAAGCGCTAAGTATGTGCCGCGTCCCCTCGCGTTTGAGGTGGCGCGGCGAGACACAGTTCTGAATTTGTCGACAACAAGAGAAAAACGGATCCCCATGCAGCGAAGCAGACCATAAACCATCATCTTGAATCACCAGGAGACAGTACATGGCAGAAGAGACATCCGCTCCGCAAATGCAGGCCACACTTGGTCTGACCGGCTTGACCAGCAACGCCATGGCCCTGATTGCGCCCGGCGCATTTCTTTGGCTCACCTTCTTCATCCAGGCAACGACCGGCGCGACTTCCCCATCCATGTGGATCGGAATCATGGCGGCGCTCCTTCTCTGTTTGGCCACAGCTGTCTCGTACGCTGAAATCTCAAAACTGTATCCCGGTACCGGTTCCAGCTACTACTACGCAGAGCAAGCCCTCCTCTCCAAAGATGCGACTTTCAAATACGCACGCATTTCCAAATTCATCGTTGGATGGGGTTCCCATCTTTACTACTGGGTTTACCCCGGCGTCATGGTCGGCGTCACCGGGATCTTCGTCGGATACGTCGTTGGCTTTCTCTACCCAAACTTCATGAGCGGTTCCAACCCCGGACCCCTCTTTATGTCTATCGTGGCAGTGATCTTTACCTTCGCCGTCGCGTGGATCGCACAACGTGGCGCCAACGCTTCCACAGCCGTCAACCTCGCCATCAACATCATTCAAATATCCGCTCTCGTCTTGTTCAGCATCCTAGCCATCGGCTATCGCGTCAATCACCCGGAAGGCGCCAAGGCGCTGAACTACGACTCCACCTCGCTCGCCACGTATGACTATAATTTCGCGACCAAGCCAGACGGCACGGTTATCCGCGACGCCACCACCAGCGTTCCGGCTCCACAACTCGACGCGGCCGGCAAGCCTGTTCCTTTCACCATCAGCTACGCGGCGTACGATTCAACCGGGAAGTTCCAGGCACATCCAAATGGAAAGTCTGTCGTTTCCATACACAGCTTTAACTGGATGATGATCCAGGCAACGGTCGCAATTCTGATCCTGGTCGGATTCGAATCGGTAACAGCAATGGGTGCCGAAGCAAAGAATGCTCGACGCGATATTCCCAAGGCCGTTATTTTCTCGCTACTCATTCAGGGACTGGTGTGCTATCTCATCGAGTATTTTGCGGCGAACTACTTCCTAAACTCCGGCTACACCATGCAAAGCGCGGCGGGTTCGGCGGCACCCATCGGTGACATGATGATCATTGTTGGCGATGCTCTGCTGGGTCCCGGACATGGCAAGTACTTCATGCTGGCTGAGGCGGTCACCGTGTTTCTCGCGCTGATCGGCACCACCCTGGCCTGCATGAATACTGGTGCTCGCGTCACCTACGCGATGGGCAAGGACAATGAAGCACCCGAGCACTTCGGAATGCTGAATGCGAAAACTCTCACCCCTCACCGCGCCGTGCGAACGCTGTCTTTTATTACAGCGTTCATTGGTGTCGTGGCCATATCGCTCTGCTTCGGCGACGGTTCTGCGCCCACCGATGCAACCATTGCTGCATTGCCCCCCGGTATCTTTTCCCACTTCGGGTATCTCTCGCACGACCATCTGGCCGCGCTTCCCAACTCGTTATTGATGATTACTCTTACCTCCAACTTTGGCACGTTCATCCTGTACGCGCTGAGCTGCATGTTGTGCATCGTTGCCTATCACAAACGTCCCGACCACAACCTGATTAAGCACACGCTTATACCTGTGTTTGGTTTACTGGCTAATGTCGGATGCATGATGTTCTATTTGATCGGCCCGTTCCTCGGAATCGGCACCAAGATGGAACCACTCGGGGCCCTGGCCATCTCAGGCCTATGGGGTCTTTACGGAGCGTTCTACTTCATGAAGTCCTCCCGGGCCAAGGGCAAGTCAGTGCTGCTCACGTCCAAGGCCTAACTTTCACAAAGAACGAATACGCTGTGCATGCAGGTTAGTAGCCTGGATTGCCGCCTCTCCGGGAACTGACGGAGGGGCGGTTCCCCTTCCCTGCCTGTACAGACAATCCCCAGGACGACAACCGGCCGAATGGCATGGCGGTGAAGCTCCATGTTGGATGTGGTGTTTGGACAGGCAAGCGATGTCGGTCGAGTGCGGCCGCACAACGAAGACGCTGCCGGTGCGATAACTCCCAAGTCGCGCCAGGAGTCGCGCTCGCGCGGCTGGATGTTCGCAGTTGCGGACGGAGTCGGCGGTCTCGATCTCGGCGAAGTCGCCTCCGCCAAGGCGATCCAGGTGATCACCGAAGGCTTTGCCCAATCTATCGAAGGAGCCTCACTGGCCAGCCTGCTGCCCAGCCTGATCCAGCAAGCGAACTCTGCCGTGCATGATGAAGGTCTCCACTCGGAACGACGCGGACGGCACATGGCCACAACCATCGTCGCCTGCGCGCTGCGCCACGACCAAGCCATCATCTCCCACGTTGGGGACTCCCGCTGCTACCAGGTACGCGACGGTAAGGTTACCCAGCTTACTCGCGATCACACCTGGGTCTCAGAGCAACGCAAGCTTGGTCTCATCACAGCCGCAGAAGCGGAACGATCGGAGAGTCGCCACGTTCTCACCCGCTCGCTTGGTCCGGAGATGTTCGTCACCGTCGATACCACCAGCGTGTCTCTGAGAGCAGGCGATCGTCTCGTGCTCTGTACCGATGGCCTTTACGGCGGTCTTTACCCCGAAGACATAACTCGCATCACGGCGCAGAACAAAGATGCGGAAACCCTCGCGCGTGAACTTGTGAAGTATGCGGTCGAAGTCGATGGGTCCGACAATGCAACTGCCCAGGTCATCCACGTCCGTTCGGTCGAGCCTATGGGTATGTATCGCGGTCGTCTTTATCCGCTGCCGTTGCAGTAATCTAAAACATCAGAAGGCATTCAGCATCGTGGAGTCTGATAACACCGTTCCCTCAGCCCGGACTTGTGTGGCTATAATGAACATCGAAGCGGGAGTAGTTCAGTGGTAGAACGTCAGCTTCCCAAGCTGAATGTCGCCGGTTCGATCCCGGTCTCCCGCTCCAGCACTTTACCAACCGTCAAGTCCAGTATTGCGCCTTTAGGTCGCGGATCCCGGGTTAGTGCACCAGACTAGCCGTCTTCTGTTGCGATTTATCACGGTCCACCAGCGCCATTGCCTCGGGCATGAAGCCCTCCGCCTTGTTGATTTCGGGGTCCGCCTGCGCGCGCACCTTGAGGCCTTCGAGCTGACCAAATTGCGAGGTGAATAACTCCGCCTTAATGTTGGACTTCACCCAATCAATTCTGCTGGCGATGTCAGAATCCTTGTAGTCGATTTGATTCGCCTTCAGGTAATCTTTGAACTGTTGCAGCATTGCATCGTCGACGACCATGTCTTTAGAGACGGTGTGAGTTGCCAGGTAGTGCTTGGAGAAATCGAAGAACCCGTAGTGTCCAAGCATTGCAATCTGGAAGCGGTCCAAGTCGGGGACCTCAATCTTCTCGTCCGGCGTAATGCCTCCGCCGCCGTAGACGGTGCGGCCCGAGTCGGTCAGCTTCACTTCCAGATTCGATTTATCGGCCTTCTTGGCATCATCGCGAACATAGTAGTAGTCGTACAGCGAGACGCCATCGTAAGAGCGCTGAATCAGACGTCCCGACGGCGTGTAGTAGTGGTACGTGGTTAGCGCGAGGCCGGTATTTTCGGAGATCTGGAAGACCGTCTGTACCAGGCCCTTCCCAAAGGTCGTCTCTCCGACAATCAGCGCGCGGTCGTGATCCTGCAACGCGCCTGAGACAATCTCCGCTGCCGATGCAGTATTGCGATTTACGATGACGACGATGGGGTATTTGCCCGATCCACCTTCTCCGTGAGCTGATCGATAGACCTGGTCTGGAAAGGCGCGCCCGCGCTGCGAGACAACAATCTGCCCCTTTTGCAGGAACTTGTCGGACATGTTGACGGCTTCGTTGAGCAGTCCCCCAGGATTGTTGCGTAAGTCGATGACCAGGCCATGCAGATTGCCGTTGGCGGACTCAAACTTGGCCAGCGCATCACCTACTTCGCGGCTCGTAGTCTCCATAAAATTGGTGACATGGATGTAGCCAATACCAGGCTTCAACATGAACGCCAAATCGACTGAATAACGTGGAATCTCATCACGAACAAGATCGAAGGCAAGCGGGCCTTCTTTGCCTTCGCGCGCCATCACAACGCTGACGTGAGTCCCCTTGGGCCCCTTCAACATGGTCGCAACGGCGGCAGAATCTAGCCCTACCGCCGTCTTGCCGTCCACTGACATAATTACGTCGCCGGGACGAATGCCGGCTTTGTAGGCGGGTGTTCCCTCAAATGGCGCAAGTACCACTATGTGGATTATTCCAGCCTTATCCGGCTGCGGCTGGATGGACATGCCTACGCCGTAATATTTGCCATGCTGATCTTCGCGCATCTGTGCGAAGGCCTTGGGGTCATAAAAATTCGAGTGCGGGTCGAGCACGTGCAGCATGCCCGGAATGGCGCCGTCGTAGATTGCTTTGTCCGTCTTATCCTGATCCAGCGGCTCGGCGTAGTTCTGCTCGACGATGGAGTACACGTCGGTAAATTCATGCAGCGAATCGCGAAGCGTGGACTCGTCGGAGGCAGATTGTGCTGCGACCTTCTGGCTGATGACTGAACCAAGAACGGCACAGGAAGCAAGAACCAGTGTTACGGAAAAGAGGGCACGGCGGGTACGTGGGGCCATCAACTTAATTACCTCAAAAGGGGGTGAGACAGGAAAGCGGATTCCGGCGTCAAAAACCCACTATCTCCAACAAAAGCCCCACTCCAGCTTTTGACGAGTATATCACCGCGATGTGAGCACTGCTGGCCAGCGTTAGCTTCTCCAGGAACCCATCGCAGAGGCGTCGGGTGTCCTCAATGACTCGTGCCCTACCCTCCTCATCCACGAAGAACCTCACTGGGAATTGGTGTGCGCGGCGTGTGGAAGATAGAATGAAAGGTGTCGGGATATCGAGGCGGTTGCCGAGCGAGTCTAACATACGATTCATCGGTGAAACGGGCTTGAAATCGGGTTAGCTGGTTTGGCATATTGCCGGTATCAGGCAATGGAAGTGAGAGAGACCTTTTGAGATTTGTGAATTTGAGCACTGTTGACGCGATGCGAACCAGCTTAATCAACACCGCGCCGCGGCGTGTTTCGAGTGGATTTAGACGACCGTCACTTCTGTTAGCGGTTGCTTTGATTCTCGTCGGCACCGCCTGCGGCCAGATTGCGGTGCCGAAGTATCAAGGCCCACTTGAGGCGCCCAAGCCCCAGGCTCCCACCCTTCCCACGCCAGCAGCGATCACGCCAAACGCAACCGTGGTCGAATATCCGATTGTTCGCGTGAACGACCAGATCATCGATAGCAGCGACTACCAGCGAGGCCAGCGCGATTTGTTGGAAGAGGCAGGGCGAAGTAACGCTGCTCCGATCGAAGTGCAGCAGCGCCAGAAGGATCTTTTGCGGGACATGATCGACCAGCAACTTTTGCTGTCGCGCGGAAAAGAGCTCGACATCAATGCCAATTCTGAGGTCATTCGACGGCTGGATGATATCCGCAAGCAGAACCACTTCGACACCATGGAAGACCTTGAGAAGGCAGTCCGCCAGTCGGGCATCTCGTATGAGGATTTCAAGGCAAACATCAAGAACAGTATCGTCACGCAAGAAGTCGTGCGCGATGAGGTAGGCCGGAAGCTAGCCCTCACTGCCAAGCAGGAGCAGGCCTACTACGATCAGCACAAACAGGAATTCGAACAGCCGGAGCAGGTGCGGCTGAGCGAAATTCTGGTACCTACACCCGACGAACCGACGGACGCACAGGTCGCCCAGGCACAGGCTAAGGCTGACCAGGTCGCTATGCAGCTAAAATCGGGCGCAAAATTCGAGGACCTGGCCAAGCAATATTCAGGTGGACAGACCGCGAACAAGGGTGGCGACCTTGGACAGTTCAAACGCGGCACACTGGCGAAGGTGCTGGAGGACCAGACCTTCGTGTTGAAACCGGGCGAGTCCACAGCTCCGATCCGTACTAAGCAGGGATTCGTGGTGTTGAAGGTGACCGAACACTCACCCGCAGGCATTCCACCGCTCACCGCCATCGAGCAACAGGTTCAGGAGGCGATTTACCAGCAGGCAATTCAGCCTGCCTTGAGAACCTATCTCAGTTCCCTGCGAGAGAAGGCTTTCATTTACATCGAGCCGGGGTTTGTCGATACAGGCGCGAGTCCCAAGGAAACCAAGTCAATCTTTGTCGGCGCTACAACGCCGCCGGTCAAGAAGAAGGCTGTGCAGAAAGCTCGGCTAGACCGCGGTCGTGGGGCAGCGACAACTGCGCATGCATCTGCTTCCCCAACAACACTAACGGCAAGCTCAGTCATTCCTCCAACGCCCAGCGCATCTCCGGCAAAGCCGGTGCGTCTGTCGAAGTCCGGGAAACCAAAGAAGGTCAAACGCGAAAAGATCCGATTCGGCCAGGCGCCGCAGAACGCGCTTCCACCGGGACCCGAAGAAACGGCGACTGCTGGTGCGGATTCGGGTGCTGGCGCTACTTCGAGCGTGCTGCCGGCGCCCGGCGCTTCAATCGCTTCGCCGACTGAAGTCGCGTCAACTTCTTCTGACGTGGACCCTCTCGCCCCTAAAGAGGTAGCACACGGAAAGACGCGGTACAGCGATCGAGCGCCAACCGAAGCAAAAGTCAAAGCCGCTGCAAAGGCAGCAAAAGTGAATCAAAAGATCGCCGCGGCTCCTACTCCGATGACCACGGAAGAGAAGACGGCTCAGAAGCTACAAAATGCCCCTCTCGAGCCAGCTGGAGACATTGGCAAAAAGAAAAAGAAGGTGAAGGGTGCCCCCAAGGAGCGGATTCAGGACAAGGCTCCAGCACCCCCAGCGCCCAAGCCTGAAGCCACGCCCATTCCACCGAAGAGCGTACGTGACAATGGCGAACCGGTGGTTACACCCTCGCCAAATCCATCCACACTACCGCCCGTAACGGCTCCGGCTCCGGGTGCTCCCATCGACATGCAACCCAGCACCCCAGCCAATCCCGCTCCAGCCGTTAACCCGCCGCATTAGCCCTGACGCATGAGCTGAAGACGTATGCTTGGCCACATGAAAGATTTCTACATAGCGGATGCCGCAAAGTTCGACAACGCAGAAGTTACAACCTACTTCGCAATCTCATCACTGTCTGTGCGAGATAACAAGACTCGCGGCGGACAGTATCTGGCGCTGACCCTAAGCGACAAGACGGGCACGATGGAAGCTCGCATGTGGGAAGACTTCGCTTCCGCCGTAACCAACTGCACCGAAGGTTGCTACGTCAAGGTGCAAGGGCAGATCTCCAAGTACCAGGGCAAGTATCAGATCACTCTAACCAAATTGCGCGCAGCCGCAGCCACCGAAGTTGAGACCGCAGACTTCGTCCCCACAACAAAGTTTGACATCAACGAGATGTGGAACGAGTTGCGCAGCTATGTGGACTCCTTCACACATCTCGAACTCCGACGACTGGTATTCGCGTTCCTCGACGACGATACGATTGGCATCGCATATCGTGAAGCCCCCGCCGCAAAGGTGTTGCATCACGCCTGGATCGGTGGCCTGCTCGAACACGTGCTGACGCTGGTCCGCGTGTGCCGCACCATCGCACCGCTCTACCCCGAGGTAAACGTGGACCTGCTGGTTACCGGCGCAATCCTGCACGACATCGGCAAGGTCCGCGAGCTAAGTTGGGGGACCACTTTTAGCTATACGCTTGAAGGCCAGATGATCGGACACATCTCGATCGCGCAGGGCATGCTCCGTGAGAAGATTGCCGCGTTACCAGGTTTTCCCGACAGGCTGCGCGTGCTCGTGGAACACATGATTCTCAGCCACCACGGCAAGTATGAGTTCGGCTCACCAAAGCTTCCCATGACTCCCGAAGCAATCCTGCTGAGTGCGCTGGACGATGTCGAGGCAAAGATGCAGGCGATGCGAAACGAGTTTGGCCGTGACGCCGCGTCCGGCAAGAGCGGCGCGGAGATGACGGAGTACGTGCGCAGCATGGAGCGGCCTCTGCTGAACTCGAAGGCCTATCTCGAAGAGCAGTAGCTCGATCGTCCTGCCCGACCGCCCGTCTAAGCGAAGCTGAAGTCACTTCGCACCAGTGGCAGCGTGCGGATTCGCGTACCGGTCGCTGCGAAAACAGCGTTCGTGATTGCAGGCAGAATCGGTGGCAAAGCAGGTTCTCCCAGACCGGTCGGCGGAAACTCTGTCATGCGCCAGAAGATTTCGATGGTTGGAGTCTGTCGCAAGCGCAGTAGCATGTGCTGGTGATAGTTGGTCTGGTGTACGCGGCCTTCGGATAGCGTAATCTCCTGCGCCATCTGGCTCATACCTTCGATGATCGACCCGTGGACCTGGGCCTCGGCACCCGAGGGATTCATAATCTGACTCCCGACGTCACCCGCAGCCCATACATGGTGGACCGTGATTCGATTATCCGCGTCGACAGACACCTCCGCTACCTCGGCAAAATATCCAGCGTGGCAGTAGTGACAGGCAAGCCCCAGGCCTCGTCCAGAAGTGTGTTTGCGATTCACCCATCCGGACTTCTCCGCCACCAGTTCGAGCACGCCCTTCATACGCTCGGCGTTCAAGGTATCGACGCGTCCTCGTCCCTGCCCAGCGGGCATCGGCACCGGCATCGCGTTCAGCAACTCCAATTGGAATTCCAACGGGTCGCAGCCAGCGGCGGTCGCCATCTCATCGATAAATCCTTTAATGGCGAAAGCGTAGGCGTTGTGGCCAGGCGCGCGTAGTGCCCCGGTCCGCAGCAGAAGAGGCTGGGCCGTAGCGTAGAGCGCGTAATTCGGAACCCTGCCCGAGGGAAATTCGACGGCATCCATGTTGGCGCCGGAAGCATACCGCTGCCCTTCGCCGTAGGTAATAAAGTGCTGTCGCCACGCAACCAGCTTCCCTTGCGCATCCAGTCCGCCCTTGAATGAATGATAGCCGCCAGGCCGGTAGTCATCGTTGTCAATGTCGTCCTCTCGCGACCACAGCAGCTTCACCGGAACGCCAACTTGTTTCGCAAGCCATGCGGCTTCCACCGCGTAGTCGTTCGACAGCCTCCGACCAAACCCGCCACCAACGCGACAAATATGGACCGTGATATCGCTGGCCTGCATGTTGAGCGCGCGTGCCACCTGGCTGCGGGCTCCACCCGGAGTTTGGCTCGTCGTCCACATCTCCATCTTGCCGTCTTTGTAGCTGGCCGTTGTGTTCATCGGCTCCAGCGTCCCATGGGCAAGAAATGGGTAGGCGTAAGTCGCTTCGACAACCTTTGCCGCACCGGTCAGTGCTCCATCCACATCGCCATAGCTGCGTAGCGTATTCGCAGGAGCAGCCTTCATCATCTCGGCCGCGGTCTGGTCGAATTTCTCACTGCTTTGGCTCACGCCCGGGCCAAAATCCCAATCGACCTTGAGGCTCTTCCGCGCCATCTGCGCCTGCCACCACGTGTCGGCCACAATCGCGACGCCAGGTTCGATGCCTGCAGCCGCAATTGCAACGCCGGGCTCGGTGGTGGTGTCGGATGGCCCCGCAGATCCAGAAGGAGCATTCCTAATAATCAGCACATGCCGAACGCCCGGCATCTTCCTAATCTCGTCGAGATTCGCGCTCTTCACCTTGCCGCCATACACAGGACACTTCGCGATGACGGCGTGCACCATGCCGGGCACTTTGCAGTCGATGCCGAACAGCGGCTTGCCCATAACAAGGGCGTGATTGTCGACGTTGGCGTGCGGCTTGCCCAGAATGCGGAAGTCTTTCGGGTCTTTCAGCTTGACGGAGTCCATACTCGGCGGAGCGCAGTCAGCGGTGTCGGCTGCCAAGTCACCGTACCCAAACGACCGTTTCGAACCGACATGCAGCACACGACCCGGATCCGTAGTGCACTCCGCCTCGGCAACGCCCCAGCGCTTTGCCGCCACAGAAATCAGCATCTGCCGGCACGCCGCACCGATTCGTCGCATGGGCAGATAATTATTTTGCGTTGTGGTACTTCCGCCATCGGATTGGCCGCCATAGCGGCTCTCATCCAAATCGGCCTGCGCCACACGCACCTTGCTCCAGTCCGCATCTAGTTCCTCGGCAATCATCATGGGCAGCATGGTCTTGACACCCTGACCGATCTCCGGACATTTTGCCATCAGCGTGATCGTCCCGTCACTCGCAATGTTGATGAACGCGCTCGGCAAAAGTTGGGCCTTCGCGGGACCCTGCGCCACACCTATCGGAAAGTTATAGAAGCCGAGCGCCAGCCCTCCGCCGGTCAACGCGCTCATTTGCAAAAAAGATCGCCGATTCAAACTCATGAATACAGCCTCCGTTACTCTCCGTAGGTGGCTGCGCCCGGTGTGCCCGCCATAGCTTTGTGGCCGGCACTGGCAGCTTGATGAATTGCCTTGCGGATGCGTACATAGGTACCGCAACGGCAGAGGTTGCCGCTCATCGCCGAATCGATCTGCGCGTCCGTTGGATGGGGAGTATGGGCCAGCAGCGCCGAAGCAGCCATAATCTGGCCCGCCTGGCAGTAGCCGCATTGCGGCACATCCAGTTGTTCCCATGCAACCTGCACCGGATGCATCCCGTCGGGAGAAAGCCCTTCGATGGTAGTAATCGCCGCGCCTTCAACCGACCCCACGTTCGTCACGCAGGAGCGCGTTGGCACGCCATCCAGCAGAACCGTGCAGGCGCCACACACACCCATTCCGCACCCATACTTGGAGCCTTTCAGGTCAAGGACGTCCCGCAACACCCACAGTAAAGGCGTGTCCGGCAGCACATCCACCGTCGAGACAACGCTGTTCACCTTTAGCTTCAAAGCCATATCACTCCTTGTCTTCCAAGCAAAGCAATCCTAGTCCCAAACACTCTCTGTCTGGATACAGCATTTCGGCAGCAAATCAACGCGTACCCACTATCACAGGGATTGCGTGTGAAGAGGCTGGGACATTTCGACATTGCTGGAACGCGTCTAGTTCAGCTATCACCGAGCAGCGCCTTGTTACAATCTATCTTTAGGCTGAGAGAGATAGATGCTGAGATTTTCAACTGCGGGAGAGAGCCATGGCGAGAGCCTGGTGGCCATGGTAAGCGGGCTGCCCGCGGGAGTGCCGGTCGACCAGGCGTTCCTGGATCACGAGCTTTGGCGTCGCCAGAAGGGCTATGGACGAGGCGGTCGCATGCGCATCGAGCGCGATACCGCACATATCCTCAGCGGCGTCCGCCATGGCAAGACCATCGGTTCGCCCATCGCAATGACCATTGCCAACAACGACTGGAAGAACTGGGAAGAAATCCTCCCCGTTGAAACCGGCGATCCATCGAAACACAAGGCCGTCGCCAGTCCGCGTCCAGGCCATGCCGACCTCGCCGGAAGCCTGAAGTACAATTTTCCCGACGCACGTTATGTGCTGGAGCGCGCAAGTGCACGCGAAACTGCCGCGCGAGTAGCCTGTGGATCAATCGCCAAGATGCTCCTCCACGCACTAGGCGTAGATGTAGCCAGCC
>JANYLK010000161.1 GCA_025357875.1 Granulicella sp.
AAGAATTGCAGCCCCTGCATCCAGTTCCTCCACAACAGCAGTCCAAACTACGCAACCCTCGCCAACCTCGACGCCATCTTCTGCATGGCCGTCTTCCAGCGCAGCGAGAATCGCAACCACACCGCCGCCATCGCACACGGCAACTTTACCTTCGCCAGATTCGAGCAGCAGATCGCCAGCCTCGACGCCAAACTAAAGCCCGGAGGACTCTTCTTCATCGACCACTCCGACTTCAGCTTCGAAGACACCACCGTCGCCGCCCACTACACCCCGCTCGAATTCGAAGACAATCAGTTCCTCCACAAGCGCCCCCTCTTCGGCCGCGACAACGCACTCATCACCACCCAATACACGATGCACCGCGCCTTCCAAAAGCATTCCGCCTAGAACCACGTCCCAGCCTTATACCGGACATATTCTTCACCAAACGCCGCCGCCAAGACCGCCTCTTCCTTCCGCGCCCGGTAAGCCTGTAGAGGCATCAACACCACCACCAGCCCCAGCAGCACCCAGTTCCGCAGCACGACGGACATCCCCACCAGCAACATCGCACCAAACACATAAATCGGATTGCGAATCCGCGAATACAGCCCGGTAGTCACCAATTTCTTCGCCTTCGCCTTGACCGCAAACGACCCGCCCAACTGCAGCCGTGCCACCACCAGCAGCACCAGCGCTACGCCCGCCACAACCGCCCCCGCCACCTTCACCGCATCCCAGTCCACCAGGTAGGCATGCATCACCAGCCACACCACCCCCCCTAGAATCACGGCCAGCGTAATCACATTTGCTCTCATCTTGAAATCCGTCCCTTCATTCCGCCCCCTGAACTCCCGGCCGCCACGTGATTCCTTCCAATCGCAGCACCGAATCGCTCGTCGCGCGAAGCCTAACAAACTCGTTCCGCCGCTTCACCATCTCCACGCAGCACACCAGCGCGTCAAAAGCATCTTCACTCGCCCACGCCTTCGCAATCACTCTTCGCCCCAGCCCAGCATACGCCGCATCTGTATTCTTCTTCTCCAACAAATAACCCCGCCGAGCCACCCCATTGCTCTTCGCCACCGGCCCCGTCAGCAGCCGCGTATACATCTCCACCAGCAGCGGTGTCGGCTCGTCCGCTCCCAGCCGCGCCGCATCAAAAGGCCACGCCGCAAAACCCGCCTCGCGCAGTTGCATCAGCACCGGCATTGCCCGCAAACTCCCCGTCCCCACGCTTCCACTTCCACCAATCTGGAACGGCGACTTCGCCGTAATCCCCCTCATCTTCGCTGCCCGCTCCTCGTCGCCACCCTCCAAGCGAACCGCAATCTTGTTCTCCCAGTCCGTCGTTCGCATCATCCGCCGCAGTCCTTCGCCGCTAAACTCCGCTGGCCGCTTGCCTGTGCGTGCGCTGCCCGTCACTCCCCAGAACCGCCCATCCGCGCACTCACGATGCAACCACTCCTCGCCCTTGCCTTCCGCAGCGCGCCTCCAGAATTCGAACACCGTCTCACACCCGTGCTCCTCGAGAAACCACGCCGGAAAGCTGAAGCAGCAGTCGATCCCCACCACCATCCGCGGTGTCTCCCGCGCCAACTCAATCAGCCACTCCTCCAACTCCGCCCGAGTCCGCCCCCCTTCCAGCGTCACCCGCCCAACTGGCTCACCGGGTGCCCCATTCATCGCGGCCTTATTGCGATGAGTGGGGTCAACATGGGAATGAGTGGGGTCCGCAGTCCATACCCCTGCCCAGATCTTCTTCCGCTGCCCCGCCGCACTGCGGTCGCCCGACCAGTCCACAGCCACCACGCGATCAACCATGTTTTCCTCGCCTGACCAAAATGCCCGGGTGCCCCATCCTTCGCAGCCTCACTGCCAAGGGCGGGATGTAAACCCTCAGATTGAGCGCCTTCTCCGCGGAACCTATCCCGCCTCTCCTCCGTATACCATTTCCGACAGGCCACCACTAATCGCGTCTGAAAGGAGTTCACCTCATGCTCAAACTTCTGCTCTTTTGCATCCTGCTGATCACCTGCTGGCCGCTCGCGCTTACCGCGCTGATCCTCTACCCGCTGGTCTGGCTCATCCTGCTGCCGTTTCGACTCATCGGCATCGCGGTCGATGGCGTCTTCGGTCTGATACGCGCGCTTTTTTACGTCCCCGTCCGCTTACTCCGCAGCGTCTAGTCCACCTGTCCCCATTGTTTCGTCAATCCGCAGCGCAATTGTTGTCATTCCGCAGAGGGCTATTTGTCATTCCGCGCCCACTTGTTTGTCATTTCGCAGCGTGGCGGAGGAATCTGCTTGCAGCGGGAGTCTCACCCTTCCGCCACATCCTCCAAATCCACCTCTTCCACCTCGACTCCCCAATCCTTCAGCACTTTGAACACCGTCCCCACTGAAAACCCCGCCCGCAAAAGTCTTCCCATCACCCGCGCCGACTCCTTCTTCGCCTTCTCCCCGCTCGGCTGTTTCATCCGCTTCCTCGCGACATACGCCCTTGCCAGCGCCACCTCGTCCACGCCCTCGTACGCCGCGCCCACCGCCGCGCCCACTGTCTCCGAAGCCACACCCTTAGCCGCCAGATCCTGCTGCACCCGCCGCCGCCCGAACTTCTCATTCTCCTTGCGCAAACGCGTATAGTCCGCCGCAAATCGCGTGTCGCTAAGATACTTCAGCTCCTTCAGCCTATCTACAACCGCATCCATCGCCTTCTCCCCCTCCGCCCCCTCGAACGCCCTCCCCTTCATCAACCGCCGCAGATCGCGCTCCGAACGCATCCTCCCCGCCAGCATGCGTACGGCATACTCCATCAACCCCGCCTCCCCCACCGGCTCCCGCTTCTTCGCCTGCTTGAACACCATCAATCCCTCAGTCGCTTCCTTACTTTTCCACGTACTTTCCCGTCTTAGTCCAACGATCGCACCAGTCGGAAACAACCTCATTCCAAATCTGCGAATTCTGCGGCTTCAGCACCCAGTGCCCCTCATCCGGAAAATAAAGCATCTTGCTAGGCACGCCCAGCCGCTGCAGAGCCGTAAACAAAGCAATCCCCTGCGACACATCCAGCCGATAATCCTTCTGCGAATGAATCACCAGCGTAGGCGTCTTCGCATCCTGAATATGCAGCATAGGCGACCACTTCCGAAATGGATCCTGATCCGCCGGCAAAGCAGCATACCCCCAAGGCATAGCCGGTCGCCCCTCAACCGTCGGTGCCGTGGGTGCCCCATTCACGCGCGCAGTTTGCGCGTGAGTGGGGTCCGCAATCCCGGGGTCCCCGGCAATCTTCGATTGCTGGGGGAGAAACCCATCCCACCCCTTGGGAAAATCCCCCGCCCGTCGAAACTCCCACTCGTTGAACCACATCTCCTCGGTATCCCCATACGCCGACGCAGGATCGTACAGCCCATCATGGGTCACGATGCACTTGAAGCGGTTGGTA
>JANYLK010000189.1 GCA_025357875.1 Granulicella sp.
GAAAAGCTCACCAGGAAGGAAAAAGCACACTACCTTGCCTAAGTACACCGCGGCACGGTAAAACAATCACGTCTCAGGCCAATCTCTATAGCCGGTTTTGAAGTGACCACGTATGGCCGGTTTTGCGGTGACCACCGAGGCTCAAGCCCACGCATGGTCGATTTCCGGACCCAGTGATCGAAACCGCTGGAGTTCGTAAGGGACTTTGGCCTGAGGTACTACTCCCACTGAGTAATCTTAGGACTGGTGCCATCGCCTAATCAGCATACAAAAACCGAACTCCATCTCTGCGGGACGGGGCAGCAGTTCGCAAATGAGAGCGAACGACTTCAGCCTTATGCGTGGACTCCCGCTGTGAGACAAGCTCAATGTACTAGATGCGCTTGAGTGTGGGAACAGTGGCTAGGGAGTGGCCGTCGCGAGAATCGACGCTGAGCCGGGCACCGGTGCGCTCGAAGTCGTAACGCTGTCGGCTGACGGGACCTATCACGGTGAGGCGGGTTTTGCCGGTGTACTCGAAGGTGAGGGAGCCTAGAGGCTTGATAGCGGAAAAGGTAGGTATGGCAAAGGGTTGGGAACGGGATGTGCCGCAGCAACTCATGATTGCTCTTTGGTTGTTTCTGGTGCGGAATTCAGGGGCGGGGCTTCGAAATAGGCGGGCCGATCCGGTGCGATTGTGTCGGCGAGACGATTGAGAAGGATCGCGGCACCGGAGAGAGCAAGCCACAGCAGCAGACGATCTTGCCAGGCACGCTGAGATAGCAGGGCGAAGGGCGCAGCGACCCAAAGGCTAAGGCAGTAAAAGCAATCCAAGAGTTTGCCGAAGAAGCTGCTGCCTGAGAGACGGCGAAGACGGGCGACGATATCAAACGGACCTGTTTAGCGACTTTAGCCTGAGTCTCCTGGATCAGGCGTTCGCGCCTCAGCTTCACGACCTCGGGATCGTTGTCGCCCTTAGCTGCGGCTAGTTTGTCTTCGGTGGCCAGGTCGATCTGCTCTCGGGTACCTGAGATGATGCCAAGCGCTTCGGTACCGGAATCAGCGATTTTCTTTTTCCCACATCACCGGCACCTTCGACCTGGTTCAACGCATCGAGTTTTTCCTGCTGAATCTGTTGCTGACGCTTTCCGACGGCGATCTTAATCTCTTCCTCGGAGATACCGGCTTCTTCGCGGATGCCGTCCAGTTCAACGGAAAGGGAGGAAGTGAGCCCGTCGAGCGATGACTTGCCGATGTCGGGAAATCTTTGGCGAGTTCACCTTGAAATGCATGTTCACGCCCCTGCGACAGAATCGATTCAGCCTCTGCTCCGGGTCTGCCATCAGCCTCGCAAGGGCGGCACCAATGCCTTGCTTGAAGGCTCCGGCTAACTTGGGCTCATGCTTCGACTTGGTTCCGGGATGACCTTCAAAAACAATTTCATCTGCGAGGCCTTTGTGGATTGCGCCTGGCTTGTCCTTATCCGTAGGTTGGTTGGCCATACTCACCGCTGTCCGCAGTAATCTCACGTCTCTCGCTCTTCCCGTCCGGCAGATGGATATTCCCGGCACCAGCGTTCTCGGTGTCACCAACGAGCTCCGCCATATGCTTTTCGCCATACGCAAGGCGTCGCTCCTGCTGCTCGGTGGCGTCTCCGTTCCCGCGGTTGAAGCCACAGCGTCGAACACTCGTCCCGGCATGCAGGCGCATCTACTCCGCCTTGGCCGGCCAGCACGTCGCCTTCGAAGATCCTTTTGCCGCCCTCATTCACTCTCTTGTGCCCCCTTGAGGTCCAAGGACATGACGGCCCTCAGCCTTATTCTTGCCATCCTCGCCGTTTGGCGTCTAACGCATCTGCTAACAGCAGAAGATGGTCGTCTTTTACGACGAGGCTGGCAAGACCCGCCACAGCGAAGTCACCCAGGTGGTCACCCGGTACAGCCAGAGGGAGATACCGTTGACGTTCGCATTGCGCATTTCCTTAGGCAACCGCAGATCGACCGAAATTCCGTTCCGTTGCGGATCAGGGCTAAGAGTAATACCTAACTCAAGGATCGACTTGAGGGAATCGGTCAGGGCGCGGATTGCAGTGAAGTCACTCATAGTCGTCCTTAGCTAACGGGCCAAACGTTTGTGCGTAGTTCTGTAACGAAACGGACAGAACGTCACACAGGTGTCCTGCGGTGACCGGGCTAGTTACAAGCCGGGTATGAATACTAGGTGAGCCATCTTGTACATCCGTTGCGAAGGCAAAGGCAAAAACGAAGACATAGGCGTTGAATCCTATTTCGAACGTGTCGCGGGACTTTCCGTCAATGAGCACACAATCTGGATTGAGCTGTTGATCCATTGCGCACTTGAAGTGCACGCGAGAAGCTAATGCGCTGCGTACGCGATTGGCGATTTGCTGAGTAAATGGGTGGGTGTCGCGGACGATGCGTAACAGGCGTTGTAACACGTGGTGTAACGTGTTGCGTCACTGTGACAGTGGCTGCTACATCTTTGATCGTAGGAGTTAGCTGACGGCAGAAGGTCGGTGCTCTGTGCCGATGCCGTAAAGTTCCATCTTGCGATAGAGGGTCATTCTTGACCATCGCAAGGCTTCGGCAGCCTTGCTCTTGTTCCAATGCGACTGAGCAAGAGCGTCAAATATACAGCGACTTCGGATGTCCCGACGATCGGCTGCATCTCCAAGGTACGACAGAACAAATCCGGTAAATCTACTAAGAGGGAGCTATGATCGTGACTGATAAATCCAGCCTCGATGATGTTCTTGAGTTCGCGAACGTTCCCAGGCCACTGATGCTGCAGAATAGCTTGTTCGGCAATTGCTGTGAAGCCGATAGTGTTCCGATTGAAGATGCGATTGCAGTCAATCCGGAAGCGGTCAGCAAGGAGAAGCAGATCATCCTTGCGTTCGCGGAGTGGGGGCATCCGGACGCGCGCTACGTTGAGACGAAAGTATAGGTCCCGGCGAAACATTTCGGACCCTGAACAGTGCTCGAGATCGCGGTTGGTCGCAGCAATGATGCGGATGTCGATGCGTTGAGAGACTCCGCTGCCAAGGCGCTGTATCTCGCCGCTCTCGATGAGCCGTAGAATTTTGGCCTGTGCATAGGGACTCATGTCGCCGATCTCATCGAAGAACACCGTTCCGCCATCGGCCATCTTGAGCTTGCCGTCGTGGCGCGTCTGCGCGCCGGTAAAGGCGCCCCGCTCATATCCGAAAAGTTCACTTTCAAATAAAGAATCGGGTATCGCAGCACAATTGATGCAGACTAGAGGTTTGTGGGTGCGATGACTGTTCCGGTGAATAAGTTCCGCAATCACTTCCTTCCCAGTTCCGGTTTCTCCCGTAATCAGAACGGTACTTGAGGTCTTCGCGACCCGCTGAATATAGTCACGGGCGCGACAGATGGCCGAGCTTCTTCCGACCATCATGTCGCCATCCGTCAGTTCCTGGTTGCGATCACAAGGCCGCAGGCCGGTGAAAATCGATGCAATCTTGGCTGGGCTACAGGTATCCCGGATGTACTCCTGAATACCTAGCCGAAGAACGTGGATGGCTAGATCCTCCGAACCATCCCAGGTAATCAAGAGAACAGGGACGCGTGAGATCCCACCGAACGAACGTGCTAAATCGAGGACTGCGGGCGGTAAGTGGCTGCCACAACCGATACATATTACGTCTGGGTGCAAATCGCTCACGATCAGACTGTCGATTGTGCTCAGAATGCCAAGGGTGCGTTGGCAGGTTTCGTGGTTTTCACCAACGATCTTAATAACGGTCTTCTGCACGTGGCGACCCTCCCGGAAGGAGCTTCAGTGGGCGGTGATACGCGGAGGCTAATCTGGGAGCGACCTCCAAATTCGCCAACGACTGG
Organism: Granulicella sp.; assembly: GCA_025357875.1. Taxonomy (GTDB): domain Bacteria; phylum Acidobacteriota; class Terriglobia; order Terriglobales; family Acidobacteriaceae; genus Edaphobacter. The sequence goes on from JANYLK010000189.1 coordinate 3,864, forward strand.
ACCCGGCAGGGGGAGAGAGACAGTTAAGCGGAAATCAGGAGCGAGGTACTTCCCGGATACTGACTGGCGACGCAAGATTCAAACGATCACTCTATGATTCAGGCGCTGGTGTTTGAATGCCAACCGACAGATCCCGGTGAAGCGCTGTTCCTACCACCAAAAGTTGCTTCAGGTGTAAAAAAAATTTTCGTGCAGATACCTCCGCAGAATCGACCCTGCGGAGACCTTCAGGCACACGACGGATGTTATGCAGGTGAAGACTCTTGACAGCGCTGAGCAGCGTTAAAGGTAACCGACTGTCTGAGCGATAACGCTTTCTTGCGTAGTCTCGTTGGCCGCGTCCGCCACTCCATTGTCCACACCTGAGGTTCGGATATATCCGTCACGCCTGTTTTTCAATCCTAAATCCGGAGCACTTACACGCGATAGTTTGAAGACCGGGAGTTTTTTGGAATTACGCTTGCGAAGGAAGTGGCAAACGGAGCAAACGGGTTGCCCAAGCACGCTCTAACCCGTTTATTTGGAATAGGCTAAAGTGACTGGTGTTTTGTGAAAGGCTTGGTTCGGCCTTCTAATCCAGTGGTCGTGGGTTCGATCTCCGAATCTCCCACCACTATTTTTGAAGGAAGCTTTGCGGGCTTGAAGCTCAATCGCATCCAAGGGATATCTGTGGGTATTTTTACAAACTGGGTCACCCGGGCAAAAAATAAAGATGCGAATGCGGAAATTTCGAAACAGCGGTTCCGATTGTCTAAGTCACATCCTTCTCGTATTCACGGTCTGCCTTTTTGGCCGCTCCGCACTCGGAAGTTCGGCCATCCAGCCGATTGACCGGCCGACTGTGGAAGTCGCAAGGAGCAGTGTAGACGTGCTCCCGGATGCCCCTTCAGCTTTGTGGTCAGCCGGCCTTCCGTCAGCGAATGGATTGTCTACTGTTTCATTGGAGCACCAGGACCATCCACCGGTGACACCGCAGAAGATTCCCCTGAACATCCTCCGCGATGGAGTGAATATCGCCGTCTCACCGGCGTATCTGCGCGTGAAGGATCTCAAGTGGCTGCTGCCGTTGGCAGGAGCCTCTGCCGCGGCATTTGCCACAGACACGAAGACCATGACGGCAGTGGTGAGCTCAAATCCGTCGTTCAACCAAATCAATCTCAATGTATCCAATGGCCTGATCGGCGGCCTCATTGCAGCGCCGATTACGATGTTCGGCGTAGGGCAGTTGCGTCACGAAGAGCACATGAAAGAGACTGGACTCCTCGGCTCTGAAGCGATGGTCGACGCATTTGTCGTTGACGAGGCGATTAAGCTTTGCTCTTTCCGCGAGCGACCGTTTGCGGATAACAGTCAAGGAGAATTCTATATTGGCAAGTCAGGAGCAGACTCCTCCTTTATGTCCGCACACAGCATGGTTGCCTGGTCATCTGCGGCAGTTATCGCTGGAGAATACCACTCGAAGTGGGTGCAATTTGGCGTGTATGCCCTTGCTGTTGGCGTCAGTGCTACCCGAGTGATGGGGCAACAGCACTTTCCCAGCGACGTTCTGTTAGGCGCGACGGGCGGCTGGCTCATCGGACATTACGTGTTCCGCGCACACCATCATTTCCCACTGGAACATGCGGGCAGTTGAGGTTAACCTCGCTGTTTTCACCCTATGGGCGAGTTGCTCTGGGAACCGAAATCCTTTATCCTTGGAAAGTTGCGACAGAGTGGATTTCGACTCAAAGCATGTGCGCCCGTAGCTCAGCTGGATAGAGCAACTGGCTACGAACCAGTAGGTCGGAGGTTCGACTCCTTCCGGGCGCACCATAACTCAACAACTTACACGACATCTGAAATCGGTAGGGGCATAATCGGTTCAGTCGAAGTTTTGCAAAGCGTGAAGTCAAAACGGGCGGTTTGAACCTGCTCCAAGATCCTGAAGGTCTTCCTGTCGATGCAACACTACAAGCGGAGGTCGCGGTGAAGGAGAACGCGTCACCGGAGGCTTGTTTTTGGCCGAAGTGACTGCTCGTGTCCGCTCTGTTGATCTCCGCGATGACCGACGGGCCAGGGTGAGCGCCTAGGCGATGATCAACCGGTCCCCTCCGATATCCTTGTGGCGCAGCAGCCACTTCACAGCCCGCCTATAATCCCGCCATGCCTCGGGTGTTGCTCAACTTTCATGCACTACCGCGATGCGTGGACGGTTCACTTCATCGAAGCGGACTGCCGGACGACCATCGGCTCTACGGCACGCTTCTACAGCTTCGCCGACCTAAAGGCTCTCCGCAGCTTTGTGACGCGGTGTACCCCCGAAGACGCCACCCTCGACGGGTTCGACCACAACGTTAGGGCGTGGGGTCGGGGCAAGCGAGTACGTCCACCTGACGCCGGAGCAGTACAGGAGGCTCCAGGTTGCCGCAAAGGGCTAGGCTGGAGTGATGTAGCCTTCCTTGTCGCTCAATCCGTGGGTTCGTGAACAGCTTCCTGAGTAGGACAATGAACATTTCCATCGCCATTGTCCTCACCATTATGAGCTGGGGAAGGTGTTCCAGAATAAGCGCATACTCGGCCTGTCTCTCCGTTTAGAACTGAATCATTGGTCCGCTGCTCATGTTCGCGCTCGCGCTCACGTTCCTTCACGGTGAACCTGCATGCATGCGCAACCTGATCCTCATCGGGACAGCCCGGTGCATTGCGCTGGTACTTGGCGTCTCCGTTGGGGAGCTGTTCCTCAAGAACGAGCGATTGCGTCTGACCGCTTACGCGCACGAAAGCGAAACCTACCTGGCTGAACGTCCACTCGAATATGTTCAAAGCCAGCGGCCCTGAGGCGATCCGGAAAAGTCGAGGGTTCGACCACCACCATCGTGTCAAACAGGTGCAGAAAGCCAAACACATGGCTGTAGCAGCTATCTGTGCCTGCAAAGATACCGCCTGGACGCAGGACACGCGCGACTTCCGCCAACAATTGGTCCTGCAGTGCCATCGATGGAACATGGTGCAGCATAGTAAAGGACACGGCCCCGTCGAATGCGGCGTCGGGCAGCGACATCGCGGTGGCACTTTCACACAGGACAGTCACGTCGCGGCCTTCATTTCGGCGGCGTAGTCTTTGAGCAAGGGTGTTGTCTATCTCCACGCACGTTAGGTGCTCGACCCAGTCATGCAGTACGTCGGTTGTCATTCCGTAACCTGGACCCACTTCGAGAACATTGGATCCGAGTTCCAATCCCTCCAGCGCCCAGGGAATAATCTGTGTTTCCACGGTATCTTTCCAACGCGAAGAGGAACATAGCCACCGATGCAGGAGATTCATTTGAGTTGACCACTAAACCCTCGAAAACTGTATAGCAATCCATTCTGGACGTTCATCCTCTTCTGTCCCGGAATTCCTGTCCCATCGCAGCGATGATTCGGCTATCCAGCATTTGCAGGGCGTGCGGAAACACAATTCTCTCCTCCACCTGGATATGCTCCGCATAGAGTTGCTTCAGCTGTCGTGTCTGGGACAATAGCCGCCGTTGCTCGTCAGGCTCCAGCGTGCCAACCGACATCCATGTCGTATAGAGCCAATCCACAGACTCGTGCAGGCCTGCGGCGCGGTGATGGTCGCTTTCGAGGCGATTGACATCTTCGAGGCTGCCGGCGGCAGATTCGCCACGCAGTCGTGGGAATAGAGACTCTTCCTCATCTGCCGTGTGCCGTTCGCCCCCAACATGGAAATACTGCAGCGAAGCCTTCACGGCGGACCGCTCTTCGCCAGTGAGGCTCCGGGCGTGTGCTCGCTCAGTAACCAAGCATAAGATGTCGAGGAAGTGCTCAATCCGGCGATGGCAGTCTTTCAGCATGCCAATCGGATCGTCAAATCCGCTGTCTGGTTTCGCGCCTATCTGTACTGCCATCTCGCGGCCTCTTTCTTTGATTGTCGCTGATTTCCGCACTCTACGTCGCACACCAATCTGGCTGCCGGAATCCGTCATCCCCCTTGCAGCACGTAAAGCGTGAATGCCGTTTTGAGATTGGACGGCGATTGGATATAGCCCTTGGGTACGTAGGAGCAGCAAGGCTCCTCATTGTTAGGATTTCCCGTCAGAGCGTAGGCGGGGGATCGCGATCCTCCGCATATGTCTTTGAACTCGCATGCGCCACATTTGCCTTCCAGCTTTGCTGTGTCTCGGAGGCTCCGAAACAACGGCGAGTCATAGTAGATGGCAGCCAGCTCCTGCTGGCGTACGTTGCCTGCCGAGAGCGGCATGAACCCACTGGGAAAGACTTCTCCGGTGTGCGAGACGAAGACGAACCCTTTGCCGTCGTTCAGTCCACGCGGCGCTCGGCCAATGGCATCTGCGGGCTTCTGCTGGGAACTGGCGGGTTCAGTACCGGACTTTCGTTCCGCGACCCTTTGCTGTAGCAGGAACCGCCGGTAATGCTGTGCCTCAGTTGCCTTAATGTCAAAGCTCGCAGTTTTTGAGAGGGTGTAGAGTCTGGCGAAGATCTGCTCGAACTCTTCGGCGTTCAGCAGATCGCTGAGTTTTCCGCGACCGGTGGGGACCAGGAAGAAAACGCTCCACAACGTAATCTGGAGACTCTCCATCAGAGCGACCAGGTCGTCGATCTCAGCGACGTTCCGGCGGCTGAACGCGGTATTGATCTGGACCGGGAGTCCGTTTTCGTTGGCCCAGCGAATGGCGTCGAGCGTTCGAGCAAACGAACCCAGCATCCCTCGAAATGCGTCATGCGTCCCGGCGCACGCGCCATCCATGCTCACCGCAAGGCGTGCGTGGCCAGCCTGTTTTACGCCTACGACCATCTCTCTGGTCAGCAGCGGAGTAGCGCTAGGGGTGAGGGATACACGAACCCCCATCGTGCGGGCATGACCGACTAATTCAAAGATATCGGGCAGATTTAAAGGATCGCCTCCTGTGGGCACAAAGACCGGAACCTTCAAGTTAGCAATTTGGTCAATCAGACGCTTCCCTCCTGAAGTTGTGAGTTCCATTGGATGGCGATCCGGTTGAGCGGAGGCGCGGCAATGTACACAAGCCAAATCGCAGGCCTGCGTTATTTCCCAGATCGCGATAAATGGGCGTTCGTTGAAATCGATCGCGTTGATAAGTGGATTCATGATTCTATGAAACTCGTTATCGCCATCCGACGCAGTGACAGAAGTTACTGCGGAAGCAATTGGCTCCGCCTAGTGTTGGTAGTGGAGTTGCAGATGATCAATTCAGCTGGAAATTTGACCCGTGCAATCGTGACTCGCGAGCGCCAGAAGAGCCTGGTACTCCGAGCCTGGATTCTGAGCGGCCTCTTCTTCATGGCATTACCCGGCACTTTACTGGGCTTTTCCAACCTGATGGCCATCAGCGCGCACCACGGGTCGGCCAACCTGCCCCCCGCGTGGATGGAGGGTCATGGCCACGCCCAGATGTTTGGCTGGATTGGCAGCTTCATCCTTGGCATTGGCTTTTACTCGCAACCCACTCGCGAGCGGTCAATTCTTAGTCTCCCTATAACGTGTTTCGGCCTATGGACCGTGGGCGTTGCCCTGCGTTGGCTGGCAAATATTTATGCCTGGCATTGGAGAACACTCTTTCCGGTTTCCGCTGGGCTCGAGCTGATCGCAGTCCTCTTGTTTCTCTCCGCCGCCTCCCGCCATAAGCTACCCGAGTCGGAGCAGGGCAATCGCGCGAAGCCAGGAATGGAGCTTTGGATGGTCTCGGTTCTATTAGGTACGGGGGGACTCACCGCCGCTGTCACCTTCAACTTCGTGGAATGCCTGCGGCTGGCACTCCAGGGAACACTCCTCTCGTTTCCTCACGCGCTCGATCAGAAGTACCTTGTCCTGATGGGCTGGGGTTTCATTGTGCCGGTTGTATGGGGCTTCTCGGCACGTTGGCTGCCCGCATTTCTAGCGATTCCTAAGCCAGATACTCCCAAACTGCGGCTGGCGCTCGCTCTTAACCTGCTTGGCGTACTCTGTGGAGTCTCCGGTTGGACCGGTCCGGCGACGATCCTGCTGGCGTGCAGCGCTATCGTGATCGGATTGGCGCTGCATCTCGCCCAACAGCCGCAGGGACACGCGAAGGTTCAAGGCATCCATCCCAGCTTCCCTTCATTTATTCGAATTGCTTATGCGTGGCTGGTGATAGCAGGCTGTATGAGTATTTGGGCGGCCTTTGCGGATCGCCATGGCGGCATCTGGGGAGCATCGCGCCATGCTCTCACGGTAGGCTTCGCGGCTACCATGGTGTTCTCCATCGGACCACGCATACTGCCCCATTTTGCAGGGGTCCGAGCTATTTTCAGCAAGCGACTGATGTTCCTAAGCTTATTTTTCTTGCAGACTGGATGCTTGCTGCGCGTCTCCTCTGAACCTCTTGCCTATGAAGGGCTGCTATCAGTCGCATGGAAATTGCTGCCGATCTCCGGGATGCTGGAGCTAAGTGCCGTTCTCCTGTTTGCAGTTAACCTCACACTCACCCTCCTGCTCGGCAACTCGGTATTTGCAGGTGACGGCCCACGCCAACCGTTGTGGCGTAGCTTTGTGCATCTCAATGGCTAGTTATAATCGCGTTCCGATACTTCTTAGCTGGGCAAATGCGGAGTCTGACCCGCAGGAGATAAGCAATGATCTCATTCGATGCGGCACATGCCGCCGTTCATTATCCCCCCGATCGCCGCTTTCGGATTTGGATTCGCCCCTCCATCCTCGTAGCCGCTGCCGTGCTGGTGCTTCTCCCCGTGCTCGCGGCATGGATAGAGGTCTTATTGGTCGGCCTTCCCTATATTCCACCTGTTCCGCAGATCTATCCCAATAACTTTGTTGGACCTCATGGTTTTCCTTTGTGGGTGCGTTACTGCCACTTCTTCAACTTCCTCTTTGTCACAATGTTGATCCGGAGCGGTCTGTCCATCCTGGCCGACCATCCGCGTCTTTACTTCAACAATCACTGCACTCCCGGCAGCGAGTGGATCCGCCTGACGCCAATTCAGGTGCCAACGGACCGCCTCTGGACTGCAAAAGACGACGCTCGCTACGTCTCGCCCATGGTTGCCACGCCAGGCTACCGGCATACGATCGGCACCGCCCGATCTTGGCACTTTTTAAATGTGTACGGGTTTATTATCACGGGCGTCTTCTTCATCATCATGCTGTTTGATACCGAGCAGTGGCGACGGCTTGTTCCCCAGTCTACGCTCGTATTGCTCCAGGCCTGGAACACGTGGGTGCACTACGCGACATTTCATCTGCCGACTGAGCTGAACGGATACTACGGCTACAATGCGCTGCAGCAGATTGCCTACTTCTCCGTTGTCTTTGTCTTCGGCCCTCTGGCCATTCTCACCGGGATAGCGATGTCGCCCGCTGCTGTAAATCGCTTCCACTGGTACCCCAGGCTATTCGGCGGTAGGCAGTCGGCACGTTCCATTCACTTTCTTACCATGCTCAGCTTTTTCGCCTTTCTCGTGGTCCACGTCACCTTGATCGCGATGACCGGCTTCGTTCGCAATATGAACCACATCGTGATGGGTACCGACGACGGTAATCGCATTGGAATGATTCTGGGCTTCGTCGGCATCGGCGTCGTCGTCCTGACGTGGATTGTGGCGCATTACATCTCCTGGATTTACCCACGAGGACTGCAACACATGCAAAAGTTCATTACGTACCCCCTGATGTTAACTACTCTCAATCGCCTCTCGCCGAGTGAGCACTACACCGAAGCAGACATCTCTCCACGTTTCTGGCCGAACGGCAAGATCCCAGAACGTGAGGATTGGAAGCAGATGGCCAGGAATAGCTTCAAGGACTTCAAGCTGAAGGTGGACGGCCTTGTCGATAACCCAGTCGAGCTTTCGCTCGCAGAAATTGAGAAGCTGGCAAAGACTGAAGGGATCACTATGCACCACTGCATCCAGGGTTGGACTGGCATTGCTAAGTGGGGCGGGCTTCCAATGAAGTCTCTCGTCGATCTTGTCCGCCCGAAGCCCAATGCCAAAGTAGTCGCATTTTTCTCTTTTGGCGGCTCCCTTTATGGCGGGGCCTACTACGACACGCAGAGCCTCGAAAATGTGCTCAAGGCCCAATGCCTGCTTGCTTCGGAGATGAATGGAAAGCCTCTGACCGAGGTATACGGGGCCCCGTTGCGGCTAAGGGTCGAGAATCAGCTTGGTTACAAAATGGTGAAGTGGATTGAGCGGATCGAGTTTGTCGAGTCGGAGAAGTCAGTTGGCCTCGGTGAAGGCGGCAAGAACGAAGACGATGAATACTTTGACCTGCTCCCCAACATCTGATGACCTCCCGAAGAAAACCTGATACGCGAGATGAGCCGAATCAAGCAACTGCCGAGCCCAGGGGTTTTGAGCACGTCGGCGTGCTCCTCGCACACATGCGATTGGAGTGGCTCCTGCAACACTTCCCGTCATGCCTGGTGTGGGCTGTCTATGTCTGCATAAATGGCTTCATCACCATCGGACTGCCAGCGTTGCTGGCACTTCTTACACGAAGTGCATTTAGCTTTCCATCGCTCGGCCCAACTGCGTATCTCTTCTTCTTTTCACCTATGGCGGAAGCTTCCAGCCCACGCAATACCATCCTGGGGCACGCGATTGGGCTCATTTGTGGAAATATAGCCTTTGCGCTCACTGCAGCCTCCAGCCCGCCTTTCGGCGTGCACCCAGGTGTTCATGCCGCCAGGGTATTGGCCGCAGCGCTGTCACTGTCGGCTACAGTTGCCCTAATGGCTCTTTTTCGGATAAGTCATCCTCCCGCAGGAGCGACGACTCTCATCGTCTCCCTCGGGATCATCTCTAAGCCAAAGGAACTTGTCATCATTGAGGTCGCGGTAATCCTGCTTACAGTGCAGGTGCTCGCAATCAATCGGCTTGCCGGAATACGTTATCCGCTGTGGACAGCTACGACCCAAAATAACACCGTTGTAGGAACTTGATTCCCGCATCGCTCACCCGCTGTACCTGGAAAGAGAAGGGACATATGGACTACACATTCTTAGCTAATCTGCAGACGGAGTTTGCACTTCCTGACAAAGGTATCTTGAGCCGGGTTTTGAAAAAAGACGAACACGTAAACATCACACTGTTTGGGTTCTCGGCTGGCGAAGCGCTGTCAGGGCATTCCGCCCCGACTGCGGCGGTGCTCTATTTCATCGAAGGTGAGGCCGAGGTTCAGTTGGGAGAGGACAAGATCAACGCCCAGCCAGGCTCCTTTATCTATATGCCTCCGATGTTGCCGCACGGCATCTCTGCGACAACCGGAGTACGCATGCTGCTCGTTCAGGTGAAGGGCTAACCCAGGTTAGCAAAGCCGCACAAAGGCTTCGCGTCTCAGGCGGAGTCGCCCCAGGACCTGCATGAGACACCGCGAACCATCGATCCCGCTGGTTGTCATGACGATAGGGCACTCTACGCGCCCTGTAGCTGAACTCATCCGTCTCCTCAAAGCGCACGATGTAAAACGCTTGGTCGATGTGCGCACCGTCCCGCGTTCGCGCCACAATCCGCAGTTTAACAGGGACCAGTTGTCGGCTGCACTGCATTCCGCTCGGCTTCACTACAGGTACATGCCTGGTCTAGGGGGCTTTCGGCATGCCCGACCAGATTCAATTAACACCGCGTGGCGGAACGCCAGCTTCCGTGGCTATGCTGATTACATGCAAACGCCCGACTTCAAGAAGAACCTCGATGCTCTTATAGAGCTTGCGAAGCAGGAGCAAGTTGCAATTATGTGCGCAGAAGCTGTTCCCTGGCGCTGCCATCGTTCCCTGATTGCAGATGCATTATTGGCACGAGGTATTGAGGTGAGAGAAATCACGAGCGTTACTCGCACCCGGATCCACACGCTTACTCCCTGGGGACACGTGAACAGAGCCCAAGTCACATATCCGGCTGAACGATTAGCTGAGCCTACTGGGGCGGCGACGTCTTGCCGGAAATGAAGCCGTTGTCGCTGAGTTTGGACAAATCTACATCGGCTTTGTATGCAATCGTAGCCCAGGTGGCAAAGCCTTCGCAGGTACGCACTCAACCGTGTTGAGCAGGCCCAGACGCTCGCCATCTATTAGGGCGTCTTCCCACGGCAGATAGCAAGGCTGCCCAGATCCTCGTGCGACAAAGCCATGGTCAGGCGCATCTCCGGCTTGCCGATCGACTCGGCAGTGCCCAATCCAAAAGCACACCAGCCAGACGCGCTGCCGAGGATCCAAAGAGGGCGTTGCGTCGGGCGTCAACGAAGGCCACCCGGTAGACCTCAGACAGCGGACGGCCAGCATGCTCGCCTCTCAGTGGTTGGCGAGGAAGGACTGCGGCGGCGGACCCCTCGCAAAATAATGGTGTGATCCGTCGGGTATCCCACTCAAGAGTTCACCAATCAACGGGTAAAATTCTGGCATGGACGAGGCGATACGCATATTGACAGTGGAGCCTGACGCCGATGGGCTCGTCGTCACGTTCTCGGATGGAACGACCGCTGGTTATCTCGTGGAAGAAATGCTCGCCCTGCGACCACAGCGTCTGCATACCGCCAATTTGGTCGAGCCCCGGCCACAAGGCGCTGACTAGCCTAAGTCCCATCGGGCAAATAGGCCGGCTAACGCAAGATGCGCTCCAAAATCATCCTAGTCAGCCCTACGCAGTCCCCAATCATCGTTGTGGGCCTGGGCGAAGGTCGGCTGATGCTCTCATCCCGTGCAAGCCGTACGGCGGCAATGATGCAACCGCAATAACAAGCGTCGAAGCAAACCGGTTTCGCGTGGCGCCGGTCGGCCTCGAACGCGTTCGCCCGTTCCACCTCGCACATGGAAGAGAGCATAGGCAAACAAACAGTGAAGACTGTGGAAAGCGGTCTTTATTCTCATGTGCCATACAGCTCGGACGCACGTTGACGTTGGACCATATCGTTCGAATTAGCCCCCAGTACATGCAGCGGTATCTCAACGTTGCCACAAACCTCGGCTCTCTAGGGAAGCCTATGGGTACACTCCTCGCTATTAGCAAGGAGTCCGGCCTGCTTTGGTCGAGGTCCGAAATCCTCCGTAAAACCGAAGCGGAAGTCCTTTCCGCGAGTCTTCATGAGTCGTTTGACATCCTCAAGGCAAGAGCTGTTGAGCTGGTAGGTCTGTGCCACACGCTCAACGAAGCGGAGTTGGCAACGTTCCGCGATGAAGATGAAGCCCGCTGAAGGGGAAAATGAACCTGCGATTGAAGGTCTGTTCGGCTAATTGGCGTAGTAACGTCCCATTTTGCCATTCGCTATTTACAGTCATTTCCCGTGAACTACGCATCAACAACGCTTTGGGTGAGCCGAGCCATCCACCATCGTCAACATGAGTGCTCTAATGAGAATGAAGTCCACGCGACGCGAGGGTCCACGATGGCGAACAGATATGGGGAAGCAGCGCTCATGGCGACCCGGCAAGGGTCTTCTTCGAACATCAGTCCCGTAGCCAGATGGGAGAGCGCGATGGAGAAGCTCTATCCGACTAGCCCGACGGCGCGAAAGAAGGGTTGCCCGCGTGGAGCCTACTTAGGCCTCTGCGAAGAGGGAATGGTTAAGGGAATCCCTCCAGGTCACTACACGTCACCGAAAAACAACAAGGCCTATGCAGTCCGCGCCGTCGCGTTGCTGGCTGAAGGAAGGCAGAGCTGGTCGACAACTGCGCTATGGCACGCCGTGACGAACGACCCAGAGAAATTACACAACAGCCAGATGGATGTCGTGATGGCACTGTGGAAGAACGGCCTGATCGTGTGCAAGTAAGGTTGTCGACCTTCGTGTTGTATCTACGCGTACCCGTTTTCCAGAAGCTCTCTCGATACGATAGGAGGGAATGATAGATACAAAGGTACTGTCTCCCGACGCACTGCTCCAGATCACAACCTCGCTCAACATCTCCATGCACTCGCTCAACGCCGTCATCGGCCTGCTTGATGAAGGGGGGACTGTGCCCTTCATCGCCCGCTATCGCAAGGAGGCCACCAGCAATCTCGACGAGGTGCAGATTCGCGCTATCGAAGAGAGGCTGGCTTACTTCCGCGATCTGCTGAGTCGGCGTTCCACTATCCTCGCCACCATCCACGAGCAGGGAAAGCTGACCGATGAGCTGAAGGCGAAGATCGAAACCACCTTCGATCGCGCGGAACTAGAAGACCTTTACCTACCGTTCCGCCCCAAGCGCCGGACGAAGGCCACGATCGCCCGGGACAGGGGGTTAGAACCGCTTGCTGACTACCTCTGGAATCAACAGGTCACCGGCCAGTCGCTAAATGAACACGCCGCTACCTTCGTTAGTGTGGAAAGGGAAGTGGCGACGGTGGAGGAAGCGCTCGAAGGTGCGCGTCACATCGTCGCAGAACGGATCAGCGAGAGCGCGGAGGTGCGCAAGCTGACCCGCCACCTGATGTTTCAAGAGGGCGTCATCCAGAGCCGCCGGTGCATTGACAGCGTCGACGAGCAGGAAATGTTCAAGATGTACTACGAATATCGCGAGCCGGTGAAGACCATCCCCTCGCACCGAATGCTAGCCATTCGTCGCGGTGAGAGCGAGTCGATTCTCTACTTCCTTATCGAACTTGAGCCCCTTCGTGCGAACTCGTTGCTGCGCTCCCGTTTGCTGCGTGTCGACGGAGATTGGACACCGCAGCTTGAACTCGCAATCGACGACTGCTGGAAGCGCCTTCTCAACCCATCCATCCAGGGCGAGATACGTCTGGAACTGAAGAAGCGCTCCGACACTGATGCCATCCAGGTCTTTCGCGATAATCTACAGAATCTGCTGCTCGCTGCACCGGCTGGTCCCATCTCGGTATTGGGCATTGACCCGGGCCTGCGCACCGGATGCAAGGTCGCAGTCGTAGATGAGACGGGCAAGTTCCTGGCCAACGACGTCCTCTATCTCAACGCCTCGAAAGCTGCAGCCAGCGAGGCAGCGGCCCGCCTGGTAGCAATGATCGCGAAATACAACGTTCGAGCCATCGCGATCGGCAACGGCACCGCGTCGCGCGAGACCGACGCCTTCGTCCGCGACACGCTACGCACCAACCGCCTCGAAGGTATCTTCTCGGTTATGGTCAGTGAGTCCGGTGCCAGCATCTACTCTGCCTCGGACATCGCCCGCCAGGAGTTCCCCGATCTCGATCTCACCGTGCGCGGCGCCATTTCCATCGCCCGCCGCCTGCAGGATCCGCTCTCCGAATTGGTTAAGGTCGATCCCAAGTCCATTGGCGTCGGCCAGTACCAGCACGATGTAGATCAGCACCAACTCCAGCAATCCCTCGAAATTGCCATTGAGAGCTGCGTCAACCGCGTCGGCGTCGACCTCAACACCTCCTCCTGGACGCTGCTGCGCTACGTCGCGGGAGTAACCAAACGCGTCGCTTTGAACATAGTCTCCTACCGAGACGAACATGGTCGCTTCCGTTCGCGGAAGCAGCTTAACAAAGTCCCGGGCATCGGCGCGAAGACATTCGAGCAGGCCGCCGGTTTCCTGCGCATACGTGGCGGTGAGGACTTGCTGGATTCCACCGCAGTCCATCCCGAGTCGTATCCAGTGGTCGAGCAAATCGCTCGCTTGCTCGACACTCCTATCGGCGAACTGATCGCTCACCCTCAGCTCCTGACTAAGGTTGATGCCCGCCAGATCGACGCAGACGCGTTCACCGTCAAGGGCATCCTGGAGGAGTTGCGGAAGCCTGGTCGCGACCCACGAGATCAGTTCATCGCTCCCAGCTTCAACGACAAAGTTCGCGAGTTCGCCGATGTCCAGCCGGAGATGGTGCTTGAGGGTGTCGTCACCAACGTTACCAAGTTTGGCGCATTCGTCGACATCGGCGTACATCAGGACGGCCTGGTGCACATCAGCGAGCTCTCGAACCGCTTCATCAAGGAGCCCTCCGACGCAGTCAAGGCCGGGCAGATCGTCAAAGTGAAGGTGCTGAGCGCTGACATAAAGACGAAGCGGATCGCCCTATCGATGAAGGCACTCATGAGCTCCGCGCAAAGGGGAAGTCAGGCCACCTCCGTGAAAGTGGCCCCTCAGGCACCGCCGAGTATGGACGAAAAGCTCGCCACGCTCTCGACCAAGTGGAAGGTCTCCTGAGGGGATGCCGTCGGCGAGTCTTACACAGATCGAAACGATGCCGTCGGCATCGTGGAACTTTCTGGAGGCATGAGCTTACATTGCCCCAAGTGTTAATTACAGTGAACGTTTGTTACACGGCTTCTGTATGCGACTCCGATATGATCTCCGATCATGTCATTCAGCGACGATATACGCGATGCCAAAAGCCTCTTCTCCCTACATGTCAAAGCCTTTAAAAAGCTGTTCAGAAACCACCGCATATTCAGCACAGCAACTGCCTGGGAGGCACTGTCATCCGCAAGCCTCCGCAAGGATATGGTGGAGTTGGCTGAGCACCTCGTGAAAGCCGAACGTGGAAAGCTGACCTTCACCACCGCTTTTGCGTCTATCGGTGCGGCGTTCGGAGGCGTAAGAGTTGCGGCCATGGGAGGCGCGACAGAAGTGCCTCTCGCGCTCCTCGGTGCGTCCGTCGGATTGGTTAGCCACTGCACGCAGGTTGAGCCCTTCATACCCCACGTTAAACTTGGCAGTAGCCGGTATCCTACGCGCCGCTTCAAGCGGGATCTCATCTTGAAGTTTATTGACGACCAACTCATCACCAGGTTGAAGCGGACATAGACTGTCCCCGGAGGTAGCGTCATGGCTAGGGTTAGTTTTCAAGAAGGAGCACTCGTCAAAGTAGGCAGGGGGAGAAAAGACAAGATACTGTGCCATGTTCCTGATATGACGAAGCTGGCGCATCACGGCGGAAGAAAGTAACCATTGGCCTAGTACCCAAGATCAAGCTACCAGCGACGGTCCAAAAGCCGTTCTGAACGGCTCTAAAAAACTAGAGTGGCTCATCCAACTGATCGATGTACTGACCGACGTAAGGGACAGGGTGATCTTTTTTGTCGGCACCATCTGCGCCCAGCGAACCAGCGAGGTATTTGGGCTGTCTTGGAAGAGCTTCTACCACGTACCGGAAGGAAAGAGCTACTTCATGGTCGAGCAGGTAGCCTACGATGGAGACGCCCAGGAGGAAACCACCAAGACCGAAGTCAGCCATGCTCCGGTGCCTAAGGTTTGATGCTAGCATCCATCAGC
Source organism: Granulicella sp. (assembly GCA_025357875.1). GTDB lineage: Bacteria > Acidobacteriota > Terriglobia > Terriglobales > Acidobacteriaceae > Edaphobacter. Next base: position 19,037 of record JANYLK010000189.1, read on the forward strand.
GCTGACGCGACTTACTTTGAGTCGCTCACGGTAGGCGAAGCTTGAGCAATGGGTTGCGACTCAGCCGCAATACTTCTTGACCGGTCAGCATCGAGTCTTTCCCCCGCGAAGTTGGCCAGATGGAGCACATGCCCGGGAAGAATTCCGAGCATCAAGGTGGCAGCAGCGGTGAGAACAAGACCGATGCCTGCAGGAATACTGATGGCTCTGGCAGAAGTCCAGCAGACGGTCTCGTCGAGGTGCGCTTCAGAGTGTTCTGGTTTTGCAAAAACACAGCCCAACAGTCTGAGGTAATAGAAGCAGGCGACACCGCTGTTGAGGAGACCAATGACAGCAAGCCAGACATGTCCAGATTGGAGCGCGGAGGTGAAGACGTAAAACTTGCCAAAAAATCCGCCGGTGAAAGGAATTCCAATCAGTGAGAGCAGAAAGAAGGCGAGAAGCGCGGAGAGAATGGGTCGCCGCATGGCTAATCCTTGGTAGTCGTCAACCGTGCGCAGAGTCTCGTTATATCCACCGACCTGGGTGACGACGGCGAAGGCACCAACGTTCATCGCGGCGTAGGCGGCGATGTAAAAACAAGCGGCTGCAACGCCAGCTTGGGGGAACGCAGTGAAGGCGACAAGAAGATATCCAGCGTGAGCGATGCTGGAGTATGCGAGCATGCGTTTTACATCGGTTTGCTTCAGCGCACCGAGATTACCGACGGTCATCGACAGCGCAGCCATCGCCCACATCAGCATCGACCAACGATGCTGCATGGACGGGAACCCGGAGAAAGTGATCCGCAGTAGCACGGCGAAGGCAGCGGCTTTGGGTGCGGTGGACATCAGGCCGACGACGGGAGCGGGGGCTCCTTGGTACACGTCGGGCGTCCACACGTGAAACGGCGCTGCGGAGACTTTAAAGCCGAGACCGATGATCATCATGGCCAGCGCGAGGAAGGCCATGAGCGGAGTCGTAGTGGTGCTCAAGCCAACCGCGATTGCGGCGATGTTAGTTGAGCCGGTGGCTCCAAAAGTCAGCGCGATGCCATAGAGGAAGAACGCTGTGGCAAACGAACCGAGCAGGAAGTACTTGATCGATGACTCGGATGCAGAAGCTTGGGACTTGCGGAAGCCAGCCATGATGTAAGTCGAGATAGATGAGATTTCTAGACCAATGAAGACCATCAGGAGCTCTACCGAGCACGCCATGAGCATCATGCCGACAGCGCCAAAGAGCACAAGGGCATAATACTCGCCTGCGTGACTGGCTACGCCTTCGAAATAGTCGAGCGAACCGAGCAAGGTCGCGACCACAACCGCACCAATGAGCAGATGGAAGAAGATGCTGAAGGCGTCGACCTGTATGGAGCCACTGAAAGCGGTAAGTACGCCGAGACGCAGCTGATACCAGCTGATGAATCCAGTTGCGACGGTACCGACGATGGCAAGCCAGCCAAGTGATTTTCGGCTGGTGCCCGGTTTGAGCACAGCCTCAATCAGCATGATGAGCACACCAACCGCGGTGAGGATGTACTCGGGGAGTAGTGCCATGATTTGGGTAGGGATGTTCATCAGCGCGAGCCTCCCGAAGTGCTCTGGAGCGTGGCCGGCGCGGTGGTATAGATAGGGCCGTACGTCTCAGCCTCAATCTTGAGAGTGTGGTGCGGCGGCTGTGTCGGTCGACCGCTGGGAGGATGGTCGGATATGGTGAGTGCCGTTGCGTCGATAGCTTTAAGCCACAAGGGCGATGCAACCCCCATAGCGAGGAAAAGTGCAACCATTGGCCACAGAGCGAGGTGCTCCCGCGCGTCGAGATCCCAGGTCGCGAGTCTCTCCGACTTGGGCCCGAGGCCAGAATAGAAGACGCGCTGGATCATGCCGAGCATGTACGCTGCACTCAGAATGACGCCAGTAGTTGCCAACGCCGTCCATAGATGGTGATGCGCGAGGGTTGACTGCATGGAGCCGGATAAAATGAGGAACTCCCCGACGAAGCCGTTCAGCATGGGTAGACCGATGATGGAGAGCGTTGTAATGACAAACAGCGTAACCATCCAAGGCAGCTTTGCAGCAAGGCCGCCATACTCACGCATGTCGTATGTGCCGTAACGCTCAAAAAGTAAACCGAGCAGCATGAAGAGTGCCGCGCCAGCTAGACTCTCGTTGAGAATTTGGTAGATCCCGCCATCCAGTCCAGCGATGGTGAATGTGAAGATACCAAGCGTGATGAAGCTCAGGTGACCAAGCGTTGAATAGGCAGCGAGTTTCTTCAAGTCGTTTTGCACTAAAGCAAGTAGTGCGCCGTACACGATTCCGATGGCTCCAAGGGAGATCATCAGGGGCGCGACACGGTGCGACTGTTCCGGAAAGATAGCAAAGGAAAAACGGAGGATCGAATAAAGTGCAGTTTTACCCGCCAGTACCATGACCGCCGCGGTAGGCGCTTCTGCGATGGCGTCGACCAGCCATCCATGCAGCGGGAAGATTGGAACTTTGACCGCAAAAGCGAAGAGGAAACCGAGGGACGCGATCCACAACGCGGCGGTGTTGGGCGAGATTGCGTGCTGCGTCGCCAGTGCAGCGAGTCTAGGTAGATCGAAAGTGCCGGTCCGGGCATAGAGCCACAGCATCGCAACCAGAAGCAGTCCGGAAGGGATGAACGCATAGAGGAAGTATCGGATTGCAGCACGTCGACGACTCTCGCTGCGCCCGAACGATGCGATCAGCATGGTCATAGGCACCAGCGACAGCTCCCAAAAGCCGTAGTAGAGAAACAAATCGAGGGAGATGAAAATGCCCATCATCGCAACTTGCTGGAGCAAAAAGAGAATGTAAAAAAGCTTCTTACGCTCTCCAATGGCGCGCCACGAGATGAGCACGCCCAGCGGCGCAAGGAAGCCAGTGAGAACCATCAGCCACATGGAAAGCCCATCAACGCCGATGTGGAAGTGTATTGCCGGCGATGTGATCCATGCCAAATTCTGTTCGAACTGGAAGGCACCGGACTGCGCCGAGTATGAGTAGTGGAACGGCATGTGGAGCGTCAGCAGAAACGTGATAAGAGTGACGACGAGCGCACCCCATTGCATGGTCTTGCCACGGTCGGGAAGAACTGACAGCAGCAACGCGCCGACCAGCGGTGTAAGGACGATGAGGGGCAGAATGGTGTAATTAATGTTCATCGTTTCCTCACAGGTGCACCCACAGGGATCGACCGAAGATCATCACGGCGATGACGGCAGCTGCACCAATAGCCAGCCAACCCGCATAGGAACGGATGTTCCCGGAGATCTGCGATCGAGCCGCCCAGGCAAATCCCCGCGTTGTCATTCCAGCCGCGCGGCCGGTGCCATTGACAACTCCGCGCTCGAAGACGAGTTCAACAAGTCCGCGAGTAACCATCAGCATAGGGATGACCACGAAGTTGGTGTAGAACCCATCGACCCAGTACTTGTTTAGGAGGATGGAGTAGGCGGCCTTATGGCGTTCTGCAAAGCCCGCAGCAGTGCCGGGCTTCTTGTAATAGAAGAGGTATGCGAGATAGAATCCGGCGAGCGCGACTAGGAGTGAAACAACAGCGAGGATGAGTTCAAGACCATGGCCTGCCGCCGGCGTGGCGACTTGAAGGGTGGTGTTGCTCACGAATACGGAATCGAGAAAATGCTCAATTTCGTTGTGGCCACCCTGCGCGGCAGGGACTCCAACCCATCCGCCGACGACCGACAAAATCGCGAGGACGACGAGAGGGAGAAGCATGACCCAGGACGACTCGTGAACGCCGGAGGGTTGAGATGAGTCGGGCTCAACTTCCATCGTCATCGTTGTGTCATGCAGGGAGTGGACGGGTGCAAGGTCGGCACCGCTCGCATGGTCGGTGAACGTATGAGTTGCGTCTCCGATAAGTTTGTCGTCGAAGCGTGGCTCGCCGAAGAAAGTCTTGAACCAGAGCCGGAACATGTAAAACGATGTCATGCCCGCGGTCGCAAGACCGACCAGCCAAAGAATAATGTGCAGTGGATTGGATGAGACAAAGGTGCGGTAGAGTATCTCGTCTTTCGAATAAAAACCTGCCCACGGCCAGATTCCTGCGATCGCAAAGACGCCCATACTCATGGTCCAGAAGGTGATGGGTGTGCGCGTACGAAGCCCGCCCATGTTGCGCATATCCTGCTCTCCTGACAGCGCGTGAATTACGGACCCAGCGGCGAGGAAGAGCAGCGCTTTGAAGAACGCGTGGGTGAGCAGGTGGAAGATGCCGGCCGTATAGGCGCCTACCCCGCATGCGAGGAACATGTAGCCAAGCTGCGAGATGGTGGAGTAGGCCAGGACGCGCTTGATGTCATGCTGCACCATGCCGATGGACGCGGCAAAAATTGCGGTCGCGGCACCGATGCAGGCAACGACGGTCAGCGCCGCCGGAGAGCGGTCGAAGAGCGTGTGGCAGCGGGCGACCATATAGACGCCTGCCGTGACCATGGTAGCTGCGTGGATAAGCGCGGAGACAGGCGTCGGACCTTCCATCGCGTCAGGCAGCCAGATGTAGAGCGGGATCTGTGCTGATTTACCGGCTGCACCTACAACTAGAAGCAGGGCGATGGCGGTGAGGAACCGAATGCCTTGCCACTCCGGATGCTGGCCGATGGTCGCGAAGATCTGGGAAAAACTGAGCGAGCCGAAATGAACGATCAGCAGGAACATTGCGAGCAGGAAACCGAAGTCGCCGATGCGGTTGACGACGAACGCCTTCTTGCCCGCGTTCACGGCGGAGGTCTTCTTGAAGTAGAAGCCGATCAGAAGGTAGGAGGCGAGACCGACTCCCTCCCAACCTACGAACATCAGCAGGAAGTTTTCGGCGAGGACTAGCACCGACATGAAGAACATGAAGAGATTGAGATATGCGAAGAAGCGCCAGTAGCCTTCCTCGTGGGCCATATATCCGACCGAATAAATATGGATGAGGAATCCAACACCGGTGACCACGCCGAGCATAATGAGTGTCAGGTGATCAACGGTAAACGCGAAGTCGACCTGAAGTCCGGTAATCGTGATCCATGGCCGGCTGACGATCGCAATCGAGTCGGGGGCGCCATCTGCGCGCATCAAGATCCATAGCCAGGCAACGATTGCAGCGGGCAGGGCGGTAAACACCAGAGCTACGATGCTGACAAGAGCGCGGGGCAGTTTTCGCCCCAACGTTCCATTAATGAGGAAGCCGGCGAAGGGTAGAAGCGGAATGAACCAGAGAAGATTTTCGGGATTGAGATTCATGATTTCATCAGGTTGATCTCGTCGACGTTCAGTGTTCGGCGTGTGCGGAAGATAGAGATGATGATCGCAAGCCCAACGGCGGCTTCAGCGGCCGCGACCACCATCACGAAGAAAACGAAGATCTGGCCGTTGACCTGATGCCACATGTGGGCGAAGGCGACGAAGGTCAGATTCACGGCATTCAGCATGAGTTCGATGGAAATGAAGATCGTAATAACGTTTCGCTTGATGAGGAACGCGCCGATACCGATCGAGAACAGCATTGCGGCGAGGATAAGGTAGTAGGCGGTCGGTACCATACTAATTTGCCCTCCGACCAGACAGCACGGTAGCCAAAATTGATGCTGCGATTGCTGCCGCGGCAACTACAAGCCAGAAAGAGAATGCCATATTCTATAGTTCCTTCCGCGCGAGCACGACTGCACCAAGAATCGCTACAAGGATGAGGATAGAAGTGACCTCGAAAGGTAGTAGTTGTTTTGTGAAAAGCATTGCGCTGACGGCTGCGATATTGTCGACGCCATTGCCGAGGTCGCCGCCAATGGCGGAGGTGCTTAGCGCATTGCGTTCCGACAAGAAGACAAAACTGAGCAGGCAGAAGATTGCCGCCGCTCCGGGAATGCCAACCGTGTAGGCCGCGCGGCTTCCAGTGGTGTGTTCTTCTTCTCCAGCGTTCAGCAGCATGATGACGAACACGAACAGCACCATGATCGCGCCGGAATAAACGATAACCTGGGCGGCCGCAAGGAACTCCGCGCCAAGCGACCAGTACAGGACTGCGAGCGACATCATCACCACTACCAGCGACAGCGCGCTGTTGATCGGGTGGCGCTGGAAGAGCAAATTCAACGCTCCTCCGAGAGCCAGTGCGCCAAAGATGATGAAGAGTGCCAGCTGCATGTAATTCCGTCGATCCTTCTGTACGGTGAGACACGGAGAAACGATCTCTGAATCGGGGGTGCTAAATCGTTGCGTATCTTCCGATTGTAAAGCAGTAGCGACCTAGCCTCGGATGGCAAGGACGAAGCTGGTAATGATGATGTTGGCCATGGCCAGCGGCAGCAGGAATTTCCAGCCAAAGCTCATCAACTGGTCGTATCGGAAGCGCGGCAGAGTAGCCCGCACCCAAATGTAAAGAGAAAGGAACGCGAAGACCTTCGCGACGAACCAAAGTACAGGCAGTATCGCCTGCATAATGTGCCCGCCGATAGCTGGGATGAGATGTCCGAAGGGGCTGGATGCGCCGCCGAAGAAGAGCAGCGTGGCAACACAGCTTACAGTGATCATGTTGGCGTACTCAGCCATGAAAAACATTGCAAACTTCATCGAACTGTACTCGGTGTGATAACCAGCAACTAGCTCCGTCTCCGCCTCCGCCATGTCAAATGGCGCGCGGTTAGTCTCAGCGTATGCAGCCATCAGGTAGATGAAGAAGGCAACAAACTGGAAGCCGCCGAAGATATTCCACGAGAGCATTCCATGCGCGGATTGGCTGTCTACGATAGTGCGGAGGTTTAGCGACTGGGCCCGCAACACGACGCCGACAAGCGACAAGCCAAGGGCCAGTTCGTAGCTAATGACCTGTGCAGTGGAACGGAGCGCACCGAGCAGCGAGTACTTATTGTTGGATGACCAGCCGGAAAGCGTGATGCCGTATACGCCGATCGATGTAATGCCGAGGATAACGAGCAGGCCGATGTTTACGTTAGCTAGTTCAAAGATGTCCACGCCTCTTACTCGCGTGACGGCACCGAATGGTACTACTGCAACCGAGACCAGTGCGCACGCCAGCGCAATCACCGGGGCAAGCAGGAAAAGTGGGCGCTCCACGGCGAGCGGCATGAGGTCTTCCTTGAGGAAGAGCTTTGCGCCATCGACTATTGGCTGGAGCAGACCAAACGGACCGACGCGGCTGGGACCCCAACGGTTCTGCATCCGACCGAGCAGTTTGCGCTCGAGCAGCACGGTATAGGCCACGGACATCAGCGTGATGACCAGCACGACGCCAACCTTGAGCACGCTCAAGAGCAGGAAGACTTCGAAGTTGGTTAGATGGCTCAAGGTCTCTCTCTGAATCTAGTCGGCTGCGGTCTGATCGGTCTGGGGGAGACGACGGAGCGCCTCATTCTGCCTTAGGTCGCTTAGCATTGCGGAGTAGCGGCCAAGCGTTCCCGACGTGAACAGTGTGTCATTGGATGGCAGTATGAGGTCACGTCTATTAGATATCTGACACAGGCCGTTATTGTCTGTGACCGCCGTCGCAGAAGGTGAGAGGTGCTGATCGTTGCCTGACAGCAATTGCAGTCGCATCAGGCCGTAACCTGGTACCAGGCGCTGGATCTCGTCAAGAATCGCATAAGGATCGAAGGGGCTGAGACGGGGCTCGAGATTGTTGGCAGTGAGCCAGACTGCGTGGCGATCAGCCTCTCCGGACTGTGCGCCGCGAGTCTGTCCCATGTCCGCACGAACTCCGGTACCGAAGGGAACAAGCTTGCGGACGTCTGCGCCCATCTTGTCAGCGATGCGGACGATCATCTCAAAATCGGTGCGCACGCCAGCCCGGTCAGCGGCCTTCTTTACCTGTTGCAGGTCGCCGTAGCTGTTTGTGACGGAACCCGATTTCTCGTAAAGGTTGGCAGCTGGGAGGATGACATCTGCGAGCGCCGCTGTCTCGGTGAGAAACATCTCTTGAACAACGACAAAGGTATTACGCAGGCTGGCAGGATCGACACCGTAGCGCGCAATCGGGTTCGACCCGACAACATAGAGAGCAGAAAGATCTCCCGCGGCAGCCGCGTCGAATATCTCCAGCATGTCAAGGCCCTGCTCTGTAGGGGCGGCAAATTCCATAGCGGTCTTGCTGTCGAAAGGCTGGGTTTCGATTGGGCCAATTCGCGAGTATCCGGGGAGCATGTCGGGCAACAGTCCCATGTCGGCCGCGCCGCGCGAGTTGGCGTAGTCGCCGAGCAGAGCGAACTTGGCTCCCGGAATGGCGAGGCCGAAGTCGATTAGGTGCTTGAGTTCAGCGCCGCGCAGTTCGGAACCGATCAGGATGAGGGGATTCTCCTCGGCCTTGATTGCGTCGCGGAAAGACGACAGAGCATTGACGTCGGCGACTGCGCTACTCGCGGATGAGTCATCGCCTGTAAGGTACGCGACGAGCGCACCATAACCGAATTCTGAGACATGAAGGAAAGCTTTGGCCTGACGGCGAAGTTTGATCTCCGCGGTGTTTGCGATGTAGAGTTTCGCGCCGTTCAGGCGCACTGCGGTGCGCAGGTTCCACGCGGTTGCAGGGTTCTGGTTGGTGGGATCTCCGCCGACCATCAGCACTGCCTTGGCCGTGAGCGTATCGCGCAAGGATGCGGTGCGGTCAGTCGTCCCGGCGAGCGCCTGTGCGAATGCCACATAATCTGCCGTTCGGTGGTGATCGATGTTGTTAGTCTGCAGAACCGACCGCGCAAACTTCTGTAGCAAGTAAGCTTCCTCATTGGTCAAACGATTGCCGCCGATGACGCCGATGCTCTTGCCGCCGCGCGAGTCACGCAACTGAGCAAGTTTTTTGCCAACGTAAGAAAGAGCTTCCTCCCAACTAACAGCCTTCATTTCGCCATTCGCCTGACGGACGAGTGGCTGGGTGATCCGCTCGGTGGAGTTGGCGAAATCGAATGCATAGCGGCCTTTGTTGCAGAGAAAATCGCCATTGATGCCGGACTTGTCACGATTGTCCCCGCGTACAATCTCAGAGCCGTCGGAAGTCGACCGGACCCCCAGCGTCGTCTTGCAACCGTCACCGCAGTGGGTGCAGATAGTCGCGACGTGGTTCATCTCCCACGGTCGTGTCTTGTAGCGATACGTGCCCGAGGTCAGCGCGCCCACAGGGCAGACGTCGATACACATGCCGCACTGTTCGCAGTCGAGCTGGGCGAGCTCGACGCCGTTTTCAACGACGCCGGAGAGGTGTGCAGGGACGTTCGGCGCGATGATCGAGGAGCTGTTGCGGTTCTGGACGCCGAGAGCAAAGTCGTCCATGCCTTCGCCGCAGACGCGCACGCAGCGGTAGCAGAGAATGCAGCGCGGGCGATCGAAGTATACGACGGGCGACCACTTCTGTTCTTCGCGGTGGTTCTTGGGTTCGGCGAAGAAGCTGTCGGCGACACCGTACTTGAAACTCATGTCCTGCAGCTCGCACTCGCCGCCAGCGTCGCAGACGGGGCAGTCGAGGGGGTGGTTGGCGAGAATCATCTGGAGCATGGCCTTGCGGGACTGGATGACCTCAGGCGTGTCCGTGAAGAAGACCTGGCCCTCGGCGACCTGCGTCGTGCACGCGGTCTGCAGCTTGGGCACCTTCTCCTGTCGCACAACACACATGCGGCATGCGGCCTGCAGGCTGAGTCCCGGGTAATAACAGAAGGCAGGAATCTCAATACCCGCGCCCTTGCACACCTCAATCAGCAGCGTGCCCGCAGGTGCGGTGATCTTCTTGCCGTCTACGGTAATGGTTACATCAGCCATCGAAAGTCCCTATGTCCTGCGGCTATTGATTCTGGTGCGACTTTTGAATCAAAATCTGCTGATCAGCGCTTCGATGATGATGGGCGGTACTCCACGCAAAACACACCAACACAATTGCTACGATGACCAGCGCAAACACTACGAAGTTACTTGGGCCGCTTCCACTCAATGTCCAGCCCCAACCAAATCGTGCTCCGTCGTCATTACGGGTGTGCCTGCACGCTTGCCTTCAATGTAGTCCTCAAACTCCTTGCGAAACTTTTTGACAAAGCCAAGCGTGGGCATCGCGGCCGCGTCGCCCAGCGGGCAAAAGGTCCGGCCCATCATGTTCTCGGCGAGATACTGGACGTTGTCGATGTCTTTCTTCTGCCCGCCGCCTTCGTACACACGCGTCAGCGTTTTCTTGATCCAGTCCGTGCCTTCGCGACAGGGAATGCACCAGCCACAGCTTTCGTGCTGATAAAACTTTATTGTCCGAAGCGCGAATTCGACGATAGAGACAGTCTCGTCGAGCACCACGATTCCGCCCGACCCAAGCATAGTGCCAGCCTTTGCCATTTGGTCGAAGTCGAGCCCGACATCAATCTCATCGGCGCGCAGTACGGGACACGATGAGCCGCCGGGCACAACCGCCTTAAGCTGTTTGCCACCCTTGATCCCACCTGCAACCTCGTAGATTGCCTTGCGCAGCGAGTAGCCCATTGGCAACTCGTACACACCGGGCCGCTCGACGTGACCGCTAATGCTGAACAGCCGTGTGCCGCCATTGCGTTCCGTCCCGAGCTTCGCGTATTCCTCGCCGCCCATCAGCAGAATGTGTGGTGCGTTGGCGATCGTCTCCGCGTTATTGATGATAGTCGGCCCACCGTACAGGCCTACCACGGCAGGGAACGGTGGCCGAATGCGTGGAATGCCACGCTTGCCTTCGAGGGACTCCATCAGCGCCGACTCTTCGCCGACTTCATAAGCGCCCGCGCCGGTCTGCGTGACGATATCGAAATCGAGACCCGAGCCAAAGATATTCTTGCCAAGAAATCCCTTCGCGTAAGCATCAGCGACGGCCTTCTCTACAATGTTCAGCAAGTAACGATACTCGCCGCGCAGGTAGATGAAGCCCATCTTCGAGCCGACGGCCAGACCCGCGATCATCGTGCCCTCGATCACCGAGTGGGGATCTTCGCGGAACAGGATGTGATCCTTGCAGGTACCCGGCTCAGACTCATCTCCATTGACCAAAACGTACTTCGGCTTAGGCGAAATCTTAGGCACAAACGACCACTTCATCCCCGTCGGAAATCCTGCTCCACCACGCCCGCGCAGGCCGCTGGCCTTCATGGTGTTAATTATCCAGGCCGGCATTTCTTCGCCCTGTGCGATGGCCTTCTGCACAGCCGCATAGCCTTCGAGTTCGATGTATTTGTCAATGTTCACCGCGCCCTGGCCGAACCGGCGCTTCAGGACGATGGCTTCATCGGGATGGGAGACAAGACGAGGCATTACTTTGCACCCTTTCCATCTGAATATCCGGCGAGAATTTCGTCGACCTTCGCGGGGGTCAGGTCTTCGTGAAAGTCATAGTTAACCTGCATCGCCGGTGCCCAGCAGCATGCCCCAATGCATTCAACCTCTTCGAGCGAGAATTGACCGTCGGCAGTAGTCTGTTTGTGGCCGATGCCAAGCTTTGATTTGCAATGGTCGAGAATCTCGTAACCACCGCGCAACATGCAACTGATATTAGTACACACCTGGATGTTGTACTTGCCTGCGGGCTTGGTTCGCAGCATCGAGTAGTAGCTCAACACGCTGCGCACTTCGAGGTCGAACAGATCGAGACGCTTGGCAATCTCCTGAATCACCGCCTCCGATACATAGCCAACCTCATCCTGCGCGTACAGCAGCATGGGGATGAGCGCCGAGCGCCTAACCGGGTAAATCGTCACCAGCTTATCGAAACGCTCCGCAAGTTCCGGCGAAAAAATCGTATTGGTAATCGTGCTCATATAAACTGCTCTTTACTTGCCAAAGCGAATCCAGTCCGCCTTCGTTTGTCATTCCACCTTTTATTTTGTCATTCCGCAGCGAAGCGAAGGAATCTGCTTTTGTCCTGCTTTTTCGCTATCTTCAGCCCCGCAGCAACTCCCGCGTTATCCATTCAGCTGCAAAATCCATCTCATTTATCTTACCGTCCAACGCTACCGTTCCATCCTCCTTGAGCGCAAAAGAAGTCTTGATACCATCGCTCGACTCCCGCTGCTCGTGCGTAAAGCGAACCCACTTGCTACCGGCCCGCACCACAATCTCATCCTCTCCAAATTCAATCACCGCAAACTGATTGCTGTTCAGCCCGTGGGCGGCTGCATACGACCGGAGCAAGGAAGCCCATGAAATCCAAAGTTCCGTGTGTAGCGCGAAGTTATCGATCGATCTCCCCCAAAACAATATCGATACTGCCGATCACTGCGACCACATCCGCCAGCAGTCGTCCCTTACACATAGTCTCTAAAGCCTGAAGCGTTGCGAACGAAGGGTTGCGCATATGCACACGGTACGGCTTGGCGGTCCCGTCCGAGACGACGTAATATCCCATCTCGCCGCGCGGGCTTTCGACCGCCTGATACACTTCGCCAGCAGGAACCGCGAAGCCTTCCGTAACAATCTTAAAGTGATGGATGAGCGACTCCATCTGGGTCTTCATCTGCTCACGGTCGGGTAGCACAATCTTTGGAGCGTCCGCAACGATGCGCCCACTGGGCATGCTGGCGAGCATATCCATCGCCTGCTGACAGATCTTCACCGACTCGCGCATCTCCAGTAGCCGGACCGTATACCGCGCCCACACATCGCCATCAGTCGAAACTGGAACATCAAACTTGAACTTCTCGTACCCGGAGTAGGGCATATCGCGGCGCAGATCCCAGTCCACACCTGACGCGCGTAGCGGTGGCCCCGTAACTCCCAGCGCCACAGCATCCTCGGGCGATAAATAGCCAACACCCTTAAGTCTTCCCATCCAGATCGGATTGCCAGTGAGCAGGCTTTCGTACTGGTCGATCTTTCCCGGCATGATGTCGAGGAAGTTCTGCACCTGCTCTCGGAACTGCATGGGCGGTTCCAGAGCCAGCCCGCCAATGCGGAAGTAGCTGGTCATCATGCGCTGGCCAGAGAGCGCCTCGAAAATACGTAGGATGTCTTCGCGCTCGCGCCAGCAATAGAGAAACATCGTCAGCGCGCCAATATCCATCGCATGAGTACCGAGCCACACCAGATGCGACTGGATGCGAGTCAATTCATTCAGCAGCACCCGCAGAATCTGTGCCCGCTCAGGGATCTCAAGCTCTAGCAGCTTCTCGACCGCCAGGCAATAAGCCAGGTTATTGGTCATCGGACACAGATAGTCGATGCGGTCGGTAAGCGGCACCACCTGTTGGTAAAACTTCGCCTCGCATGTCTTCTCTATGCCGGTATGCAGGTAGCCAATGTCTGGCGCCAGCGCGACGATGGACTCGCCGTCAATCTCCAGCACCAGCCGCAGCACGCCATGCGTCGAGGGGTGCTGCGGGCCCATGTTGAGCACCATCGTATGGTCGCCCGAGCCGTCGTTGCCATGCATTTGCGCATTGGCGATGATGTCTTCAATCCCCGGGGTAATCATGTTTGGAGCTTCAACCGATGCCATGAAACCTGCCTTTACCTCAAACCTAATATCTCGAACCTGTTTACCGATACCCTTCGACGGGATAGTCCTTACGTAGCGGATGGCCTTCCCAGTTCTCGGGCATCATGATGCGCGTCAGGCGCGGATGACCGGCGAAGTGAATGCCGAACAGATCAAAGACCTCGCGCTCATAAAAATTAGCCGAGGGCCAGACCGAAGTAATGGAATCAATTGTCAGGCCGGCGGAATCGAGCCGCACGGCGATACGCACGCGCTGCTTCAGTTTGTGCGAAAGAATGTGGTATGAGAGCTGAAAACGCGGCTCCTGCGGATACCAGTCAACTGCGGTCACGTCCTCGAAAAAGTTATACCCCGCGGCCTTGACTGCCTCACACGCGACAATAATTTTCTCTCTCGCAACCGTGATGGTTAGCTCCTTGCGATCGAACTTGGCGTCGGTCGCTAGGCCGGACAGTGCCTTGACCGCGGCATTGTGAGCCATAGCCTCAAAGACGGCCTCTTTGCCAAACAGCGGCCCGGAATTCACGTGCTCACTCAGAGCGGACGGCCCCGGTTCAGGCCCGGGATGAGGGCCCGGCGAAGCGGCCGTTGGGCCGGGATTAGGCACGGGCAGGGGATTCGGAGTGCCTCCCATTATAGATCTCCTTTATCGTCTGACCAGGTCAGGATGCCCTTCTTCCACACATAAAAAAGACCGACCGCAACGAAGCCGAGATACACCAGCATCTCCCAGAAGCCGAACATCTTTGAGCCCGTGATTCCAGGCAGACGGCGGAAGATCACTGCCCACGGCAGCATAAAAACTGCCTCGACATCGAATAAAATGAACAGCATCGCAACCATATAGAAGCGGACAGAGAAGCGCCCTCGTGCATCGCCCACAGGGTCCATGCCGCATTCATACGCGCCCAGCTTGGTGCGCGAGTTTTTGTGCTTCCCAATAAAAAAGGATGCGCCAACCATACCGCCAGCCACGCCGAGCGCAGCTAGTATTTGCAGTGCCAGCGGAAGGTAGTTCCAGATGTATGGGTAGCTCGACATCGACATCTTTGACTCTAGAATTGAGTCCGTCAAGTGTCAAGCAAATCGCCCAATCGCAAGCGTCTTAAGTGACGCCGATCACCAGAATTCAGGCAGTTTGTTCGCCAGCGCAAATCCGCTACCGCAACAGGCCCGCGTACCACCCCACAATTTGTTGGCCGAAGATCGCCGCGAACAGACCGCCCGCAGCAAGGAAGCTCCCAAAGGGAATTTTCGTTGCTCCAACCGCCTTTCCGCGGGCCATCAGTGTCAAGCCGAATAGGCTGGCCGTAACCACCCCTATGAACAGAGAGACCAAAGATTCGCCGAATCCAAGGAACCCGGCAATCATCGCCAGCAGCTTCACATCACCCAGCCCCATGCCATCCTGCTTGCGTACAGCTTTGTAAATCCATCGCACAGTCAGCAGTAGCAGCGCCGCCCCAGCAATCGCCGCGATGCGCCCCATGATGAGTGCCTCCGTACCGGTGAGGAACACGTTGCCATGAGCCGTAAAGCTCCCCGGACTAGAGATCCGAAGTTGATGCGTTGTGTTCAAAACAATGTCACCCTCACCCGGCACAAGAAAGAATGCCCGCACACACACCAGCAAGAAGCCGATGACAATCCCCGCCAGAGTGAATGCATCCGGCAGCCTGTGCGTTTGCCAATCCATTACTATCAGCCCAATCAGCAGGAAACCAAGGATGGCAAGGCTGATCCCACTTACGATAATCGACGTCTGTTGTGCTGCGGAGAGTTGAACGTGAAGGCCGACCAATGATGCTCGGACGCACAATGTAGCAACAACAAGTAGCCACGATGAAAACACAATTTCAACTGCAGGATACCGCCATGAAATTTGCGTCTTACAATCCCGACACTGCCCCCGCAGCACCACCCAACTCAGCACCGGCACATTGTCATACCAGCGAATCGCATGCCCACACGCCATGCAGTGCGAGCGTGGCATGACGATGGATTCGTGCGGCGGGAGGCGCGAGATACAAACGTTGAGAAAGCTGCCGAATAGTAGTCCGACAACAAATCCAATCAGTTCGAAGTCAAAAGGCGAGAGCACGCCTGAAGTATACGTTCCACTGGCCACCCTCCTCGAACCTCGAACCCAGAACCTCGAACCTAGAAATCCACATGCATCCTCACTGACTCAACCAGCACCGGCCCTCGATCCTGGTTGTATCCCGGATGCGTCACATACTGTGCGTCCAGCGAATAGTAAGCCCCGCGCCATGCGTGCAGGTTGTAGTAGCCCTCAAGTATGTCCTCGCGCGCGTAGTTCAGCCGACCATCGCCAATCAAAAACCCCAGCCCGCCCAGTCGCAGATACGCCTGGTGGTCGCGCTTAATCGCATTCGACACCAACGCCACCCCCACCTTATCGTTCGCCCGCCCCCAGGCTTTCCCCGCAAAATCGCCCCCTAACTCAAACGTTTGATCCACCTCGGTATAAGCAAACGATTCATGCGCGCCCTCATTCCATCCGAACCTCCCAAACACGCGCAGGTTGTCGCTCACCTCCTGCTCAGCGTTCAGTCCAAAACCGTATTTCATTGCGCTAAACGCCTCATGCTTCGTGATATCCGGCGTCGCATCCACCCCCGCCACGTATGCCTTATTCGCATCGCGGTATAGCCCCATGTGCGCATGATTCACATACCCGAGCGCCCTCACCACGCCCCTGCGTTCTTTCGACACGAGCCCACCGAACAATCCGTGTCGCCACTCAAACTCCACATTCTGGCCGTTGGCACGCTTCAGCTTCCAATCGAGATCGACCCCATTCGCGACCGTTGGCATCAGGGCAAGACCATAGCGCGCGGACCAGCTTTTGTCGTCGTACTCAGCGATGGCGCCGTACGTGTAGCCGCGAGTATCGGCAGCATAGTCCCATGCGCCGTTGTTGTCGGTCGTCCAATTCATGAACTGCAGATGGCTGTCGGTCCCAATACTGTTTAGATCAAACGCATCCGGCAAGCTCATTTTGCCCACGCGTAGCTCCAGCCTTCGCTCGGGCACCTTGGTTGACAGCGAGAACGGCCCGCGCGAGGCATCGACCATTTTGCCGGAAAATCCAATTGTCTGGTGGAGTTCCACGCGCGCCAGGTAGGGTACCGGACCAAGAGTTGGATTACGGACTACATCGAGATTAGTGAAGCCGGCCAAGCCCAACGCCTCGCTGATTCCGCGACCACCGGCGGACTCTTCATCGTAGAGCGCCTCCAGGTGGTACGCCGGATTACGCACCAGTTCGGCACCCAGAAACAGCGTCCCAACCAACGAACTTTTATATTCGCCGCGCCCAAGCAGGCTATTCGCTGCCTCATAGGGTGAGTGGAACGGAGCATGAGCCTGAAAGATTATATTGGCCTGCCCGGCGATGAAGAACCGAGTCCCACTGGAGTGGGTAAACATAGAGGGAGCCGCCGGCTCCTGGGCTTCCGTGGCAGGGTTGGCCTGGGGCGGTGTCGGCTTAGGTGCAGTAAGCGATACGGGGGCGTTTGCTTGGGCAAACCCAGGATTGGGGAGGGCAAAGATCCACACAGTGAGCACAGCCAGCGAGACTGCTGCCAGCACTTTGCGGCCGGATCGGAGAGAAAACATGCGGCTAACAGTGTGCCAGCGCAGAGTGAATACAGTACTAACCTGCATGAAATGTGCCACCCTGAAAAATCAATTTGAATTAAATTGAGTTGTAGTGATTGTCCCTGCTTGGATAGTATACCCCCGTAGGGTATCTCCATGAGAGCAGGGTTGACTGAAAATTGCATTAAATATGCCGCAGCTTTTAATTTTGCGGAATTTCAACCGACGTCGGGTCGGTCGCGGCAGCAGTATTTCACGCGATAGCGTACAACGATCCAACCCTCTTGACCGCTATGGCGCTCTCCGGTAGTCTGCATCTACACGGGAAAGGAGGATGGTCCAGCCTATGAAAATTGACAGTAATTGTTGCAAAACGGTACGTGAGGTGACTGAGGCTTAGAGCGTCCAAAGCTCTAGTCCTGGCGTTTACGGAAATTCCACGCCGAGGCCCGTCCGAGCATGGACGCCTCAGGTCAATCTCAACAGTTCACCGCCGCAAAGCCCGCGCCGCCATGGTGCGGGCTTTGTGTTTCTGCTGGTATCCCTCAAACCTCGAACCACGAACCTAGTAGACTGTCTCGCATGGAACCTCTAGTCATTGCCGGCCACGCCTTTCAGTCTCGCCTCATCGTTGGAACAGGGAAGTACAAGGACGGCGCGCAGACCCAGGCCGCAATCGAGGCCTCCGGCGCGGAGATGGTCACCGTCGCCGTGCGTCGCGTCAACCTCGACCGATCGCGCGAGTCGTTACTCGATTTCCTCGACCCACAGCGTTACTTCCTGCTTCCCAATACCGCCGGCTGTTTCACCGCCGACGAAGCCATCCGCGCTGCACGTCTCGGTCGCGAAGTCGGCCTCTCCGATTGGGTCAAAATTGAAGTCATCGGCGACAAAGC
This sequence comes from Granulicella sp., assembly GCA_025357875.1. Lineage (GTDB taxonomy): Bacteria > Acidobacteriota > Terriglobia > Terriglobales > Acidobacteriaceae > Edaphobacter. The sequence goes on from JANYLK010000189.1 coordinate 37,003, forward strand.
CACCCTCTACCCCGACATTCAGGCTACCCTCGAAGCCACCCGCGTGCTCGTCAAAGAGGGCTTCACCGTCCTGCCCTACACCTCCGACGACATCGTCTTCGCCAAGCGTCTGATCGAT
>JANYLK010000221.1 GCA_025357875.1 Granulicella sp.
CCTCAGAGTGGGCCTGTGGCGCAGCTGGGAGCGCGCTTCCATGGCATGGAAGAGGTCACCGGTTCGATCCCGGTCAGGTCCACCAAACTTACTTTTCGAAAGTCAACGGTCTCTAATGCGTTGAAAAGAGACGACTCCGAGCGGTTCAAAAAGCCCGATTTGGGCGAGTAGTCCAAACCGCTTTCAAATAGCAGATTTTGAACCCTTGCGCATTGTTCAGGACTGGCGATGCGCCAAACGTGGGCCATATCGGTCAGCTGCAACTCGGCAAATTGCACGAAAGCGTCTGATGTAGCACGCGCCGAATCAAGAGCCCGCAGCTTCTCTTCGATGGCCTGGACGTCATCGCGGAACTTAGCATTGGCCTCTTCGAATTCCTCCTTTGAGATTTCCCCTTCCATTCGCAGGTTGAGCAAATTGTTCTTGCGCTTCTTCTGTTCTTCCAATTGCGACTTCAGCTTCTTCAATTCCCGTTCAGAGTTTCCGCGCTACGCTTCCCAGACACGTGCCGCGATTTTAGGAAAGTCCGTGACCTTTTCCCGATCTGGTTGCAACTGTCCCAAGAATGACTGGAATTCCGACTCCAGGTTGGCCTTCGGTGCCGAGACGGTGCGGCAACCTTTCTGACGGCACCAGTACCGCGGGTACAAGCTGCCGTGGCGACCTCTGCAATAGGCGCCGGTGAACGGTGTGCCGCAGGCTTGGCAGCGAACTAGGCGCCGGAGTGGAAAGTCGGGATTGGACTTCAGCTTCGGAGATGGGGTCGGTCTCCTTCCATCGAGGACTGCTTGGACCCGGTCAAACGTTTCCTGTGTGACCAAGGGCTCATGCAGGCCACGGACAGGCTGGACACTCGGATCCTTAATAAGCGTCACCCACCCGGCGTAGAGTGGGTTTTTGAGCAAGTGATCCAGCGTCTGACCCGCGAGAGGCTTACCCTTTGGTGTACTGAAGCCTTCTTCGGTAAGGACCGCCAGTATCTCGGTCTTCTTCTTGCGAAGGCCTGTCGCAGCCAGTTCGAAGGCGCGCCGAACAAGGGGCGCATACTCGTCAGGCTTGATGTTAGGTCCACCCTTGGCGCTGATGTTGACGTAGCCAATTGCCGCACGCCATGGAACGCGCCCGGCGGCGACGGCTTGGCGATTCCTGTCCCGCTGCTTCTCAGAGTGGGAGTCCGAGAAACACTGATTGTATGACCCGAAGAGGTTTGCGGCCAGCTTGCCCGCTGCGGTCCCATCGATGTTGCCTTCATATGTCGAGCGCAGGCACCGGGAAATCGGACATTTTCGAGTCTTTGCCCCGAGGAATAATCTTGGCTTGGCTCCATTCCGGTGTTGAGGAAGCTCGCCGAGGCGTCACAAGGGCCGCAGAGAATCTGTTGGTCCAGACTCGAAGGAAAGAACGAGAAGCGGAAGAACTGCGTGCCGATATGCTCCACCTTCAAGCTGGAATCTTGAAAAACGATCCCGCTACGGACGAAGGCTTGCTGATCGCGACGGCTTATCAATGGATAAAGGCTGAATCTGATGCCACTCTATCCAGGCTGCGGGCCGAATCACTTGAGCGCTTTTATCAGTTGATTGCAGACTTGCCGCCAGCGCCGCAACTACGGTGATCCGCATAGCAGCCGAATCCACGGCTCTGACCGCCAGGCTGTGTACCCGCACGGTGGCTTTCGTAGACTCAACGGAATAAACCCGCAAACACCCGGCGTGCTCCTGCTTCAAGGTCGACGTGCTTTGACCACAGGGGGAGGAGTTGGGTCCAACTCCATATCGCTCGGCGGCAGTCTTCTTCCGGGAGGCAGCAGTTCCTCGCAGCGTGAGAGGCGGCCGACGCGCACATCGTTCATTACGTCGATGCAGGTTAGAGTCGCGACTCCTCCAAAGCTTGTTTCCAACAGCGCCTGCCCGACGTGCCGAGCCGTAACGATACCTGTCGATGGATCGATCTCCGCCGCTCCCCCTTGCGATGAAATAATTTTGAAGCTCACATCAGAAGCCCTAAGTGGGACGGGACGAGACACATTCTTGTAAATGGCGGCCGGAAATACGTCTATTGTCCTATACGCGTCGGATAGGTCGAGAGAAATGACAGGATGATTTGTTCTATTGTCCCCACCACCCGGAGTAATTACAAGCCTTTCAGGCGGTCGCCCCGATGGGCCAACTTGAAGATCTATCGTCTTTCGCTCCACTCCCCCGTCTGCGAAAGAGACGAACAGCATGAGTTGCACTTTGCCAAGCTTCAGGGGGGTCACACTGACGGATGCACCACCGCTGGAATCGTAACTGATCGGGAGGATTTTGTCGTCCACGTCCATCATGCGTTCAACGAAGCCGCTCGAATTGTAAAATGACCAACTAGCCACGACGGAAGCAACCCTCTGTCCCCCAGATTGAATTGAAATCTGGTTTGGCTCGGCGAGCTTCAGGGAACCTGCCACATCTGAAATCCGGACCCTGCCGACTACCATGTGGCGTTCCTGCGTCGACTGCGACCATGACATGGATATCACGCCCGTTGAGCAGATGAGAAGACTCACTGTAAGTCTGAATGCCCTTGTTCGTATCATCATGTAATCTCCAGTCCATCATTTAATTCTAGACGGATCATTGCTTCAACGCGTTCTGGATCGCGCTGTTCACAGCGGACGAGTGCAGGACGTCCGCGTCCGACAAAACGAGCGACGGGATGTACTGTAGATAGCCTTGATTCCCCGGAGTCATCGTATGTTCGAGGTTTCCGCTAATCGGGGACTCAAAATCTGGCGTGACGGCGCCATTACCCACAGTCTGACTCGTGGTTCCGACAATAACGTCGTTCGTGCCAGTTGGGTCATTGATTTCGTCGGTCAACGAAGGCGGTGTCTGGCTGGGACTGTAGAAGTTGTAAATGAGATTCTGAAGGACAAACCTTAGGGCCGAGGTTTGTACCCCGGACTCTGAAAATGACGCTGAGATTGCGGTCCACGTCGAGTTGATAGGCTTGACCGGCGACGTTTGCTGGTTGATTACATACGGCTGGAGTGAAAATGCGGCCCCCGTCGTGTAAAAGAATGGCTGTCCGGTTGAAGGGTCTACGGCCGGAGCGGCAAGCGGCAGCCCCATTGAATTGAAGCAGTCCTGGCCGGTTTGAGTGTAATTGCAGTGTGCTGCCGACAAGAGTTCCGCCGATAACAATGTACCAAAGGAGTTCTGGATGGGATATGCCGTCGCCAGCTGGAGCATATAACTCGCAAGCCCTGAGCCTTGAATGGGTGTATCGATCGTAATCAGGTCGTGGATAGCTCCAAGGTTGCGGCTTCTTGGATCGTTCTGATAGTTCGGGAGACCTGCATAATTGCGCGCGGCAAGCCCTCCCATGCTGTGAGCGATCATGTCAACGCGCCCGCCAGCCACATTATATGTATTGTAAGTCGTATACACATCCTTCAGGATATTTGCAATTGCTGTTGCGGACGTTTGCTCGCACTGATTGCCCTGGGATGGCACGGTATCCGTGGTCGCATACCAGTAGACATAGGACGAATAACAGACGTCCTGAACCCAATTTGTCGGATACCCGTTGGCTCGCAGATTGAATCCGATGCTGGTGTTTGTTCCGTCGTCAAGGGACGTCTTGTTGCCCCAGATACCGTGTACCAGGACGGCAATAGGGTAGTCTAGAACCAAACCGCCATACGTGGGCGCGGAATTGACAGAAGCCTGCAAATTCACATTACTATTGAAAGCCGAACTCGAATCCGGTGGAGCCAGGAGCAGGGCGAGAGCGTAATACGAGCCGTTGTACGCAATTGGGGTGACGGACAATGTAGTTTGGCCCGCCGTAGGCGTCTTACCTAGAAAACCTGGGTCGTACTGAAGTAGCGTCGCGCCAGTAGTATTGACCGACAGTTGAACCGTATTGGGTTGCGCTTCCTGAACCACAATGATCGCCGTCGAAGAACCATCGCGAGCAAGTCCCGCCGCACAGGTGCTATTAGTGCCCGGAGCGCAGCCGGTTGTGGACAAAGCGTGGGTAGACGGCGCCACACCCGTTTTGCCTGGTCAATCCTAACGACCGAAAACATATGGTTGACTTCTTGCAAAGTCTTGACATCGGCAACGGAAAATGAACGGGCGCATTCTGAGACGCAGCAACGTACTTTGATCGTTTTGGGTCCCGACACACTTTTCGTGAAGCAAGATGTATGAGGTCGCGATGCTGTCCGCATGCTGAAGATCACGCCGAGTGGAGAACGCGCAGCCTGCGCAGCCTAAGCACGGTCGAAGTCGGTGCAGCCGTTCCATTTGTCGCTTCATAGTCTCAGCCTGGTGGAAATCGGCTCTTCTTTGCAACTATTTCTTTCATTGAACTTCTAGAAGATGTTCGTTTGCCGACGCGTTCCCGGCAGTTTTAACCAAGTCCCGAGGTTTGAGCTTTGTGCTTGCATCACGATCTTTGCGTGGCTCCGGACGGGCGGTCCTCCACTGCAGTTGTGTATCGACAGTTCTCGGTCTCGGAGAGAATCACTCAATCTTTGGCTACACCCTTTTGCTGGTGTTGCTTCAGTATTCGCTCATGCATGCGGATCGCTACGAGATTTGCCCCAAGCTCGTCTCGAAGGATTGTCGAGAAACGTGGCGGCAACTTGCGCGCCAAGGAAAGCGCTTCTGCTACTTCTGCTTTGTCTGACAGCAGCTGATCTCGAAGCTCAACGATACGAGAGTCTGTGCTGGTGAGTATCTGTTTAGGGGACGTGCTTAACATCAGAAGCTCAAGGGCTGACGATGCATCGCCCCGTGCCGAGCGCCGAGGCGCGTTCAGCAAAGAGGTGAGGTCCCGGAGAGCTGCAGAACCGTATTCTTTCTTGGCCATCCCGAGTTCTACGAAGGGCGCTTTATCGCCCAGATCTGAGAGAAGAGAGATGGCTGCGAGCCAAAGAAATTGATCGTGTTGCAGCGGAAGAAGAGCTTCGGCACATTTGAAAGCCATGAGGCCGGTGGTCGGTATGTCGCTTGTAGCCTTTTCGGAGTTTGATTCTCGGTATGCTGTAATCAAAGTGGCACCAGGTGGCGTCCCAGAGGGACGATGGTGGTCCAGTAAGAGGGTGGGAACGTTTAGGAGAACCGGGTCTGAACGGCTACCAAGATCCGCGATGATAAGAGCATCGGGGGCCGTGGTTGTAAGGCGATTAAAAACCGTCGGAGACCAAGCAGATTCAAACTTCAACCTTACCTCGGCTGTTGTGTTCACGTACCCGGCTTGCCTGAGCGCCTTGAGCAAAATCGTGGCGGCTGGCAAGCCGTCAGCGTCCGAGTCAGTCAGGATGTGAATGTGCTCGGTCCGGTCAGGGACGCTCTCCAGAAATGTCAGGAATTGCATCCCGATGCTCGATTCAGCCGTCATTTCTCTCTGATGCGATTCCGGTGAGTTGTAGCCGCACGAACAGAGCGGATTGAAGCGCTAAGAACCTGGGCAGTTGGACGGTCGCTGCTTTTTGGCTTGGCAAACCCTTGGCTGCCATTGTTAGCGACGGAATCGACGCATGGAAAACCTCACGGCCGACAGATCGAGCACATGGGTTCTTCGGGGACCCTTTCCTGACGGGCCAAGTGTTAGGGCGGAGGGAGTTTAAGGTATACCTAATCGGACAAACCAGATTCGCGGCACTAGAAAAATCGGGCAGATGTCGGACAAGAAGTCCGTGAGAACTCAACGAACTTACAACCGAGCCGTTCATCGAACACCTGCATTCCGGAAGCCATCTCGTTTGGTGATCGATTCCCTGGCCGGCTTCGAGATGGCATTGGCACCCGCCTTCCGCACCGACTTTCGCGAATCGCTCTATCGCATGATCCTCGCTCTGACCGCTATCGGTATCACCATCCTGAGCACCCTGAAGATGCCGGAGACCTTCACCGAGTGCTCTTCAGCAGCTATTCCATCTCGTTCCTTACCGACGACATCATTCGGATGCGTTATGTTGAGATCGATGGTGAGCTCAGCCAGATTATGATGGTGGTGAAAATGCGCAGGGGTGCGCACAGCCGGGAGATCCGGCAATATCAGATCACTACTTAGGGAATCGTCATCGGGGCGCGCTTGAAGATCTACGTAGACCTCATCACCGGCATTCCACGACCGCTGTCGGGCCCTCACTCGGAATATCTGTCACTCAACCGAAAGGTTTGATAGAGAGTTTAGATGGCAACCAAACTGGTAGAAAATGGCGAGAACGGAATGGACCTGCCGAACCTCTGCCGCGCCGTGGCCGACTCTTCGCCCATGCCCATGGTTGGTTTGGGTGGTCCCCTACACACAATTCGTTACGTCAACTTGGCCTTTTGCCTGCTCACGGAAAAATCGAAAGATGAATTGATCGGGACGCCCTTCTCCGGTGTCGCCTCTGCACAAACGAATGCCTGTTATTGCTTGACCGGGTCGCCAAGACAGGGCTGGTCGATAGCCATACCGGACAGGAGCTTACTGGTATCCATGCACTCTACTGGTCATACGCAATGTGGCCGTTGCTTGCGACGAACCATAGCCACCTCGGCATTATGGTCCAGGTAACCGAAGCAGCCCAGTTTCATGATGATGCGGTTGCCATGAATCAGGCGTTACTTTTGGCTTGGTGCGTCAGCACGAGTTGAGGGAAGCAGCGGAACTGCTGAACGTGCAACTTCAGGCCGCGATCAGCCTGGCAAAGAAGGCAGAAGCAGCGCTGGTCGGCAGCGAGAAGCTGGCTTCTGCCGGACGTATGGCCGCTGTGCTCACGCATGAAATCAACAACGCTTTCGCTGCCGTAATGAACTTGTTATTCCTTGCCCAAACCGCAGGCGAGCTCCTTCGATCATCCGTCAGTATCTGGAGACGGCTGACGGGGAGTTGAAACGCATCGCCCACATCACCCAGCAGACGCTTGGCTTCTATCGTGAGTCGTCCGCGTCGACGACTTTTCTCGTTGCCACCTTGCTCGATTCTGTCATCGACCTGCTGCAAGCGAAGATGGTGTCTACGCAAGTCGTCGTAGAAAAGCAGTGCGACGATCTACTGCAAGTCACCGCAATCTTCGGTGAGCTACGGCAAGTCATCTCGAACTTATTGCTCAACAGCCTGGATGCGCTTGGCAAAGGAGGCAGGGTCACGCTGCGGGCTTCCAAGTCGCTAAACCCCATGGATGGAAGCCAGCGCATTCTAATTACTAATCGCCGATAATGGCCAAGGTATCTAGCGCGGCGGCGCTGCCGAAGATATTTGAGCCATTTTTCACAACCAAAGACTCGACAGGAAATGGACTGGGCCTATGGGTCACCAGGCAGATTATCGAAAAGCACGGAGGCTCCATCTGGGTTCGTTCGCGCACCCGCGGACCGGAGGGAACAACGTTTTCCATGGTTCGGCCAGAGCGTCCTTTCTGACCCGACATCAGTGTGATTGCAACGTGCTTTGGACCGCGTTGGCGCAATAGCTTCAGCTCCTGAACATCGAGCTGCGGTTTTTCGTTATGGTTACTAGATCCGATAATGGCGTGCAAGAACAAGCAATCCTTGTGGTGTTAGGGGTGTTCGGAAGATCGCTTATCAAGTTCCCATGACACTGCACTTGCAGACATCTTTCTGAATTTGATTGAGCGGAGACGAGCTTGTCGCCATCTGTGGAAGGTCGTAGGCTGTTTTATAGCCCATGGGTTGTGAGAAGGACGGGGACTTTCCCTAGGGACAAAGATCCGGGTCACTAATCTCAAGAACAACCGCAGCGTCAACTACGAATTACTGATCGCTACGCAGACAAGAGCCGCCTGATGGATGTAAGCAAAGTTGCAGCGCGGAAGCTCGGATTCATTCACATCGCACCGCACAGGTAAGAGTTGAGCCCATTTGATTTGCTGCTGCGTCAAGTTAGCCATAATGCTTGAGCGCTGTTTCACAATCCATAGGTTGTGGAACAGTGCTATCGAGCGTTTTCGTTCTATTGTTTTTATCGGGATGCATCCACCATTTTGGCTAGCCTTCTGGGATAGAAACAGCGAGTATCAGAGCACTGGCGGTGTTCCAAAAGGGCTAAAATATTGTCACGGCGGCGCAGGAGTCCTGTCGAAACTCTACATATTTTGACGGGCGCTTCTGTCTCTACTTTTTCTTCGGAATGATAATTCTAAGGTTTGAGAAGACGACCGTGCTCAAACCGCTGGCATCGTGGGCGCAAACCCCCAGCCCGACAAGCACCGATCCATGTAGCGCCACATCGGTTGAGAGGATTGGCGTCATCTCCGAGCTGCTGTTCCCCAGGGATGCAGTAAAGTGATCACCTTGGCGCTCGAGGCGAAGATGCTTCGAGCCGCCCTGAGGCGCCGTCAGGTCCTCGGTCTGGCCTCCTTCATCCTTTCTGAATTGGAGCGCGATGTGTCCATCGCCGTGGATGGCGAGATCGGCGTAGGCGGCAGCGGGGCTGACCGACTGCCGAAAGATCAGCATGGCCTTCTCTTTAGGCACGACTTCGTCCGCTGGAAACGTGACGTCGGCTTCAAGCACCGCGTCTCCGGCGAGCGGCAGCCAAAGGAAGCGAAAGTCGTCTTCCTTACCCCAGAGATCGGCTCCTCCGCCAGTTACTCGATAACTTCCGGCTCTGGCTGAGAAATTTGCTGCACCCTTCCGGGTATTACCAATGTCTGCCGTGCTTTTGAAGATGCCCAGTGAAGGTTTTGAGCTCCCCTGCGCAACAAGGAAATTCGTAGGGACGATCGCTACTGCAAGCAGCCAAAGTATGGAGCTTTTCGGGTTAGGCATGTAGGGAAACTATAGCGGAGCGTAGGCAGCCCCAGCAATGCGGACAACTTCACCCTAACGCTAATCGGCTTGGCGCAATGCGCGTTGAGAGTATTGTTGCGAATAGCCACGCAGCTAAAAAGCATCAGGACGTGGAATCGTAGTAGGCGGATGCGAAACCCCGGGCGTTTCGGGTACTTCGGAGTCGCTTGAAAGATAGCGTCCTCGCGCATGTGGCAGCTAGCGTGGGCCTGATTACCATTCGCAAAGAATGTTGTATGCTCCTCGTAGCAAGTTGAACGGCCAAAAGGGGTGTTAGCTTGTCCGATCCGCAAAAGCCATCGATCTCGCGCCGGGGATTCCTGAAGGCCGCCAGTGTGACTGCTGCCAGCACTCTGGTTGAGTCTGTGCATGCGGTCGCCAAGGAGGCGAACGAGGCATCCCGCGGCCCTCGAACTTCAGGGCCTGGGTTGGTTCCCATCGTGCTCCATGTGAATGGGATTGCTCATTCGCTCACAGTCGAGCCGCGCTTGACGCTCGCTGAGGCCCTCCGAGACTCTCTTGGTCTCACCGGTACAAAGGTCGTCTGTGACCGAGGTTCGTGTTCGGCCTGCACTATTTGGCTAGACAAACTCCCCACACTGTCCTGCATGACCTTGGCCATCGATGTTGGTTCGCGCAACATCACGACCATCGAGGGGATTGCTACTGGCAGTCAGCTTCATCCAGTCCAGGCCGCTTTCGTCAAGCACGACGCGATGCAATGCGGCTTCTGCACTCCAGGCATGGTCATGAGTTGCGTCGCGTTACTCGATCGCAACCCCAGCCCGACTCTTGACGATGTCAAACATGCAGTCAGTGGCAATCTCTGCCGTTGCGGCACCTATCCGAAGGTTTTCGCCGCAACGCTGGAAGTGGCGCAAGGGCGCAAATTAGTAAACCCGATCATCTCGGCCAACAGAGAAAAGGGGGCTTGATATGGAAAGCGAAGTTCTTGACCCTCAACAGGCAAAATCCAGGCAGGAAGGCGTAAAGGGAGAGTCTGCGCCAGTGCGCGCCGCGGAGAAGAAAGATTCGGCCGCATCCACCCCGCAAGCTACGCGTACCGACAACTTCCTCTTCGGCATTCCTCAACTTGGTGTCACTCAGGTCGCTCGGCAGGTTCCCTTGAATGAACCACCGCCAATGCCGGCAAATGCCGACCTGAAATACATTGGCAAGCCGACCCCGAGGTACGACGGCGCCGCAAAGGTGACCGGTGCCGGCAAGTACACCGCCGATATCCACCTCCCGGGAATGCTCTACGCGTACATGGTAGGCGCGACAGTTCCCCACGCACGTGTGATCGCTGTCGACGTCAGCGCCGCCGAACGGTCCCCCGGAGTCCGCGCGGTACATGTGATCCAACATGTCCTTGGCAATGCCGAACTGCGCGATCCGGCAAAGGAAGCGCCCTCGACATACCCAATCGTCCGCTATTTCGGGCAGCCAGTCGCGGCGGTGGCTGCAACATCACAGGCAGCCGCGAACGACGCAGCCGCCCTGATCAAAGTGACCTACGATCCGATGCCATTCGTCGTACATCGCGATGCGGCAAGGGCATCGGACGCTCCACTCGTCTATCCTGGCCCCGCCGATCAGGCGGGTACCGCCGGCGGTGGCGGGGGACCCGCGAATGTGCCGCAAGTAGGCAACGTGCACGGCCCTTCAAAAAAGAAAATTGGCGATGTTTCCAAGGGATTCGCCGAGGCTGACGTTGTGGTCGAGGGAGAATACTTTACCCAGATCCAGACTCACTCTGCCCTCGAAACACACGGTGTAGTAGCGGACTGGAAGCCCGATGAGTTAACGGTATACGCATCGACGCAGGGCACCTCGAGCGTGCGCGATGAATTTGCCGCCTACTTCAAGTTGCCAAAGACGAAAGTTCGCGTCATCACCGAGTACATGGGTGGCGGCTTTGGCGCAAAGTTTGGAGCAGGCAACGAAGGCGTTGTCGCAGCTTCGCTCTCCCGCAAGGCGAATGCGCCGGTCCGCCTGATGCTTGACCGCCGGCAAGAGCATATCGTTTCCAATCGCCCCGATTCTCACCAGAAACTGAAGATAGGGGCGAAGAGCGATGGCACTTTGACGGCCATCCAACTCACGAGCTATGGGACAGCAGGCGTAGGCACTGGCGCGGGAACGGCTGGTCCGGCAACCAACATGTACAAGTGCCCCAATCTGTTGACTGAAGAGTATGACGTATTCGTCAACGCCGGCCCTGGAGCAGCCATGCGCGCTCCCGGTCACCCGCAAGGCTGCTTCGCGCTCGAGCAGGCAATCGACGAATTGGCCGAGAAGCTCAAGATCGACCCCCTTGCATACCGTGAAAAAATCGATGACAGTCCCGCGCGAAAGGTGGAGCGCCAGATCATTCTGGAGAAAACGAATTGGCGCAACCGACGTCCCCCCGGTGCGGACAACGGCCCCATCAAGCGCGGCATCGGCATCTCGCAATCCGTTTGGTACCGCTTCGTAAATATGAACTCCTCGTGCGAGGTGCGAATTTCAAAGGACGGTTCGGTCGAACTCATGTCCGCGGTGCAGGACCTTGGCACAGGAACCAAAACCGTGCTCGCTCAGGTGGTAGCGGAAGAGTTCGGCATTCCGCCACAGGACGTCGTCATTCGTATTGGAGACACGCGTTACCCCATCGGCCCGGATTCCGGCGGAAGCATCACGATGGGATCCATCACGCCGGCAGCACGCAACGCGGCTCATCAGGCAAAGCAGCAGTTTCTGGCTGCGATCGCGCCAGGTTTAGGCGTCCCGGCCGAACAACTTGTGCTGTTGGACGGGCGCCTTGTAGTCGCATCCGACAAATCCCGCTCCTACACGCTGCGGCAGGCCGCGGCAAAGATGCCGACCGACGAGATCTCAGCCCGAGCCACTCGCGTAGCCGAATACACCAAGGATCGGCTCACCTATGGAGGCGTCGATTACGTCGAGCTAGCCGTCGACACAGAGACTGGCCGCGTTCATGTCGAGCGCGTCTTTGGCGTCCACGATTGCGGTCGTCCCATGAATCCGCTCGGCGTCGTCAGCCAGATCAACGGCGGTATTCTGCAGGGAATCTCGTATGCGCTCTTCGAGCAGCGCATCATGGATCCGGGCAAAGGCTCCATGCTGAACGCAAATCTCGAGAGCTACAAGATCATCGGTGCGCGCGAAATCCCTGAGATCGAGGTTGTCCTCATCGAGAACTACATCGCGCAGAGTTCAACCGATGCCGCGGGCATTGGAGAATCGGCCGGCGTTATCGCGCTTGCGGCCGCCATCGCAAACGCCTTCTATAATGCCACTGGCGTACGTATGAGAAGCCTGCCGATGACTCCGCAACACGTATTGACAGCATTGGGTAAAGCCGATCGGGAGACGCATGTATGAACCGCTTTTCATTCGTTGACTGCACCTCCGTACACGACGCGCTCGATCAGATGAACCATGGCGCGATGGTAAAAGCGGGCGGCATTGACCTTCTCGATCTAATGAAGGATGGCATCATTGCGCCTTCTACACTTGTCAACATTCGACAGATAAAAGGCTTACATGGAATTGTCGTTTCGCAGCAAGGTCTTACCATTGGCCCGCTTACGACGTTGGCCGAACTTGCGGCACACCCCGACATCCAGCAAAAGTACACCGCCCTCTCCGACGCTGCCGGGCATGCCGCCACTCCGCAGATTCGCAACATGGCGACCGTAGGCGGTAACCTCATGCAGCGTCAGCGCTGCTGGTACTTTCGCTCTGCTGAATTTCCCTGTCTTCGCAAAGGCGGCAGCGAGTGTTTTGCGCAGCAGGGGCAGAACCAGTACCACGCCATCATGGGCAATCAAATCTGCGCGATGGTGCATCCCTCCTCAACTGCGGTTCCGCTGCTCGCAATGGAAGCCCACGTCGAACTCGCCTCCAAGAAGGGTACCCGGACCGTGGCGCTCAACAAGTTCTACGTAACCCCGGAAGAGTCCATCGAGAACGAGACGATTGTGAAAGAGGATGAACTCATCACCAGCATCTTCGTCCCGTCGCCCGCAAAAGGTACACGCTCCGCCTATCAGAAGTACGGTGAAAAGGAGAGCTTCGACTGGCCTCTGGCCGATGCCGGCGTCGTGTTGGTGATGGACGGCGACCACTGCCACAGCGCGTCGATTGTGCTGGGAGTGGCCGCGCCTACTCCTTTGCGTGCGAAGGCTGCGGAAGTTTTGCTCACAGGCAAGAGGATCGACGAAGCAACCGCGCGGGCCGCTGGAAAGGCCGCGGTCTCCGATGCAACTCCACTGGCGCAGAACGGTTACAAGGTGCAACTCTTTCAAACGGTGATTTACCGCACCATCCTGCTTGCCGCCGGGCAGTTGAAGCGCGATCCAAGTGCGGTAGGAGGTTTGGCATGAGCGAGCTTACAACATCGATGCGGTGTAACTGCCTGCGCAGCAAATCCGCTTATGGGGCGTTCGGCGAAGACCTCGAGCATCTCGAAAGCACGATGGGCGCGACGACCACTTTTTGGTGCTTGAAAACGATGGGTAAAGCGGGCCCCGATGAACACTACGTTCACAAGTCTCTATGCAATCAGGGCCGCGCCTGTTACGAGACCTCCGAACAAGAGTAGTCCACAGCAAATCGGCACTGAATCTTTTCACAGACGTCGAGTGACGCCATTTTCGGCCCCTTGAAACCATCGAATACGGCCTTTGCTGCACCCTCCGATAATTCAATTATTTGTCGGCCTAAATTCGTTCAACTGCGAACTAGATCCTTGCGCTCAAAGAACTTCACTTGCGCTTCGATTGGGCTTCCGACCAGCTCGCCGCGAAGCAAGTGCGCATGCACTAAATGCGCAGTCTTGAGAGCTAAGGTGATGCAATCTTGGCGTACTCTAACTTGGCACTTTGCAACTCGGGAATATCCGGATCAGCATCAGCCCACAGCGTTAGGAATTGTTGATAGGCGGTCCGAGACTCGAAACGATCTCCCGACAGCGCGAGTGCCCGTGCAAGTCCAAGATAAGCCAGTGCGTGGCGGGGAGAGGTTACGTCAACTCCCGGATGGTCGATGATCTTCTGAAACTCCGCTGCGGCTTCGCGTCCCTCGCCAAGCTTGAGAAAGGCGAGTCCTCGGATATAGACCGGCCCCAGACTAACAAATTCGCAAAAATCGTATGGAACAGCATCTGCAAGCAGTTGAATGGCACGTGCGGGACGACCAGATTTGACTTCTATGCTTCCGAAGACGGTTGGAAGTGAAGCCAGCCTGAATGGGACATGGAGCGGAAAACGACGGCTCAAATCGTTGGCAACAACGCGCGCATGCGCACCCTCACCGGAGAGAGCCAGCGCCTGAGCGGCGGTCTCCTCGGTGTCGATCCCATATCCAAGTTTCAGTGCCTGTTCAGCTTGCGACTGCGCGCTACGAAGTTTTCCGAAGTCAGCCTGAAGGACGGCTACGCCCGCCATTGAATAAGCCTCATCCTCCCTATTTCCGCTGCGATTATCTGCCTCCCAAGAAAGCCGAAAGATAGCGAGGGCGGACTTCAGATGACCGGACGCCGCCTGCGCAAAGCCCTCCGTAGATAGCATGTCGTTGGGCCGCGGAGATGACACTCCCCATAAATGTTCGCGCAGCATGCCGGGCGTATCGCGGCGGAGAAAAGCGAGATCGAAGAGCACCTCATGGGTATCGAGACTGTCTCTATGTTTTGTCTGGGCAATCTCCGCAACCCGTCTGGCGTCTTCGAAGCGACCAAGCGCAAGGTAGGAGCGGGCCAGATTGGCGTAGGGAAGATAGTGGTCTGGCTGCAACCGCATAGCTTCCTCTGCGGCTACAGCAGCCTTTCCATACTCTCCGCTCACTTGATATCGCGCAGACAAAGTGTTAAATGGATGCCAGTCCCGAGGGTAGATCTGCGTCCACATCTCCGCTGTTTGGGTAGCCTTCTCGGTGTCCCCCACAACCACCATGTCATAGCGAATCGTAAGGAAGAGCTTTTCGCGCTCACTCAGATGATCGCGGAGTGAAAAGGCCTTTCTCAAGTACCCGGCAGCCTTTTCTGACTCTCCAAGATTGTTGTATTCGATGCCAAGTTGGGTATACGCCATGGCAAAGTTCGGATCGAGTTCAGCAGCATGTTCGAAGAGTAGGATCGCTTTGCTTTCCTCTCCCCGCGTAAGCTGGTCGACCCCGACGGAATATGCCTTCAGGGCTTCTAAAGAGACCGTCGTGACCTCGTCCAACGGGAGATTGAACGCCTTGATAGAGGTGACGGATTCGCCTAGCTGTTTCCTCAGCCGACCGGAGATCTGTCCCAGTACGCGGAGAACATCCTCTTTGCTTGCTACCTCGACTTGCTCGTGACTGAGAGTGCTCCCATCTCCGCAGTTTTGAGCTTCCAGGGCCACAATATAACCGTTGCCGACGTGCGCGACCGAGCCTCCGATGACGGCCTTCGCACCTGCGCGCAGGCAGACTTCACGAGCGAGATCCTGGCTGATCGGTTCTTCAGCAGAGCGACCCATCAGCCGAAGAACCTCACGATTTCTATCACGAGAAACAATGTTGAGAAATGGTGACTGGCCTAGTTCAATTTCCAATCCGTTCTTCAGCGCGCCATCGAATACCGGCTCCCCCGTTGTGTTCTGGAAGTCGCCCAGTAGCACCGAATCTTTCTGGGTAAGAGCTGCCTGAACCGGCAAACCCCGACGGGAAATGTAACCGCCTCCCACTGCAAGAAACGCTGCAATCCCCGCAAGTGCCGCCCACCTCAACTTTCTGGAAAGCGGCACAGCATTGAGACTCGCAATGGTTAAGGATGCTTGGGAGTGTGGCAGACTTTTTGCCTCGATGTGCTCTTGCGCCTGCGTAATTGCGAATACTCGTGGGCGGAACTCCACTGGCGCTACAACCATGGGTTCGCCCTCCACGGATTTGGTGTGCAGCCCCGTCTTCGGAGGATCCACAGCAAGAGGCTGCAACGTCTCAACTTTTGCAATGTCCTGCAGAACTACGCCGACGAACCGATACCCATACTTGGGAATGGTCTCGACGTACTTCGGGTGCTCGGGATCATCATCCAACGCGTTCCGAAGTCTCTTAATCGCAGTGTTGAGACTGTGGTCGAAATCGACAAAGGTATCTGCTGCCCAGAGCCGTTCGAAAAACTCTTTGCGCGTCACGGCTATTCCCGGTCTCTCCAGGAGTAAGCCGAGGACTTGTAGCGGTTGCCCGCTAATCTTCAGTCGAAGGCCATTCTTGCGAAGTTCGTGGCCTGCACTGTCCAGCTCGTAGGGGCCGAACCGCATACGCAGAGTTCCTTTTTGGGGCTCAAACCGCCCCACGTGTGCTGAATTCTACTCCAATAAATCAAGAACTTGGCCAATCACCAACCTTTCACCTACGAATCACCTCGAGTGCATTGCCGAAGCTGGGGGTGAATGGTTTTATCACGGCTATCACAAAGAGAAGAGGGCCGATGAAACACACTTGGAGTAGCCGTAGCGTTGTGCTTATTTGTGCGTGTGCATCTCTGACCGCGATTGCAGCAGTGACCGCTTCCATCCCGAACCTCAGACATTTCTTCGATCCGACAGGCGCGATCGCAACATTCAACACGGGCGGTGATATCAATCGGAATTCCGCTTTCTTCCAAAGTCTGGGCACGAACGGACGAACCTGTGAAACCTGCCACCAGGCGGACGAGGCGTTTAGTATCAGTCCAGATCATGTACAGGAACTCTACGAGCGCACGCGTGGCGCAGATCCTTTATTCGCCTCGGTCGACGGGGCAAACTGCCCCGGCGCGGACCCGCGCGACCGGGATGCTCATAGCCTTCTTCTCAGTCGAGGACTTATCCGCGTCGCCGTTACGCTACCACTAAATCCACAATTTACGATCGTAGCCTCGCATGATCCCTATGGCTGCGCAATCCGATACGACCCGACTACCAACCAGCAGATCATCTCGGTCTACCGGCGCCCTCTGCCAACGACCAACCTCCGCTATCTCAGCGCGATAATGTTCGACGGCCGCGAAACTATCTCTCCTCTCACGAATGAGAAGACCCTCCCGGCGAATCTCAATTCGGACCTCACCCATCAGGCAATTTCTGCGGTCCAGATCCATGCGCAGGGTGCAGTGCCCACGCCGGCGCAGCTTGCTGACATCGTCAATTTCGAAATGGGATTAACCACGGCACAAATTCGTAGCAACGGCGTGGGTCATCTCTACAGTGATGGAGCGACAGGCGGCCCAATGGCGCTCTCGACGCAACCAAATCATCCCGGCGAGAATGACTCCTTGGGACATGACCCATCTGGCAGGCCTTTCAACCCTGCCGCTATCACCCTTTACACCGCCTGGGCTGACTCCCAAGACAAAGAGAAAAGAGAGATAGCTGCGGGCGAAATTGTCTTCAATACCGCAGTCGCGACCATCACTGATGTGCGAGGGCTGAATGATAATCCCAGTCTAAATAGCCCCGACTCAATCGCAGGCACCTGTACGACCTGCCACGACTCCCCAAATGTAGGCAATCACACTCTACCGCTGCCGCTCGACATCGCGACCAGCCGCCAGTCGGTGATGGAGACAAATCCAAACATCATCGCTGGCCTGCAGCAGCTAACACCGCCGGATATGCCCGTGTACGAGATTCGTGGATGCCCTGACCCTCAGAATCCAGCGCACACGCTGGTCTTCTATACCTCTGACCCCGGAAAGGGACTTGTGACCGGACAGTGTATAGATGTGGGCCGTGGTAAAGGGCTCATTCTCCGCGGCCTAGCAGGACGTGCGCCCTACTTCCACAATGGCTCCGCAGCAAATCTAAAACAGCTGGTCGACTTCTACAACCTACGCTTTCAAATGAACCTGAGTCATCAGCAGAAGCACGACCTAATCGCCTTCCTCAACTCGCTTTAGTTGCGAGCAGCTCAAACTCCTGAGCCGCTGCACAGCGCCACGTTCCAACCACGGACTATACTGCTCCGTGGAGATCCCCTTATGCGTCCTGTTCTTGCTCTTGTCGCAGCAACTTTGACCGTCTGCGCCCCGCTTGCTCTGGCTCAGCCCATTGCTCAGCTCACCCCAAATCAGGATGGGCCATACAAGGTCCTGAAAACCGCACGGGTCGGCGGCGAGGGTGGCTGGGACTATATCTATGCCAACGCAGAACAACGCCGGCTCTACATTCCTCGCGGTGCCACACGTGCGATCCCAGCTACTGACACTGCGCCCGAAGTAGCGACGATTCCTGCGCGCCTGACTATTTTTGACATGGACACGCTGAAGCCACTCGGCCAAATATCCGGCGTCGGTGGCAATGGCGCCGCAGTCGATGCGAAGACGGGTCATGGCTTTACCAGCGATCATCCGAAGATTTCGATGTTCGACACCAGGACGCTGACGTTGATCAAGAGCATCGATGTCGGCGCGGCGCGGCCGGACGGCATCTACCTCGACCCGTTCAACGAGCACGTTTATGTCTTTAGCCATCCGACCAAGGACGCAACCGTGATCGACGCCAAGGACGGCACCGTGCTCGGTACCATCGATCTGGGCGGCACGCCGGAACAGGGAGTCGGTGACGGCAAAGGCATGCTCTACGTCGTTATGCAGGACGCAGTCGGTAGCGTGACCGCGGTCGACGTGAAGACCATGAAAGCGGTTGCGCACTACTCATTCGTGGATAAAGGCGGCTGCAACGGCCTTGCGATTGATGTCAAAAACCAGGTCCTCTTTGCCGCATGTGGTCGATCTGGCACGCCGCCCACGCAGCAGCCGATGATGGTCGTCATGAGCGCGAAGGACGGCAAAATCCTCGCCACCCTCCCGCTGGCCGGTGGGTCCGACGGAGCAGTATTCAACCCGGCAACCATGGAGGCCTTCAGCACCCACGGAAACGGTACGATGACTATCGTGAAAGAGAAGAGTCCGATCAGCTTCGAAGTAGAGCAAAACCTGCAGACGATGAACGGCGCCCGCACCGTCACCTTCGACAGCAAGACCGGCCACCTGTTCACCATGTCGCAGGAGCGCGGACTAGCACCTGCGCCAGCAGCGAATGCGGCACCGGGCGGATCGCCTCCGCAGGGGGTGACGGTGCCCGGCTCATTCACCATCCTGATGGTCGGCAAAGCTCAGTAAGCGATGCCGCAAGGAGTCTGTCCGCGCCCAACTTTCCGACGCGATACAACTGAGGAGCTGCTTGCGAACGAATGTGTCAGCATCGAGCCATCCAGTCGGCACGTCGCCGTCGTAAGATAGTGGTGAACCAGTGATGAGATCGCTACTTCTCCTCCGCTTCCCTTTCGTCCTGACCGCCCTCGCAGTCGTTGCAGGGTTATGCCCGCAGGCCAAAGCAGCTGAGCACGTTACCCTGCGTAATGGCTCTGAGATTGACTGCCTCCGTCAAGAACCGGCAGGCGACCGCGTTCGCCTCTACCTCATCCCGAGCGCGCGAGCCGGCTCCTCTGCCCAAGCCTCGCCGGAAGAAGCAAGTTACATGGAGATCCCCGCCAACTCCGTCCTGCGCGTCGATATAGTTCCCGATTCTCCAAAGCCGTCCTCTCCTTCGTTGTCATCCAGCAGCGCCTCTCTTTTGTCATCCCGCAGCGCTCCTCTTTTGTCATCCCGCAGCAAAGCTCTTTTGTCATCCCGCAGCGCAGCGGAGGGATCTGCTTCTAGTAGCCCCACCCCGTTTACGCCTGCGGTAATGCGCCAGATGCTTGATCGCGCCGGTGCCATCCACAATATTGACGCCGATCTGCTTGCCTCCATCGTCCACGCGGAAAGCAACGGCAATGCTCGTGCCGTCTCCCACGCCGGAGCCCGGGGGCTCATGCAGTTGATGCCATCCACCGCGTCCATCTTGAACGTCCACAACAGCTTCGCGCCCGAAGAAAACATCTCCGGCGGCACCACCTATCTCGACCAGCTCCTCACTCGATACCACGACGACATCCAGCTTGCTGTCGCTGCCTACAACGCTGGCCCTGCGGCGGTCGATCGCTACCACGGCATCCCTCCCTACGCTGAAACCCGTGCCTATGTCGCCCGCGTAGTTCACGAATTTAATCGCCGCAAGCAAAGCACATTCATAAACCACCCCGCCGCAAGCGCAAGCATGGTCGCCGTAAACTAGATATGCCACATCGCGCATAGGAGACCAGCCCAATGAAAAGTCGCAAGGGCATCTTCGTCATCGCAATCTTCCTTATCCTGGCGCTCATCATCTTCGTCAACCGCGGCCGCATTCACTTCGACTGGGGAATCTTCCTGCAGCAGTTGCGCCGTATCGCGTGGATTCACATCGCCGCCGCCGTCGCCTTGATCTACTCCACCTACTTTCTGCGCGCCGCGCGATGGTCTGTCTTCCTCTCGCCCACTAAAAAAGTCTCGCCTTTCACCCTCGTCGGACCGCAGTTCATCGGCTTCACCGCCGTAGCCCTCTTCGGACGACTCGCCGACGTCATCCGCCCCGCCCTCGTCGCCAAGCGCGTTCAGCTCCCCGTCAGTTCCCAGATCGCTGTCTACACCATCGAACGCATGTTTGACCTCGGAGCCGCAGCGATCATCTTCTCCTCCGCCCTCCTCTTCGCGCCATCCGATCTGCCCCACCACGAAATCTTCATCCGCACCGGCCTCTACTCGCTCGCAGGAACCGCGCTCATCGCAATCTTCGCCGTAATCATTCGCGTCGCCGGAGGCGTAGTCGCAGCGACCGCCCACGCCATGATCCACCCTTTGTCGAAAACCTTCGCCGACAGCGTAGCTGATAAAATTCGCAGCTTCCGCGAAGGTCTCAATGCCATCTCCTCCGCGCAGGACTTCGTTATTGCCGCGCTCGTCTCGCTCGCCATGTGGGGCCTTATTGGATTCGCCTACGTGCAAACCCTGCACGCCTTCGTCGACACTCCCCAGCTCGCCACCATCACCTTTTCCAGCACCATGCTGCTCATGGGAGCCAGCATCGGCGCCTCGCTTCTGCAGTTCCCCATCATCGGTTGGTTCACCCAGATCGCCGCTACGGCCGCTTCCATGAACGCCTTCTACGGAGCGCCCATCGAAGCCGCCACCGCCTGCGGAGCACTCCTCCTCTTCGTCACCTTCCTCTCCATCATCCCCGCTGGCCTCCTCTCCGCCCGCCTCAACCACGTCAGCCTCAAGAACGCCGCAATCGAAGCGGAATCCGGCCCGACCGAAGCCGCGCACTGACCGCAACAAAGGTGTCATCCTGAGCGAAGCATTCCGCAGCACCATTGCGGAATGCGCAGCCGAAGGATCTGCTTACATTCCCCTCAACGAAAGCGCACGCCCGCCTTTCGCAATACATAGCCATTAGTAGGTCGTGTACGATCGCGGACATATGTTTCTCGATGACCTCATCAGAGCACTTTGGAAGTGGTGGATGTTGCAGCGACGCCTCAAAAGGTTTCGACGTTGGAATCAAGCGAACGCAACAGTATCAACCTGCGCCGTGATTGAC
This sequence comes from Granulicella sp., assembly GCA_025357875.1. Taxonomy (GTDB): domain Bacteria; phylum Acidobacteriota; class Terriglobia; order Terriglobales; family Acidobacteriaceae; genus Edaphobacter. Next base: position 21,275 of record JANYLK010000221.1, read on the forward strand.
GATACATTTGGCGAGCGTCTGCAGCTCACATTCAAGTACGAGGTCAATGCCGAACAGTTGAGAGGCTTAATCCTCAGTAAAAAGCGTCCGGCCGGCACAACACTTCGGCTAGAAGACGATCTGCTAGAAGGCCGGGCACTCTGTATCCGGGTAGATTCTTCCGATCCAGCCTCGAGCGGTGTACTCAACGAGGACAACCCAAAATGGCCATGGAAGATAGAAGAGTGAGGAGCGCACGAAGCGGCCAGATCCCCGCCTCGCTTACACTTGTAAATGTTGCTGTTTCCCCTGAAGAGGACCTCCACGTGCCCGCCACACCCCGACCACTCGATCTCGTCCCGCACCGCCGCTACAATCCCCTTCTCCGCCAATGGATCCTCGTCTCGCCGCAGCGCACGCAGCGGCCATGGCAGGGCGAGACCACCAAGCAGCCCGCCGCACCCGCCGTCGCCTACGATCCGGCCTGCTACCTCTGCCCCACCAACGCCCGTTCCGGCGGCGCGCACAATCCCGCCTACACCCGCGTCTTCGCCTTCAACAACGACTTCCCCGCGCTCCTCCCCGACATCCAGCCATCGGACGAGTCTCCAAACCCATCTCCACTCTTGATCGCCGAGCCCGAGCGTGGCCTCTGTCGGGTGCTCTGCTTCCACCCGAACCATTCGCTCACCCTCGCCCGCATGGCCGTCCCCGACATCACCCGCGTAGTCGACGCCTGGGCCGACGAAACCTCATCTCTCGGCGACCTGCCCTGGATCAACCACATCCAGATCTTCGAGAATCGTGGTGCTATGATGGGTGCCTCAAACCCGCATCCCCACTGCCAGATCTGGGCCACCGAGCACATTCCCGACGAGGCTCTCCGCGAACTTGCCGCCCAGCAGGCTTACCACGACGAGCACCACAAATGCCTGCTCTGCGACTACGTTGCCACCGAATTAGCCAACCCCGAAGCCCGCATCGTCGTCGAGAACGATCTCTTCGTCGCCATCGTCCCCTACTGGGCCACCTGGCCGTTTGAAACCCTCGTCCTCCCGCGTCGCCATCTCGGCAGCTTCACCGACCTCACCCGTCCGGAACGCACCGCGCTCGCCTCGATTCTCAAGGCCGTGACCACTCGCTACGACAACCTGTTTGAGGTCAGCTTTCCGTACACCATGGGCTTCCACCAACGCCCCACCCACGGACAGGCGCACGACTCCATGCACTTCCACGCGCACTTCTACCCGCCACTCCTCCGCTCTGCCGAGATACGAAAATTCATGGTCGGCTTCGAGATGCTCGGTATGCCCCAGCGCGACCTCACACCAGAAACAGCTGCCGCCCGCCTTCGCGCTCTCCCCGACAAACACTACGCTGACTAAAGCACTACGCTGACTGAACGCCGTACCAGCGCCAACGGCGCGACACATACCAGCCTAGGCCAAAAGCCTGGGTCCGAACGCAATGATTAATCCAAGGGCTGAAAGCCCGACACAAATCCCCCACAAAATTGCTTGGGGCGCGACCGGAAAGCCGACCATGCAAACGCCCGCCGAACTAGCCGCCCTCCACAAGCAGACCTTCAACGCAGCGCCTAAGCTTTATGCCGCCCCCGGCCGCGTCAACCTCATCGGCGAACACACCGACTACTCCGGCGGATTCGTCATGCCTGCCGCCATTGACTTCTCCACCCTCATCGCCATCTCCCCACGCACGGACGGCCACTTCTTTGCTCACTCCGTCAACTTCAACGAGCACATCGACAAACCTATCAGCGAACTCCTCACCGTCCGCGCCAAGTCCTGGAGTGACTACCCCGCCGGCGTCCTATGGGCCTTGCGCGAAAAAAGCATCGACGTCTCCGCCGGCTTCTCTCTAACGATCGTCGGTAACGTTCCACTCGGCGCGGGCCTCAGTTCGTCCGCGTCCGTCGAAGTCGCCACCGCATTCGCCGTCCTCGGTACCCTCGGCATCGATATGCCTCTCAGCGAGATCGCCCTCCTCTGCCAACGCGCGGAAAACGCGTTCGTCGGAGCTAACGTCGGCATCATGGACCAGTTCGTCATCTGCTGCGGCAAGCAGGACAACGCCGTCATGATTGACACCCGCTTCCTCACCTACACCCTCGCGCCAATCCCGCCTGATGTCCGGATCGTCATCTGCAACTCCATGGTCAAGCACACACTCGCAGACGGCGGTGGCTACAATACGCGCCGCGCAGAGATAGAGGCAGGCCTTCACATCCTCCAGCAACATCGCCCCGAGATCGTCGCCCTCCGCGATGCCACGCTAGACGACCTGGCCCGCTGGGGTTCGGAGATGTCCGAGCAGTCCCTTCGCCGCTGCCGCCACGTCATCACCGAAGACGACCGCGTTCTCGCCGCCGTGCTTGCCTTCCAGAGCAAAGACCTCACCCGCTTCGGCGAACTCATGCACCAGGCTCACCTCAGCTTCCGCGACGACTTCGAGGCCTCCTGCCCTGAGATCGACATCCTCGTCAACCTCGCCAACAAGCAAACCGGCTGCTACGGTGCGCGCCTCACCGGCGGAGGCTTCGGAGGCTGCACTGTCAACCTCGTCGCTGCCGACCACGCCGCCGCATTTACCAAAGCTATGCATGTCGGATATCTCAACGCCACCGGCATCACCGCGGAAATTTACACATCCCGTGCCTCCGCCGGGGCACACGCTATATCGGTGTAGTCCGCCACACGCACAAAGGCCCGGCGCTGGGGCCGGGCCTCCGCTTTGCTCATGGAACCGTTACCTTCTTCTGGCTGCGGCATGATGCGCTCCACCCGCAGGCTTCGCAGCAGGTTTGGTAGCGCCCCTCGCAGCACCCTTCAGAACCACCTCGCCATCCTTCATTGTGATCATGAGTGGTGTGGGGGTGAAGGAATCATAGGTGCCAGTAAGCGTCACCTTCGAGCCGACGGCGGTAGCCGCTGCCATCTGATCAGCCTTCTTCTTCGCGGCAGCCGGAGGAAGCTTCGAATCTTCGACAGGAGCCAGATTGAAAGTGAAGTCTGCAGTCTTCGACTGTACCGCGTCGGAGGAGACCGCCACCTTCAGTGCCGTAGGCGAAGACTCGATGACCAAAGCGTCCGGAATCTGAACCGACTTTCCCTTGATGGTGTCCCAAACCTTGGCCGCATCTTCAGGAGAGCCGTTCTGGAAGATGGTCTCCTTATCGTCAATGGCGAGGGTAGCAAGATCAGATGTAGTGCTGATGATGGTGTGGATTCTCTCTGCGGGGGTGGGAGCGGGCTTCACTGACGTCGCGAAGTCAGCGGGCGGATTCAAATTCGCCGTCGCCGACGCCGTTACCGCCTCATATCCGTCCTCCGCACCGTGGTACTTCTTGTAGCAGTACTTCGCCATCGGCGAAAACACCGTCTTGTACTGTTCGGGTGCATACGCAACGGCGCGGCTGGTATAAAACGTGCAGCTCAAATAATCCGGCGGCGTCGACTGGTAGTACGCCTCACCTAGATAAAAAATGTCCTGCAGAACTGCTCCGGGAGTCTTGGTTGCATCGGCCGGAACCATGGCCAACTCCTTCTTATATGCATCAATCGCCCCGGCGGAATCCTTCTTCAGCAGTGCATCATATCCAATCGCGCTGTAGAAAGTTGGATACTGAACAGCCTTCAGCTTTGTAAAGTCGTCATCGGACAAGCCTGCTGGTTTGGGCGCAGCCAACCCCTTCTGCGCGTAGCTGGCCGCAGTATCCAGCGCGGCCTGCTTCGCCGCAGGATCAGTCAGAGCTCCCGCGGCGGCGCTGCGTAGCGCCGTCTCAGCGTATAGCGCCTTTACGTTGGTGGGATCAATCTGCAAGAGCCGGTCCGCAGCATCTTGTGTCTTCGCGGCGTCAAACGCACTGCATACCGCCATCAATGTCTCCAGCACAGTCGCCTTCACGGCCGACTGCGGAAACTGAGTCAGATACGCCTCCAGACCAGAAGCCTTCGCTTGAGGCGTGGTCTGCGTCATTGCATTGTTATAGACCGCGTACTCCGCAGCCGGCATCTGCACCTGCCCGCCTGCAGCAGGAGCAGCCTGCGCACCAGCTCCGGTAGCGGGGTCCTGCGCAAAAACGGAAGGCACACCCAATGCAATTACCGCGCACGCCAGAAAAGACGCTAGGACAACCTTCTTCATTCAAGACTCCTCAGTCATTTTTTTGTAGTAGATATCGGCCACGCTACCGGGAGTCCCGGTGATAAGGTATTGCTCAACTCCGCACTTCTCTATGGACTAACTTCGCCGCATGCGCAGTTGCGATGCATATGACGCTGATTATAGAAAGCACGTTGCCCTGTGGCAAATTTCAACAGACTTTTACGTTTGCAGATCCGTTTCTTTATCCAGCACTTCCTCGAATCCTATCACCGCTCATGCCTCCTCGCGGGTATACTGAGGCTGTTTCGGGCTGCATCCGTAAGATTTTTCGCGGAGTGGCACTGGAGAACATTATGAGCATCACCCAACTTCGCGCCCGCGAAGCGCTGCCGTCCGCATCGAACCCCCCCGCGCCCCGTCTCACGTCAGACTCACTGCTCGATAAAAAGCGAGCAGGCCTACCCATTACGGCCCTCACTGCATACGACTATCCCACCGCGCGCTTGGTCGACGAAGCCGGCATCGACATGGTCCTCGTCGGCGACTCGCTCGGCATGGTCGTCCTCGGCTACGAAAACACTCTCCCTGTAACCCTCGACGAAATGCTGCACCATACCCGCGCCGTCGCCCGAGGCCTGCGCCGCTCCTTCCTAGTCGCCGACATGCCGTTTGGCTCCTACCACTCGTCCCCGCGCGACGCCACCCGCAATGCCATCCGCTTCATCAAGGAAGCCGGCGCCCAGGCCGTCAAGATAGAAGGCGGCAGCGTCCGCGCCGGTCTGGTCAAACGCCTCACCGACGCCGAAGTTCCCGTAGTCGGTCACATCGGTCTCACTCCGCAATCCGTCCATAGCATGGGGGGCTACCGCGTTCAGGGGAAATCCCTCGCCGCGATGGACCGCCTCTCCGCCGATGCCCGTGCCCTTGAAGACGCCGGCGCCATCGCCATCGTCCTCGAAGGCATACCCCGCGAACTCGCCGCCACCATCACCGCGCAGTCCGGCATCCCCACCATCGGCATCGGTGCCGGCCCCGACTGCGACGGTCAGATCCTCGTCTTCCACGACCTCTTCAACCTGACCTTCGCCCCCGCCGCCAAATTCAC
>JANYLK010000074.1 GCA_025357875.1 Granulicella sp.
CAAACCAATTTCAACAAGTTCCTAGAAGTGGATTGTCAGATCGGCGAACTTCGCTAGCTCCAACAGATGCCGCCCGCGCGGTGGCTGATTGACGACCTCGTGCTCCAGCACCCAGGTGAAGCCGTGTGGAATAAAGATGGCGTGCAGGCCGGCGCCGAGCGCAGGGTTGATGTCCGACTTCGGGCTGTTGCCGATCATCCAGGTACGGTCCAGATCGCACTCGTGGTTGTGGGCGAGCCCACGATAAGCCTTGTCGTCCTTCTCGTGCAGCACTTCGACCGCAGCGAAGTGCGGAGCAAGGCCTGAGCGACGAAGCTTGTCGCGCTGCTCGACATCATCGCCCTTGGTGACGAGGATGCAGCGATGCCGAGTCGCGATGTCGGCGATCGTGGCGGACACACCGGGCAAAAGCTCAATCTCATGGTCGGCGATCGCTTGAGCGAAGCTGACGATGCGCTTGTGCTTTTCGGCTGTGACCGGCTTGTCGGTGAGTTGTTCGAAGCAGGCGATCAGCGACTGGCGAAAACTCTTGAGCCCGTAGCCGTGGGTCTTGATGGTGGCTCGCTCGACATGGTTGAGATGGTCGCGAACCTCTTCCGGCGTGTGAGTACGGTGGTCAAGATACGAGATGAATGACGAGATCGCGCTCTCAAAGTAGATGTTGTTCTCCCACAGAGTATCGTCAGCATCGAAAAGCAGGGTCTGTCCGGCGGGCAGTCGGAGGTTAGTGGATTGAGTGGGCACAACATAATTATAAAGTCGCAATCTGGGACCAGGCCTGCGAGAGCGGCGATAATTGGCTGACGGAGGATCAAATTCTTGACGGGAGACGCGCTGGCGGTGTGGGACACCCTTGGCTGCCTATTGGGTGTTGCGGCGTTCGCGCCGGTTCTGGTGGCGCCAGGATACTGTCTCGGACTCGCGTTTGACATCCTCGGATTTCGTTTGCGCTCGGCGGGTGAACGGCTTGCCTGGGGCGTCGCGATGTCGTTCGCGGTTGTGCCTATTCTTGCGGTGATGATTGCGAAGTACGGATCCCTAATCGCGGTTTGTTGGATTGCGGTGTTGTGTTGCGTTGGGTCTTTGGGAAGCGTGCTTTGGGAGCTTTTGCGGCGGCCAAAGGTCTCCCCGAACGGCTGGGCACTTGCCGGCGCGGGCCTCGTCGTGATTTGGATCGCGTTCGTCGTAGGGGAGTTGGTGGATGTTGGCATCGGGCGTCATCTCTTCCTTGGCGTTACCGTCTATGATCACGCGTTGCGTTCGGCGTTCGTCGATGCGGTGATGAGAACCGGAGTTCCGCCGGTGAATCCGCTTTACTGGCCGGGACATGCTGCGCCGATGCGGTACTACTATTTCTGGTACGTAGTGACAGCCGCGGCCGCGCGTCTGGTGGGAGTTACAGCGCGGCAGGCGATCCTTGCCAGCATCGTCTGGGCGGGTTTTGGGTTGGCGGCAACCGTAGCGCTCTACTGCCGACATTTCCTAACGGATATTAATTCGGGCGGAGATCTCGTGCGGCGAAGTGGAAGACAGTGGACTCGGCTGACGATCGCACTCGCTTTGCTCGCTGTGACTGGCCTCGACATTCTGCCGGCGATTGCGAAGGCACTAATTCGGCTCCCGGCGGACGCGGATATGGAATGGTGGTCGGGCGACCAGGTGACTTCGTGGATGGACTCGCTGATCTGGGTGCCTCATCATGTGGCGGGATTGGTTTGCTGCCTGTTTGGATTTCTACTGGCCTGGATGTCGAAGGGGCAGAGCGGGGCGCAACGTGCAGGTTGCGCGCTGATTGCGGGGCTGTCGTTTGCCAGTGCGTTCGGGCTTTCCGTCTGGGTTCCGCTGGCGTTTGCCATATTGCTGTTCGTTTGGATCATTTGGGTTCTCGTGAGCGAGCGCGAGTCCCGGGGAAGAGTTCCTGTTGTGCTCGGTGCGGGCTTGGTCGCCGTGCTGCTTCTGTTGCCATATTTGAATGAGCTGCGTGTTGCGCCGGTGGGCGCGTCTACGCAGGTCGCGGCTGGTTCGGGTGTTTCGGTTGCTGGCGGAGCCTCGCATCTGCTGCAGTTCGGCGTTCGGCGCGTGATCGACCCGGATGCGCTGCTGGCGTTTCCGTGGTTTGCGGATCTGGCGCGGTCGCACCCGAGCGTGGCGGGCACAGTTGCCCGTTTGGTTCTGCTGATTCCTGGATACTTTGTCGAGCTCGGCTTTTATGGCGGCATCTTCTTGGTAGCGGTGTGGGCGATCCGCCGGTCGCAGTTAGATGAGTCGCTGCGGACTACACTTTTTTTCGTCAGTGCGGTGCTTATAATCGCAACTTTCCTGCGTTCGACGGTGATCTCCAGCAACGATTTCGGCTGGCGCGCGATGTTGATCGCCCAGTTTTTTCTTCTCCTGCTCGCGGTCCGCTGGTACGAAGGCGCATTCGGCAAGCCGGCGAAATGGCTGCGCCGCACACTGTTTGCGATGCTCTGGATCGGTGTGGCCGGCACTGTGTACCAAGTCATCGCGTTGCGGCTTTACCTACCGGTGGAAGAGAAACTTGGCAGGCCCGACGAAGTTGGGCTTTCCGAGCGCGCCATGGCTTGGCGGCGTGGTTTTGATGCAATGGATAAGCGCATCCCGAAGGATGCAATCGTACAGTTCAATACCGCGCAGCCAAGCGACTATTTCCTCTACGCGGAGATGTTGCCCGCACGCCGGCAGATCACGAACGCGATTCAGGTCTGCGCCTGGTCTTTCGGCGGGGAGGCAGCGGCTTGTCCCGACATGAAGAAGAGCGTGGCTCGACTTTTCTCTCGGGTCGCCGGGTCGGCGCTTTCCCCGGTCGAGGCTCAGGCCATGTGCAGGAAGCTTGGTGTGGCTTACCTGGTAACCACTCGATGGGACGACGTGTGGGCGGATC
>JANYLK010000093.1 GCA_025357875.1 Granulicella sp.
TGTATCGTAATCGGAGCGGCGCAGAATGGGGTCGTGAGCAGCTAGCTTTGCGCGCAGCACTTCCGATGCAAAATCAAAGACAAATCTAATATGCTTGATTGCCGCTAACCAAGCCATTGCAGTTCGGGCATCGCTAGTGGCGGTCGAGAGTACTGTAAGTTCTTGGTCAGTGAGGCACATGAGGCGCTGACGGAGCTCTCGCTCCAGGCGCACTGCACTCCTCTGGCTTCGACATTGCAACGCATTTGAGCTTAGAACGTCTTCTTTGACTGTTTTCCAATCCCCAAACTTCAGATAGCTGCCTGCGATAACGCGAGCAAGATCCGGGCGAAGAGATGCCGCCGTAAACGCAAGAGAATATATTGGTGAATCGTTTTTTCGCATCGTATGATCCGGTCTGATTTGTATCCCTACGGCAAAGGGAGCAATCTTGGCGACACTTTGCCGTTGAAACTGCTTACTGCTCATTTCGTGCATGATCATGGCCGATCTCATTAGGCGACTGCAGGGTACTTAGCTCGCAACCATTTCTCTACCAAGGTGCGAAACTCATTTGCCTTCTGGACAATCTCATCCGATTCGGTGTCCGTTGCAACCGACGAAGTCATATAGTCGATGACGTTGCGTTTCCGTCGACAAGTGTCGAAGTAGTCTGACAAGGCGACCGCTTCTGTCCCTAATGCAACGGACGCAGCTTCAAAGGTGACCTTATGGTGGCCCGACCGCGCGCTAACCCTATACCCGGAACAGGCAATCGCAATGGTGCCTGTTTGGAGAGCTGCGTTGTAGGCTGTCGCGAATCTCCGGTCGGCAGACAAGCCACTGATCGCAGCATCTGCGAGATCGCGAGCGATCAGAGCGCGAAGATTATCCACTTCCTGTTTGCTGGTTTGATGTGTTTTCACATCGCCTTTAGCCAGCCACTGTTGCCAACTCGCCATCATTTCCTTTCACAAACTCTTTCGCACCTCGTAGCACGGTGGCTAGGAAATGATCGTGGTTCTTTGTCTTCGCTTTGAACTCCTTGGAGGAGTACACGGTGGGATTGACTGGCCTTCCAAATCGCTGCTCCGCTCGTCGTAGCGAAGGCACCAGGTCAGCGAGGCCTACATCCCCCACAATCATAAGGTCCACATCGCTCTCCGACGACTCTTCCGATCGTGCTGTTGAGCCGTAAATAAAGGCGAGTTGGATACGCTCCCCGAAGGCGTCCATTTCCTGCTTGAGGATGGGGACCAGGCCTACGGTCTTTTCGAGAAGACCTCTGAGGTCTGAGAAAACAGGGGAATTCGTGTCAGCCTTGAAGTAGACGCGACGGCCATCCTTCGTCTGTTCCAAAAGCCCTGCTTTGCTCAGGGCCTCGACTTCCCTTTGCAAACTTGAGGGCTGAGTTTCGAGACGCGATGCCAATTCTGTGAGATACCATCGCTTTTCTGGCTGGAGCAGCAGCACGGCCAGGATTTTCGACCGGATATCCGGGAACAGCGCTTCGAGAATGGGAGAGCTACGCATCCTGCGTAGATAATTACGCATTCAGCGTAGTAAGTCAAGAAGATTTCGCCAGGGTGGAGGATGTCATTTACAACCATCGGGTCACAACACCAACAATATTAAACTCCTCATCTGCCCCGACCTGCATTTATTGGAAAACCTGAGTTGGCGGGCTCTCATCAGCCTTTCCCTTCCCTTTCCATCCTAAAGAATAGTTTTTGGGTGGAGTCTCCTGCCGGCTGCGCCGTCATCCGCCCGCGCCTGCAGCCGCTCCGCGTCTTCCGGTCGAAAGACTAAGCGGGCCTGTTCTTGCCCGCAACGCCGCCCCTGAAAAGCAACGGCCAAAGCCACTAAGGGGAGCTTGGCCCCTCGCGCCCGACAAGCCGCATCCCCAATCTTCCGCGCTGCGCTTGTGCAGACCTCCGCTACGCTCCGCCCTTTCCATTCCGCTGCGCTGCATTGCAAGGGTGGGGAGACCCCTCGGCTTGCAGTTGCTACCCCCCACCTTCGCCAGGAGGCGTTCGGCATGTATGTACACGCCGCTGCCAATTCAACGGCAGAGGCAAAGTGCAACAGCCAACGGAGGAACCACCCATGAAGAACAACGCAGGATTCCAGACCATCGCCCTCACCCGCATCCACGAGTCCACCTCCAACCCCCGCCGCATCTTCGATGAAACCAAGCTGGCCGAGCTGGCAGAAAGCCTACGCACACAGGGACTCATCCAGCCCATCACCGTTCGGCCCAACAATGACGGGTTCGAGATCGTCGCAGGAGCAAGGCGCTTCCGTGCCGCGCACCTTGCGGAGCTGACAGAGTTGCCCGTTCGCATCGTGCAACTGTCCGACGAGCAAAGCCTTGAATGGCAAATAATCGAGAACAGTCAGCGTGTTGACGTGCATCCTTACGAGGAGGCGCAGGGTTATCGACGGCTTCTCGACCTTCCCGGCTATAACGTTGCCACGCTTGCTGAGAAGACGGGCAAAAGCGACAGCCACATCTACGCCCGCCTTGCTCTGCTGCAACTCATCCCCGAAGTAG
>JANYLK010000099.1 GCA_025357875.1 Granulicella sp.
CGCTGTGGCTTTGTCGCGCGTGCCCTTGGCGACGAAAGGGATGTGAAGTTTCTCAGCGTAACGGTCGACCAACGGGGAGTGCTCGCCGGAGATGAGGGCCATCTTGATGCCGAGGCGGCGGAGCAATGACACGCCCATGACGTCGGCGAAGGAGAAACTTTTCAACTCTTCGCCGGTGGCCGACCACGCGAAGGTGCCGTCGGTGAGGACGCCGTCTACGTCGAATGCGATGGCTTGCAGGGTGAGGAGTAGTTGAGGGTCAAAAGGCATTAAATTTAGTGTAACGTCTAACGGCTTGGGAGTTCCCTGAATGAGAAACCCCATGATCGGCGCGATATGCGCGTCGAACATGGGGCACCCAGATAAGGCAGGTTGGCGGGCTAGACTGCGGCGCCGACGCGGCGGAGCTTCTTCATGACGGGTATTTCTTCTTCGTAGACGCGCTTGACGCCGTCGCCCATCGACTGTTCGCAGAGGCGAATGTCGCGGACTAGGCGGGAGATGCCGTTTGGCTCGAGCGAGGCGGCCTGATCCGAGCCCCACATGGCGCGGTCCATGGTGATGTGGCGCTCGACGCAGCAGGCACCGAGAACGAAGGCGGCGACCGAGGTGGGGATGCCAGTCTCATGGCCGGAGTAACCTACGGGGACTCCATAGCGCTCGATCATGTTGGGGATCGCGCGCAGGTTGAGTTGCTCGTACTTGGCGGGGTAGGTGCTGGTGGTGTGCATCAGGATGAGGTCTTCCTTGCCAAGAACTTCGACTGCATGGTCGATTTCGGCGTAGGTGCTCATGCCGGTAGACGCGATGATTGGCTTGCCGGTCTTGCGAATGTGTTTGAGGAGATGATCGTCGGTCAGCGAGGCCGAGGCAATCTTATAGACCGGCGGATGGAACTGCTCCATCATGTCTACGGAGCCCTCGTCCCACGGGGAGACGAACCAGTCGATCTTGACCGACTTGCAGAACGCGGCGAGCTCCGCGTAGTCGTCGGGTCCGAACTCCAGACCGTGTTTCAAGTCACCATTGGTGGTTCCAAAGGGATTCTCACGAGGCGTAGCTAACTCTTTGGCGGTATAGACCACGTCGACCGTGCGTTTCTGGAACTTTACGGCATCGCAACCCGCGGCGACGGCAACGCTGACCAGTCTCTTTGCCAGATCGACGTTGCCATTGTGGTTGATTCCGACCTCTGCAATCACGTAGCAGGGTTGGCCAGCGCCAACCAGCCTGTTGCCAATTTTTACAGTTCCCATTCGAGTTGCTCCTGTATTGCCACTCAGAAAGATGTCCGACCTGAGGTTTAGAGGAAGAAACCTACAGCATTTTTATTGTTTCAGAGTAGTTGATATTCCGTCCAGAGTGGGATGCTGGATGCGACCACGGCTTAGAAGTGTGCCTGCGACAAATTAACCTAGTTGATACAGTGACGCCTCATTTGAGTCGGGTTGGGGTCGTTGGTTCAGTCCGCCGAAGGCCTCGTCGCGATATCGACAACCATCGCTGCGACCGGCCCCCGGGTGACCTACAGTTTCAATCCTAGTTGCTCTTGCATTGCTGTGAACAGCGGTGGATTCCCTGCATCGTCGGGAGCCTTTTCGATCTCGCCTCCATTTTGAGACTCATCCCGCGCCCACACCGGGTCAAAGTCGTATTTCCCTGCAAGCCCCGTCCTGTTGACGGTTGGACGATCCAAATTCGCCCGCTGCAGCATCGCGACAAAGTCGTCCATGGTTACACTCTTCGCGGGAACCTCATTCTTCCCGGGATGCACCACTCCGTAAAACTCTGGCGGATCGTCGGGCCTCGCAAAAATCTTTAGCGTGTAATTCGTCGCACCCCAGCGGTGCGGGCCGTCCATTTTGAACATGCGGCCGGCGTGCTGACCCGGATCGACCGGCTTCACCGTTGCCACTTCGGAGGCATCGAACTTTGGCCTTGCCGCAGGAGCCTGCGCTGAAGCCGCGTAACTGCACAGTAAGGTGATCGCGATCAGCGCAGCATTCCGAACCTCCACTATTCGCTTTCTGAGCGATTCAATGCTTGTCCCTTACTCTTTTGATTCATGGCTCACTAGTTGCAAGTCGGGGTTAAGCAATTATGCTGATTCCATGGATGCCAATACATTCTCATGGGAAGGCAAGAAAGTCTTCCTCACCGGCCACACTGGCTTTAAGGGTGGCTGGCTCGCGCTTTGGTTGGCCTCAAAGGGTGCAGTTGTGCGGGGCTATGCTCTAGACCCATATACGGAGCCAAATCTGTTCACTGTGGGGCGGGTGGGCTCCGTCATCGAAGACATTCGCGGGGACATTCGCGACGGCGGTGCTCTTGACTCGGCGATGCAATCATTCGCACCGGAGGTCGTGTTCCACATGGCTGCGCAGCCGCTGGTTCGGCTTTCCTATGACGATCCCATCGGTACGTACGAAACCAATGTGATCGGAACCGCCCGGGTGCTAAATTCGATTCGTCGAACATCGTCGGTTCGTGCTGTCGTCTCCGTTACCACCGATAAGTGCTACGAGAATAAAGAGTGGATATGGGGCTATCGCGAGACCGATCCGCTGGGTGGGTACGATCCGTATTCGAGTTCGAAGGCCTGTGCGGAGATTGTCTCGGCCGCATATCGGCAGTCCTATTTTCCTGTTGGGAGACTTGAAGAGCATGGCGTTGCGCTCGCCACTGCGCGTGCCGGTAACGTGATCGGAGGCGGTGACTGGTCGGACGATCGGCTGATTCCCGACCTGGTACGCGGCTTCCTGAAGGGCGAGCCGGTGCGCATCCGGCGACCACTTGCGATCCGCCCGTGGCAACACGTGATGGAGCCGCTACACGGCTACATGCGGCTGGCTGAGCAACTCATGACACACGACGCGAAATTCGCTACAGCCTATAACTTTGGGCCAAGCGATGACGATGCGCGCCCAGTGGAGTGGATTGCTGAAAAGATGACTGGATTCTGGGGCCACGGCGCGAAATGGATTCTCGATCCCGATCCTGGTGTGCATGAGGCTGGGTACTTGAAACTAGATGCCAGTCGCGCCCGTGCGGACCTCGGCTGGACTCCGCACATGAACCTCGAAACCGCACTGAATTGGCTTGTTCAGTGGTATCGGGCGTGGCAGGACGGAGACGATATGCACGCCTTTACAATCAAGCAGATTAACGCCTACGAAGCTCTCCTATAACTCATTGTGTACTCCGTGGTCGGCATGCCGAGTTTGGTGGTACTTTGCTGTAGTCATTTCAGGAGACTTTATTCAATGCCCGCTTCCCGTACCGGAATCCTGGTCACACTCACTCTTGTTTTCGCTGCGCTTGCAGCACAAGCCGCGCCTCCGACGGCCGTTACTGTCCCGGCGCTCTTTCTCTCCGACATCCACTTTGACCCATACGCGGATCCTGCCAAAGTAGCCCAACTAAGCTTAGCGGACGAGTCGGAATGGGCTGGAATTCTTTCCGCTCCTCCTTCAACAACGCAGGCACAGGATTTCGCAACCCTGCGGGTGACATGCCCCGTCCGCGGTGTGGATACTCCCAACGTGCTCTGGCTCTCCAGCCTCGAAGCGATCCATACCAATGCTTCGCGCGCACGGTTCGCCACCGTCAGCGGCGACCTGCTCGCACACCAGTTCGATTGTAAATTCAAGGCGCTGCTGCCCACGGCGACTCATGCCGACTACGTCCAGTTCGCGGAGAAGACAATCCGATATATCGTCGGGGGCCTGCGAACACAACTGCCCGGAGTGCCCATTTATGTTGCGATGGGGAATAACGATTCCGGCTGCACGGACTACGCGATTGATTCCAGGCACGACAAATTTCTGGCGCTCACGGCGAAGATCGTTGCCGAGGCGCTGCCGCAACGCGACCGCAATTCCGTTCTGCGTGACTTCGCCGCAGGCGGATACTACAGTGCCCAACTGCCGGCCGCCATCCCGCACACGCGCCTACTGGTGCTGGATGATCTGTTCCTCTCTGGCGACTACGTTACGTGTGCCGGCAATCCGGATCCGACGCCCGCCGCAGCACAACTTGCGTGGATCAAATCGCAACTCGTGTCTGCCCGGCGGCGCCACGAGCACGTCTGGGTGATGGCTCATATACCACCCGGTGTCGATCTCTACGCCACTGCGCGAAAGCTCACCAACATTTGTACGGGCGCCAAGCCGCAGATGTTTCTCGGCTCGGAGTCACTCGCCGAAGTGCTTGCGCGCAACAGCGATGTCATTCGGCTCGCGATCTTCGGACACACGCATTCGGACGAGATGCGCCTGTTGACGCGCGAGGAAACGGCCATCGCACCTTCCGCTGCAGCAAAATCTCGGTCACACGTGACGGGCGTTCCTGTGAAGATCATCGCCTCGATCACTCCGCTCAACGGCAATCGACCGACTTTCACGCTTGCATCCGTCCGCCCTGCCACGGCAACACTGGTCGACTATACCGTCATCGAGGCCTCCAATCTGACCGGTGTCGACACGACGTGGGCACCTGAGTACACGTACTCCAGCACCTACGGTAAGCCGGCTTTCGACTCGGCATCGCTTACCAATCTGATCACTAATTTTCAGGCCGATCTAACGGTTCAAAGCCCTGCAAGTCAGGCGTATTTGCGCAATTATTTCCCCGGAGATATGTCCGCTTTGATCAAGCTCGTTTGGCCACAATATACCTGTTCAATGGACCACGACTCGGCGACGAGCTTTTCCGGGTGTGCGTGCGCGACTATGAAGTAAACAATTGCGACTCCGTGACCTCGACTACGTCTTGTTTGCAGTGCTAGGATTTCCCAATCGAAATAGTTCCTGCTTTTTTGGCCGAGGATCCATTCATGCGCGTTTTGCTCGCACTCTTTGCCTTCACCTTCGCACTAAGCACCACAGGGCATACCCCAGCGCAGGATCCATCCGCTTCACCGGCTCCGCGCAACGCTCGCCCGGGGAAGGAGGCCGGTCCGGACATTCCCACGGTCGTTCCGCCTGCGCTCACTGGTCCGGTGACGTTCACTTGCGGCGCGGCGAGGAAGGGCGCAACCGCACTTATACCGGCCTCGCTTGTCTCCGATAGTGCGGCAGGGTGGGACCTGCATTCCATCGCAACAATTGGCAAGGGAGTCTGCACGTCTGCCGCACCCTTCTACTTGTCTATTCCGGTTCCGGAGGGTAATTACCGAGTCACCGTTGTGCTTGGGGGCGAAGAGGCTTCGGTCACCACTGTCCGCGCCGAGGCTCGACGTTTGATGCTCGAAAAGATTCCGGTTGCTGCGAGTAAGACTTTGACCCGCGAATTCGACGTCAATCTCCGCATTCCGGAGTTCATCAAGGCGGATGGGAGTACAGGTCGTGTCCGTCTGAAGGCGCGCGAGATTGGCAACCTGGACTGGGATCCTAAGTTGACTCTCGAATTCAACGGTGATCATCCCAGTTTTCATTCGCTTACGATCGAACCGCTGGTTGGCGCTAAAGCGGAGCCGGTGATTTACCTTGCCGGCGACTCTACGATGGTTGATCAGGACGTTGAGCCATGGGCCTCGTGGGGGCAGCAACTGCCGCGATTCTTTGTGCCGGGTGTGGTGGTCGCAAATCATGCTGAGTCAGGTGAGTCGTCTAACAGCTTTGTCGGCGAGCAGCGGTTTGCGAAGATCATGTCCGTCATCAATCCAGGCGATTATTTTTTCGTGCAGTTTGCCCACAATGATCAGAAGAATGGTCCGGACTTCCCTGAAAAATATCGCGCCATCATGACCGACTTCGTTACCCAGGTCCGCGCTAAGGGTGCCACGCCTATCATCGTCACCGCAATGAACCGCGAGCAGTTTGATGGCGACGGAAAGATCGTTGATGGACTCGAGCCGTATCCGAAGATCTCGCGCGAGGTCGCGGCCGCTACGAGTACCGCGCTGATTGACCTGAACGCGATGTCAAAGACGATGTTCGAGGCGATGGGCAAGGATGGCGCCGACCACGCGTTCATGAAGTTTAAAGCGGGGAGCTATCCTGGCGTGGAGCGGGACATCTCTGACACTACCCACTTCAACAACTACGGCGCTTATGAGCTGGCTCGCTGTATCGTTCAAGGCATTCGTGACGACAAGCTGCCAATCACGAAATTCATTGATCCCGCGATCCCCTCGTTCGACCCTGCTAAATTCGACGCGTTCGCCACGTTCTCGCTGCCGTATACGCCAATGCAAAAGAGAGAAGATATTACGCAGATACCGCAGGCGAATCTGAAGTAATGTGGCGCTTGAGCGTCTCACGTTCGACGTGAATTCATTTCAGCGGACATAGGTTTTCACTTCTTTGTCTTGACCAACTCGCGATATAACTTGACGGTCTGGGCGGCGATTGCTTCCCAGGCGAATATGTCTTCCACGCGCTTGCGACCGGATTGGCCAAACTTTTTACACCGCGTCGGGTCGGCCATTAGTTCAGTAAGGCGTGCGGCTAGATCGCGTGCAAACTTGTCACCGTTTATTGGAAAGCCGGTCACTGATTCCGGCTCGAAGGGGACCAAATAGCCGGTCTCGCCGTCGACGACGACTTCAAGGATGCCCCCTACAGCGCTGGCAACTACAGGAGCGCCGCATGCCATTGCTTCAAGGTTGATGATGCCGAACGGCTCGTACACGGAAGGGCAGCAGAAGACCTGGCAATTGGAGTAGAGCTGGATCGCTTCGGGCTTGGTCACCATTTTTTCGATCCACACGATATTGCCGCCTGCGGCGCACGCTGCTTCAACATCTGCGCGCATCTCGGCTGCGATCTCAGGCGTGTCCGGCGCACCCGCGCACAAGACTACCTGCATTCCAGCAGGCAGATATTTCACGGCGTCGACGAGATGCATGACACCTTTCTGGCGGGTGATCCGGCCTACAAACAGCACGTAGGGCGCGGTCACGTCGACTCCGTACTTCACCAAAGCATCGGTCGCTGATGTCTTCTGGTATTCGGCAAGGTCGATGCCGTTGTAGATGACATGGACTTTTGCCGCATCCACCTCGGGGTATGCCTTGAGGATGTCGGCCTTGGTACCATGCGAGACGGCGATGATCGCGTCGGCGTCCAGAATGGCGGTGCGCTCCATCCACGAACTCATTGCATAGCCGGAGCCTAGCTGCTCGGCCTTCCACGCGCGAAGCGGTTCGAGACTGTGGGTGGTTAGGACGAATGGGATTCCGTACAGCTTCCTGGCAAGGAAGCCTGACATGGAGGCATACCACGTGTGCGTATGGACTACGTCGATCGCCGCAAGGTCCTTCATTTGAGCAAGGTTCAGGGCCAGCGCGTCAACGGCAGTTTTGAATTTAGCGTCCGTGCCGGCGGTAATTTCTGGCGCAGGCTCATCTCCGCGGACATGAAGATTGCCTGCGTCTGAGCGCTGAGTGCCCCAACAATGGACCTCAACCTCGATCAGCTTAGCCAGCTCGCGACTGAGGTATTCCACGTGTACGCCTGCGCCGCCATACACCTGCGGCGGATACTCCCGCGTCATCAATCCAACCCTCATCGGAGCCCCCGGAATACCTCGAACAGCATACGCCAGACCTGCCTAGGTCCCAACAAACAGAAATACTCCTGCGGCAATCGAATTAACATTGCGATGGTATCAACATCAATAAACTCTCATCCCAGTCGTTATTTCTGCGCAAGTCCCATGCGCGCATCCTAGACGATGGAAGCAGGAGGAATATCAATGGCATTTATCCAGGCAGCAGATGGAACATCGATCTTTTACAACGACTGGGGTGCAGGCGCGCCCGTAGTCCTTATCCACGGCTGGCCACTGTCATCAGCAAGTTGGGAGTATCAGGCCAGGGTGCTGGCCGAGAGGGGATTTCGAGTGATAGCGTATGACCGTCGCGGCTTCGGCAAGAGCGACCAGCCCTTCTCCGGGTATGACTACGACACTTTAGCGCGAGATCTGGACACGCTAATGACTGGCCTTGATCTTAAAGGAGCAACGCTGGTGGGCTTCTCGATGGGCGGCGGCGAGGTGGCTAGATATATCAGCACGTACGGTGAGGCTCGGGTCAAAAAGGCTGTGCTCATCTCCGCCGTTCCGCCTTACATGTTGAAGACGGTCGACAATCCGGAAGGAGTAGAGCAAAAGGTTTTCGACGGGATAATAGAGAACATCAAGAAGGATCGGCCTGCGTTCATGCGGCAGTTCGCATCGCAATTCTATGGTCGGACAATGATCAACCATACTGTCTCGGAGGACACTCTCGACTTCTTCGTGATGATGGCGATGCAGGCTGCGACCAAGGCAACGCTCGAATGCGTCAAGGCCTTTTCCGCGACCGACTTTCGCAAAGATTTAGCTAAGATTACAGTGCCCACGCTGATCATCCACGGGACCAGTGACGCTACTGTGCCTATCGATGTCTCGGGTCGCAGGTCGGCTAAACTTGTCGCCCATGCACAGTTCATCGAGTACGACGGCGAAGCGCATGGTTTGAATGCGACCGCACCGGACAAGCTGAACGCCGATCTACTGTCATTCCTCAATGATTCGGATAAGGCAGCATTTGCGTAACTCATAGCTCGTTTAGGCTTGAGGTACAAATTTGCGACCCGCTTTCATTTGTGAGGCGGGTCGCAATGTTTTTGGGTTTAGCAGCTTCCCTCCTGAACGCTCCGTGTACCAAAATACCTCGAATAGCTGCAACCTAGTACCTTGTATTGATTATGTGTGGCCGATATCTTCGCCGCTCTGACAAGCAGCGTATCGCTGAGACGTTTTGCGTCGCGAAGGGTCTCGCGGACCCGGTGCTTCCACCGTGGGACTACAACGTCGCGCCCACTACCCATCAGCCGGTCGTCCGTGCAAATCGGGATACGGGCGATCGTGAACTTGTGCTAATGCGTTGGGGTCTGGTTCCCTACTTTGTTACGGATTTGAAGAGCTTTACGTTCTCCACCATCAACGCTCGCGCGGAGTCACTCTCTACCAGCGCCATTTTCAGGGGTCCGTTTGAGCGACGCCGGTGCCTTATTCCCGCAGATGGATTTTACGAGTGGAAGAAGCTGGCAACAATGTCCGCCGGAGCCGATGAGAACCCTACAAAAAAGAAAGCCGCGGTGGCAAAGCAGCCATTTGTTTTCACGCTTTCGAGCGGCGAACCCTTTGCCTTTGCTGGGCTATGGGATCGATGGAAGGATCCAGCTGGAGGCTCACTCGAAAGCTTCACTATCATCACCACTACTCCAAACGAGTTGACGATGTCGGTGCACAATCGAATGCCTGTAATTCTGCGGCCGCAGGATTACGATCTGTGGCTATCGCATGTGCCGGTCGACAAGAACACGCCACCCGTGCCCCAGCTGGAGTTGCTCGCGCTACTAAAGCCTTACCCGGCAGACAGGATGGAAGCGCGCACGGCCCACGTGGACGTTGGCAATGTGCGCAACAACCACCCTGGCCTTATGAATAGTGCCTAGGCGGAGTTCCCTTCTTGAAACATTCTCCCCAATGAACTAACGTTGCTTGGTCGCGTCTGTAGTCCGCTGCCCGCCCGGAGAATTTGATGAATCGCAAGTTGCATGCCCGCCCGCAAAGCCGCCTCACGTTCTTGGCCATTGGTTTTTCAGCCTTTGCTATAGGTCTTGGACTCGCGCCTGCAACCAACGCGCAGAAGCTATCGCCAACCTTGGCGACGCTGCGCAAAGGCTTTCTCAATCCGCCGAACGAGGCCCGTCCCATGGTGCGGTGGTGGTGGTTCGGACCTGCGGTGCTGAAGCCTGAAATCCTGCGCGAGTTGCAACAGATGAAGGCCGACGGCATCCAGGGAGCCGAGCTCGCGTTCGTGTATCCCGAAGTGCTCGACGATCCGGCGAAGGGGCTGAAGAACCTCTCTTTCCTGTCGCTCGAGATGCTGGACGATGTGAATTACGCGCAGGCTGAAGGGCGCAAGCTTGGTCTGCGCATCGATGTCACCCTATGCACTGGCTGGCCGTATGGTGGCCCCGCAATCACGCTTGCGGAAGCAGTCACGAGACTGCGCATCGCGCAAGTCGAAGTCCTTGCGAACTCAACCTTTATCGCTGTTCCTGCGCTGCAGGGTGGCGAGTCGCTGATCTCGGCCGTGATCGCAGATCACGCTACACAACAGTGCGGCTTTATGCCAGGAAATGTCTGCGGCTTGTCTTCCCCTCCTTCCCCCGCAACTGCTCCGGCCCGCGGGCGCAATGCAGGATCTTTACCCCCAACCTGGGATGCAGCATCTGCGAAGCTACTGTCCGTCACCGGCGCAACCACTACGACTGATCCGTCCAGCAAGCAGCGAACGGCCGTCTTCTTCATCCAGAGCCACACCAAACAGATGGTCAAGCGCGCGTCTGTCGATGCGGAGGGCTACGTTCTCGATCCGTTCTCGCACGAAGCGGTCGCGACTCACTTGAAAGCCGTTGGCGAGCCACTGATTAGTGCATTCGGGTCCACGCCGCCCTACGCAATTTTCTCTGACTCGCTGGAAGCGTACGGGGCGGACTGGACGCCGAACCTGCCTGCCGAGTTCAAGAAGCGGCGTGGCTATGACCTGATTCCACATCTGCCAGAGCTTGCTGCTGGAGTCAACGCCACGGCAGATACGGTTCGCCACGACTACGGGAGGACGCTCACTGAACTGATCAACGAGAATTACCTTGTTCAAATCAATGACTGGGCCATCGCTCACCACACGAAGTTTCGCTCACAGACCTATGGCGAGCCAGCGGTTAGCTTTTCGAGCCAGAATCTTGCGGGGCTTGCCGAGGGGGAAGGCCCACAGTGGCGAGCCTTTTCAACTCTTCGCTGGGCGACTTCGGCAAACCACGTATTCGATCACCCTGTTAGCTCCGGCGAGACCTTCACCTGGCTTCATTCGCCTGTATTCCGCGCGACGCCGCTCGACATGAAGGCGGAGGCGGACATCGACTTCGTCATGGGCGAGAACCAGATAATCTGCCATGGGTGGCCTTACTCGGCGCCCAATGGTGATGTGCCGGAACCGGGATGGTCGCTCTACGCTGCCGCCTCGTTCAACGATCACAATCCGTGGTACCCGGTGATGCCTGCCGTAACCGCTTACATCGGGCGCATGAGCTACCTGCTGCGCCAGGGTAAGGCTGCTAACCAGGTCGCTATCCTGCTGCCGACGGACGACGCGTGGGCGGGTTTCCGACCTGCGCAGACCACGGTTACGGGGGCCATGCAGCGCCTCGTCTCTCCCGGTCTGATGTCGGACATTCTATCGGCGGGATACAACATCGATTACATCGATGCGGATGCGATCGAGAAGGTGGGACTTGGAACTCACAAAATTCTAGTTATCCCTGCTACCGATCGGATTCCGTTGGCGGCGCTGCGGAAGATTGCAACATTTGTTGCGGGGGGTGGCAAGGTCATCTCCGTTAGCCGGGCGCCATCGATCGATCCTGAAGGAAAGTTGGTCCCTGAGTTGACTGCGCTTTCAAAGCGGCTGTTTGACGCGTCGAACTCGAGCTTTGTGTCCGACGAAGCTCATCTGCCCGACGCGCTTCACGCCGCCGTAAAGCCAGACTTAGTGTTGCCTGCCGATGATTCCGCAGCTCGCACCCAGCTTGGCTTCATCCGCCGTAAGCTACCGACTGCAGACATTTATTTCATTGCGAATACGGGCAATCAAACGGTCGATACAACGGCGTCATTCACCACGGAGCACAAGTACGGCGAGATGTGGGACACGGATAGCGCGACCGCAACCTCTGCTTCAACGAAGGATTTCGCCGTCCACCTGGCGCCCTACGAGTCGCGCGTTATGATATTCAGCGATACCCCTCCCTCAGCCACGCACGAATCGCACGTCGCAGGCCTTGGCGGCACAGTGAACATCAACACGGCGTGGAAGGTGGAGTTCACGGGCATCAACAAATCCGTAGCGGAACCCGAACTCAAGGATTGGATCGCCGACCCGTCGACGATTCACTACTCTGGTGAGGCAATCTACTCGCGCGACGTATCGCTTGAGTCGGTGCCGCCTGCTCCAGTATTCCTAGAAGTGGCTGGCGGTAAGGCGTTGCCCGGCGCACCAAACTCTCCGCCTGAGCATCCTGCGCTTGGGCCGGATGGACTGCCGAATCCGCTGGTCACTCGGACCGGACCGGGGATGCACGCGTACTACGATCCACCGATTCGCGAGGCCGCCCTGGTCGTCATCAACGGCCAGCCTGCTGGCGCGTTGTGGCATCCGCCCTATCGCTTAGAGATCGCCAAACTGCTGAAGCCGGGATTGAACCACATTGAGGTCCACGTCTTTAACACTGCGCTCAACGCGTGGTCTGCGCTGCCGCCGCACGACTATGCCCCGCTGATTGCCAAGTATGGCGATCGCTTTCAGATGCAGGATCTCAACCAGGTGAAGCCGATCTCGTCGGGGCTGCTTGGTACCGTGCGCCTGGTAACGTCGGAGTCGAAATGAAATTTTGCAAAGCGGGAATTATTGGCCTTATCGCGGCTAGTTCCTTGGCCATGGCCTCCGCAGTATTGGCCGCTCCAACAGATGCCTTGGTGATCGACTGCGGCGTGGTGTGCGACGGGACCGTGCTTCAGACCGCTGCTATTCAAAACGTTATCGACACGGCCGCGCCTCGAGGTGGAACAGTCAGCTTCAAGCCAGGGATCTACCTGACGGGCGCACTGTTTCTGAAGTCCGGCGTCACACTTGAAATTCCGGAGGGCGTTATCATCACCGGTTCGCAGGACATCAAGGACTTCCCTGAGCTGCCGACTCGGATCGCGGGCATCGAGATGACCTGGCCTGCCGCGCTGATCAACGTTCGCGACGCACACAATGTCACGATCACCGGTAAGGGCACGATCGACGAGAACGGCGCGGTTTGGTGGAAGACGTATAACGACCTTCGCGCGCTTTACACGCCGAAGGGCCTGCGCTGGGCCTCCGATTACGACGCCAAGCGGGTGCGTCTGTCGCTGATTCAGAACTCCTACAACGTGCACTACGGAGGCGGCCTCACGCTGAAGCGGTCCGGCTTCTGGACTGTGCAGATTCTCTACTCCCATGACATCACTATCGATGGCCTGATCATTCGAAACAACGAAGGCGGCCGCGGTCCATCCACCGATGGAATCGACATCGACTCCTCGCGTAAGATCGAGGTCATTCACGCCGACATTGAGGCGAATGATGATGCCCTGTGCCTGAAGTCGGGCCGCGACTCTGACGGCCTGCGGGTCGACCGTCCCACCGAAGACATCAAGATACACGACTCCATCATCCACAAAGGAGCTGCCGCGATCACGATTGGTAGCGAAACTTCAGGGGGCTTCCACAACATTGAAGTTTGGAATATCACTGCAGAGGCTGGGGTTCCCAACGGAGTTTTATTTAAGTCGGCTCACACACGCGGCGGGACTGCCACGGACATCCGCATTCACGATCTCACTATGATCGGTGTGGCCACACCCATATCCATGACTATGAACTGGAACCCTAGCTACAGCTATGCTGTGCTTCCCGCAGGGATGGACACTAAAAGTGCGCCGCCCTACTGGGTGCCGTTGACCACGCCGGTATCTGATGCAAAGGGGCGGCCTCACTTTTCTGACGTCCATATCTGGAATATCAAGGCGACCGGAGCTCGCCGTGCTTTCTCGGTCGAAGCCTATGCAGACACGCCGCTGAGTAATTTCAAGTTTGACCACCTGGACATTCAGGCTGCTGACGCAGGTGCGATTGCCGATGCCAAGGACTGGACCTTCTCCGACATAAAGCTGATGACTGCCAATGGCAGCAACGTCACAGTTACCGACTCGACCAATGTCACAGGCCTGCCCATCGCTCCCTCGCAGTAGCGCCTCCCCACACCCGCCGGCGAGTAGCCGCATCGACCGCGTTCAATTCTAAGCGGGGATTCCGCCGTCGTATTGCATGTAATTGTCCAGGTAATCCTCGACGACACAGTAGCATTCGCACGCCCTCTTTTCCAGACCCTTCTTGTCGAGGATGTGAATCGTACCGCGGGCGTACTCGATAAGATTTTCCTGCTTGAATTGAGCCGCGGTGATGGACATGGTGGATCGGGTGCTTCCCAGCATGCCGGAAAGAAAATCCTGCGACATTTTGAAGGTGTCGCAGCGTGCACGGTCGGCGCAGATCAGCAGCCAACGAGCGAGGCGCTGTTCGAAATTATGCGTAGCATTACAGCCAGCAAGCTGGATTACCTGTACCAGTTGCGCCTGAACATATCCGAGCGCAAGCCGCTGAAACGAGCCACCAAGAGCGAACTCCCGCCTAGCCGTTTCCACGGGACAGGAATATCCGCTGCCCGCGATCTGGGTATAGACCCGATTTAGACTTCGCTTTGTACCCATTAGTGCGGATACGCCGATCACCGACTTGTACCCGAACATCCCGACCTCAACCTGAGACCCATCTTGGAACGTGGTTGTCATCGAAGCCATGCCGTCTTCAATGAAGTAGAGGTTTTCGATCAGTCTTTCGGGATACTCGATGTCATGTCCAAGTTCGAATTTGACTGGATGCAGTTGCAGTCGCGCGATGCCCCCCGCATCGAGCGCATTCAGCAAAGCATTTTTGAAGGTTCCTGCATGAGCAGCAGGCCGTAGAACAGGAGATACCGTTGACTTGAGTACCTGTGCTTCCATAACAGCAGCATACGCTTATGTAAGGTAGCCCACAGTATCTGCAAGTCAGGCGACTCCTGACTGCGCGAAGGTCCATTTAGAAAGAAGCATTTAGAATTTGGAGTGGGCGCGTGGGAACCTTGAACGCAAGGTCCTGATCTTGCAACCAAATGGCCAACCCATGATGCGCAAGCCAAAACTCGGACAGAACTTCCTGGTCGATGATGTGGCTCGGCACGCCATCGTGGACTCGCTTGGGCACCTGGGCGAGCGCACGGTCATTGAGATCGGCCCGGGACACGGCGCGATTACGTCGATCCTAACTGCACGATGTCGCCGCCTGATTGCGATCGAAATCGACCGTGCTCTGGCCTCGGAGTTGCGCTTCCACTTTCGCGAACAACCTCACGTGGAGATCGTCGAGGCTGATGTGCTGGATGTGGATTTTCAGGAGCTACTGCCGGCAGGAGAGACCGCTGATGTGGTCGGCAACTTGCCTTACTACATCACGTCGCAGATTCTAATGCGGCTGTTCGCGGCTGGCGCCAGAGGCATCTTAGCGCGCGCCGTAGTGATGATGCAGCGCGAGGTCGCGGATCGTCTTGCCGCTGCTCCGGGCGTGCGCGAATATGGGCTGCTCTCAGCTACGACGCAGATGAACGCGCAGGTCGATACGCTGTTTACACTGCCGCCGACTGCATTTTCGCCGCCTCCCGATGTTTTTTCGACCGTGCTGAGGCTGGAGTTCCTGCCGCGGTTCGTCGAACTTGGCGTGGATGCGGCGGGGTTCGATGTGTTCCTCAGAGCGTGTTTTGCGCAAAAACGGAAGACGCTTGCGAACAATCTGCGCGCTGCAGGCTATCTGCCGACCGACTTCCAGGCTGCCTGGCCTAGGGAGATTCCCTTACAGGCGCGGGCGGAATCACTCGCACTGGAACCCATGGCGCAACTCTACCGGGCGCTCAACCCATCCCCTAAGAGTTAAGCCGCCGGAATTAATTTGGCGACGGCCGAGCGGGCCCGGAATTTTGAGGATGAGAAGCAGCAGGGGGCGGAGGCGGAGGCGAATACGTTGGATGAGAAGCAGGGGGCGTCGGAGGAGGAGGGGAATAGACCGGGTGCGACACGGGTGGGGGCGCCTGAGGGGGCGGGAGAGCATACGTCGTATGTGCAGGCGGAGGAGGCAGCGCGTGCGCCGGATGCGTAGGTTGTTGACCTGAAGCTGGAGGCTGCGGGGCTGGCCGAGACGAGCCGGAGTCTATGGGCATATTTGGCTGCACTTGCCTCTGGCCCTGGCTGGAGGGTAGCCCAGGACGGGTTGCCGGTGCCGTGCGATCCTGCGCATTGCGATCGCGGTATTGTCCAGGTGCCGGATAGGAGCGCACGCCGTCGGGAGTATAGGGCGACTGTTGCCGGCGTTCCACCGGGCTTTCGGAGTTGTCCGGACGAGTAGGGGCTGGGCGCAAACCTGAAGTCGTGCGCACAACCACAGGACTGGTGCTGGCAAGTCCAAGCAGGGGCGTGCGGGTTGCGGAGTCTATCGGAAAATCGCGCCGCAGTGAGGAACTGGCATGGTTGCCATCGCCGATTGGGCCTCTGTCCACCGGCTTGATGGGGGTTACTGGAACTCCTGCAATCCTGCGTGTGCCGGTTCGATCTTCTCCTTGGGGTGTTTCATTTCGGTCGCCGCCCCGGTGTGGATCAGTACGGTCGCCACTGGACGATTCCTGTCGGTGCCACGCTTGAACCTGGACAGGCAGAGTCGGTTGAATACGGCGTGGGCCGCCCCCGACCGGAACACGAATCGGCCGATATCCCGTAGGCCCCAAGATAATATTCACCGGACGACCGCCTCCAGCAAACCCCCAGCCATGGCCCCCACATCCGGAACCGGGCGCCCATCCCCAGCCAAAACTGTTGTAGTACGACCAGTTTCCGCAGCGGTACGGAGTCCAGCCCCACGAGTAGCTCGACGCCCAGAGGTAGCCCGTGTTTGGGTACCAGACCCACGCGCCGCTTCCGTAGGGGTCGAAGCTTGAATCATTGACTGCCACCTGCGGTTGCCAAACTGGCCCCTGACCGGCGACGTCATACCAATTTCCGTTTGCGTCCAGATCCGACCAGCCGTAACCCTGCGCGCCGGCGTAATCGTTGCGGACGGGGGTGCTGGTTGCGGCTTCTGAAGATGCACCGTGGTCGCGGTCCTCATTCCACTGGTCCCATGAGTCTTCGGCGATTTGCTGGGTCAGGAAGTATCGGTTTTCGTCTGTTCTATCGGCACGAATGGTCTCGCCGGCGCGCACCTGGGCCAGGTATCCCACTCTGGTCATTTCGCCATTGCGCGCGCCCTGCCGCTCAACTTGAACAGTGCCGTCGAGCACTGAGAAGACTGCCGGCGGATCATCGAAATTCACACGAACCGTGGTGTTCTCGATCGGCGACAAAACATAGCCGCCGGCATCGAGCGTATAGCGGTACTGCGGAGTCGCGCGCAACTCGCAGTACGCAAGCCCGTGCCTCAGGCTGAGACTGCTTAGGAATACACCGTCGGGCTGGACTGTTAGCTTGTCGAGCGACAAAGCGGTATTTGGCGTCAGGCGAATCACGCTGCCATCTTCGAACTCCACTTCGGCCTGACCATCGCTTCCGGTGATTAGTTGGACGCCAGAGAGCAGAGGAAGATTGAGTTGCGCAGGCACACCCCCCGGGATATCAGCCCCAGCGATGGTCACGGTGCCCTGCATGTAAGTGAGCCGGGCCGCGCGGGTGACGGCAGACGATTGGGCGGGGGCGGACTGGGCGAGACTGAGGGCCGAGAAACCAAAGGCGAAACATAATGCAATATTTTTTCGAATGGTACGTGTGTTCATGGTGCAGGCTCCGTGGGGCTGGTTGTTGGACGAGGGTAGAACTCAAGAGTCACTGTACCTGCCGCCGTGGGAGCAACCTGAAGTTGCTCAACCCTAGCCACCCCCCCCCACCCCTATACGTCTCATCGCAATAAGAACAAACAGCTTAAGTCCGGAGTCAAGCCTGCTTGACATGCCCCTCAGGTTCACTTCGAGAGGGCTTAGTGACGGGTTGGACACTGTGGTGCTGCAAACCTTAAGTATACGACGGGTGTCAAGCGCTTCGGTGCAAATCCAGGTCGTATTCGCCAGTCAGCGTGGCGGATCCTCAGCAGGGATAAGGGCGAGCAACGCGTTTGCGCGCGTGCGGACTCGCTGCATTAACGCTGCGTCCGAAGCTATTGAGCGCAAGGACGAAGCGATGGTTCCGATTTCAACGGCCTGTCCGACCGATACTTCATGGTCCAGGGATGAGATTGCATCGTTCAAGCCGAGGCGATCGAACCGATGAAGGAAATCCAAGCGCCGACCCATGTCCATCGTCTCGGCGATGCATTGAAAAATCTCCGTGAGCGACTGCACGTTCTTGTTTTCGGAGTAGTTGTAAGTGCAAAAGTCCACGATGCCTGGAACCGCATACGTGAGCGTCTTTTTTCCGGTATCGGCAATATTTTTAGCCTTCGATGCGCAAAGCTCGGCGGAAAGGTGGACGGCGCGAGTGAGAGCAAAGATCTTTTTTGTGGTGGCAGCCGTCAGGGTAAATTCACGGTGGATCTGCTGCGGGGACTGTGGCGACGCATCCTGGGCGGTGTAGGTTCCAGTGCCATCCTCCTTCACGCCGAGGGTAAATTTTGGAATAGGCAAGCCCGGGCGTTCAAAAGTGAAGCTGACCTCGGAATTGAGATGGGGGGCATTCTCCAGCAGGGGCGCCTGCTGGGCTCGCAGAGTTGAGCCCAACACGGCTGAGAGCAAGATCAGGGCGGTCGTGTTCGATGTGCGATGGCTCGGCATCATCGACTTGCTCCTTGCAGTAGCAGGGTTTGCGCCGTGTGAATGTGACAGATGGCGATGGCCAGCGCGTCGGCGGCGTCGGGCGACTCCGGTGCGCAGTCGAGCAATAGCAGGCGGGTGACCATAAACTGGACCTGCTCTTTTGCGGCGAGGCCGTAGCCCGTGACGGAGGATTTGATCGTAAGCGGCGCGTACTCGGCGACTGGCAGATTGCACGTGGCTGCTGCGAGCATGGCTACACCGCGAACCTGGCCGAGCTTCAGCGCGGATTTGGCGTTCGCGGAGAAGAAGACTTCTTCGATCGCGACGCAATCTGGTTCGTGAAGAGTCATCATTGCGATTAGTTCGGCGTAGACCTGGGCGAGTCGCTGCGGCGTCTTTTCTTTCTTGTTAAGGCGAATCGTACCGGCGGCACAGTGGACGAGGCGAGGCGTGCGCGATTCGTGGTCCATCTCGACTACGCCGTAGCCGGTGAACTCCGTGCCGCAGTCGATACCGAGGACTCGCATGGGAGAAGTTTACTCGCAATCGGGAGGTGGTTTGGCGGGAGTTTTTTTAGCGAACAATGACCGCCATGAGGAGCAAGCCGATACCATCGGCCGCGATAAGAACCCCCAGGGCGACGAAGATGCGGCGTACAACTCGCTTGGAGTTGATGCCCGCTGACAATACAGCGGCAGTCACAAGTTGAAGAATCCATCCAACTACGGCCCATCGATCCGCGGAGGCCTGCAGGTGCTGGATGGAAATTTCAGCGGTGTCGGTGAGGTGCGGATTGTAGAGCCATTTCTCGGCGGTTGCTCCATCGCCCACAGCCTTGAATAGGCAGGTGATGGAGACTATCCAAAATAAAGCCGCGGCAATTCGCCACGGTGTGGATGGTTGCAGCGTCACTTGGTCGTGATGCGTGAGACTTGCATGGTGCAAGTGTAGATCGGAGCGAGAGCGAAATGCGGGGATTCTTTGCTGCGCTCAGAATGACAAGCAAGAAGTAGATTCCTCCGCGCGCTGCGGAGTGACAAAGGCGAAAAACAGATTCCTCCGCTTCGCTGCGGAATGACAAACGGTTGTGAGTTGTGGAGTTGCCTAGCGCGAGATGCCTTCGAGCGGCGAACTGGCCGTCGCGTAGAGGCGCTGCGGCATGCGGCCGGCGAGGAAGGCCTGCCGGCCGGCGAGGACTCCGTGCTGCATGGCTTCTGCCATCAGGATTGGGTCGCGCGCTTCGGCAATGGCGGTGTTCATAAGGACGCCGTCGAATCCGAGTTCCATGGCGAGAGTGGCGTCGGAGGCTGTGCCTACGCCGGCGTCGACAATCAACGGGACTTCGGTGATGAGTTCGCGGAGGATGCGGAGGTTGGCCGTGTTGCGTAGGCCCAGGCCGCTGCCGATGGGAGCGCCAAGAGGCATCACTGCCGCTGCGCCTGCATCGATCAGACGTTTGGCGAAGACGATGTCGTCGGAGGTGTAGGGCAGGACGGTGAAGCCCTCTTTGGAAAGCACGCGAGTGGCTTCGAGGGTGGCCTGAATGTCGGGGTAGAGGGTGGCTTTGTCGCCGATGACTTCGATCTTGACCCAGTCAGAGAGGCCGACTTCGCGGCCTAGACGCGCTGCGCGGATGGCTTCGTCGGCGGTGAAACAGCCGGCGGTATTGGGAAGCAGGAAGTAACGCTGTGGGTCGAGGAAATCGAGTA
>JANYLK010000102.1 GCA_025357875.1 Granulicella sp.
GTGCGGCTTACGGTGGATGGACACAGCGAATCGCAGCGTCTGACGGTGAAGATGGATCCGCGAGTGCATACACCGGCGGCTGAGCTTGAGGCGCTGCATTTGGCGCAGGTGCAGATGGCGGCGTCGCTCGATGAGTTGTCGAAGGCTGATCTGGCGGCGCATTCGGTGCAGGAGCAACTGGCAGCGCCGGAGATTGCTTCGATGTCAGCTCAGCTTGCTCCTTTTACGGCTGAGTTGAAGAAGTTGCTTGCTGGCAACGAAGCCAAGGAGGCGAAAGAGTCGCCTGGACTGGACGATGTGACAAGCGAGGTTGGGCAACTTTATGGGCAACTGCAGCATTCGGACGATCCGCCTACGCAGGCTGTTGTAGCGGCGACCGCGCATTCGCGGGAAGAGGGTGCGGAAGCTCTGCATGCGTGGCGTGAGTTTCAGTCGAAACAGTTGCCGGGAATTGATGCGGTTCTGCTGAAGGTGGGTCGTCCTGCTATCGATCTGAAAAGAGCGCCGGTGAATATGCCCAGCGGAGGGGATGAGGACTAGACAGCGAGGAAATCGAGTCGGAGGGTCGTTAGTTTTCGGCGAAGGCCTTGAGGTGGGCGGCGTTGGGCGGAGGCGTTAATAAGCTAACGATGAATAGGCAGAGGAGGCTGGCGATCAGGGCGGGGAAGATGGCGTCGCGGTCGCTTAGTATCGCGGGAACGTGGGTGTGGATGAAGGCCGAGTCCCAGGTGACGGTGACGAATGTTCCGGTGAAGATGGAAGCGACAGCGGCGCTGGCGGTGGCGCGCTTCCAATAGAAGGCGGCGAGGATGACCGGGGTGAGCGCGGCGGCGTAGATGGTGTAGGCGTAGAGGGATGCTTTGAGGACGGACTCGGTGTGGAGTCCTTGATAGAGCGCCCATAGGCCGAGAAAGACGACCATCAGGCGGGAGACGAGGAGAACCTCCTTGTTCGAAGCCTTGGGCTTGAGGTAGCGAACGAAGATATCGTTGACCAGGTTGGTGGCGGGGGAGAAGAGATAGTTGTTGGCGGTGGAGATGATCTTGGCGAAGATGGCTCCGACGAGGAGCGCGCCGAGGAGTTGCAGGACGTGGAGGCTGAAGGCGGGGAGGATCTCGGTGGTGGTGATGACGGTTGCGGGGCCGATGGCGTGGGGGATGGTGGTCACGGTTTGCGCCGGGGCGAATGCGTGGAGGCCGATGTAAGCGAGGATTTCGCGGGGATGGTCGTGGACCTCGCCGGTAGGGAATTTGGCCGAGCCTACGACGGCGAGGGCGACGATCACCGTCTCGAGGATGACGGTGCCGATGACCCATCCGGTGACGGCGCGAGTGGCGTCCTTCTCGGATTTGGCGGAGAAGAACTTTTGATACATGGACTGGTTGCCGAGCATGAGCAGGCAGGTGGGGAGGAAGAGTTCAAGTGCTGACGAGATCCGCTCATGGGTGCCATCTGGAAGAATGTTCGGTCCCAGATAGCTGTTGAAGGGATGAATGTCACCAAAGAACTGGAAGTGGGTGGCGGGGAGGGCGGCGAGCACGGCTTGCCATCCGCCGAAGCCGTGGATCAAAACAGGAAGGGCGGCGCAGAGGGTTCCGGTGGCGAGCAGGCCGATGGCTACGTCCATGTATGCGACGGATGCCATGCCGGCGATCGCGGTGAAGAAGATGACGAATGCGGCGATGAGGTATCGGCCGTGGATGGCGGAGATGGAGGCGGGGAAGACGAGGTGGAGGATGTCTCCGCCGCCGATGAACTGGTAGCTGGTGATGGCGGTGTAGGTGAAGAGGATAGCGACGACGCCGAGCACGCGGGCGGTCTGGTTGTAGCGTGCTTCGAGCAGGTCGGGAATTGTGAACTGTGCGAAGCGGCGTGCGCGAGGCGCGATGAAGTAGATGAGGGCGAGGCCGGCCCATCCCCCTGCGCCTTGCCAGAGTGCCGCGAAGCCATGCTTGTAAGCATTCTCTGCGCCGCCGAGGAGCGAGCCCGATCCGATCCAACTGGAGAGCAGGGTGAAGACCAGCACGAAGGCGGGGAGCGAGCGTCCGGCGACCAGGTAGTCGGCCTTGGTCTTGATCTTGCCGAGGCGCGTGAGCGAGACGGTGAGCAGGGTGACGACGATGAGGATGAGGATGATGGCGTAAAGATTCATAGGTTTATGGCGAATTGCGAAAACAGTGTGCGGCGTGTCTACCACTGTATATGTTGCGGGCTGTTGAGTTTGATTCATCGCGGCTTTGGTAGGGCGCGTCAAAAGACGGTAGGGTGGAAGTATGACGGTTGCAGGGCTAAGGGTTACGAGGATAAGTAAGGGACGCGCGGTGCTGGTGGTGATCGCGGCCGGGGTGCTGGCGGTTTGCTTGCTGGCGAGCTATCTCACTCGTGGAGCGATGGCGAATCTGCCGTTTCTGACTGGGCAGGGAGGCGGCGCGTCTCAGGGGTTGGTCGATCAGCGTCCGTGGCAGACTGTGGCGGCTCTCGCTCCGCTGACGGTGTCGGCAGAGGAGAGGGGGTTTGCGCGCGAGGCGGAACGGATCGCGGACCACGAGGTGGATCAGGCGTTCGCAATGGCGCTGCGCCAGGCGGATATGGAGACGCGTGTGCTTACGGGGCCCGCGCTCGAGATGCAGCAGAAAGTGAACGCACTGGCCGAGCGGGTGAAGGAGGACCAGGCAACTGTGGACGCCCTGACCGCGCAGGCGGCAGCGACGAAACCTAGCCAGGCGGCTGGCCCACTCGGAGACGATCTTGACGTGGCGAAGGCGCGATTGCAACTCGACACGGACGAGACGAACGACGCGAGCGACGATCTGGCGCGCGAGAGCGGAGACAAGCGAACCGCGATTCAACAAGAGCTGACGGCGCGCGAAGCGTTGATGAAGAAGTACGATGACCAGACCGATGGCTCGGGCGAGGTCGCGGTGATTTCTGCGAGGCGGTATGCGACGCTGGCGGGCCGGATCGGCGGTTGGTTTGAGCAGCGCAGCCGCATGGATTTGGTGGAGCAGGCGAAGGCGCAGGCGGATGCCGATATCGCTTCGTTGGCGACGCAGCATGCAGCTCTGGATGCGCGATCCAATGCAGCGGTGGCGAAGATCGAGGGCGATGGTGGGGTGGGCACGGATTCGAGTGGGGTGAGCATTCCTGCGGCCAGGCAAAAGGTCGCGCGAATGTCCAACGTGCATCAGTTGGCGCAGATCCACTCCATCCTTGAAGACAGGCTGAGTTCGGAGAAGCAGCTCTCGGCGGTCTATACAAAGTGGATCGAGCAGGTGAAGTTGCAGCACCGGATTGTGACGCACCTGATTCTGGAGTCCATAGCCGGAATTGCCGGGCTGGTGCTGGCGGCGGTGCTGCTGTGGTGGGTGGTGCAGATGCTCCTGGACCGTGCGGTGACGCGTGATTCGGGGATGGACATGCGGAGCGTTCATACGCTGCGGACGGTGGTGAACCTGGGGATTCAACTGTTGACCCTGCTGCTGGTACTGCTGGTGATTTTCGGCGTGCCCAACCAGGTGCCGACGATTCTGGGCCTGGGCGCAGCCGGGTTGACCGTGGTGTTTCAGAGCTTCATCCTGGCATTCTTCGGATGGTTTGTGCTGATGGGAAAGAATGGGATCAGGGTCGGAGACTGGGTGGAGATCAACGGCGTACACGGCGAGGTGGTAGAGATTGGGCTGTTCCGAACAGCGCTGCTGGAGACGGGAAACTGGACGGACAAGGGACATCCGACAGGAAGGCGGGTTACCTTCATCAACAACTTTGCGGTGACCGGACAATTCTTCAACTTCTCCACCGCGGGACAGTGGATGTGGGACGAGATCAGGCTGAACGTACCGGCGGGCGATGGCACATATGCGACTATCGAGGCGATTCACAAGGCGGTGCTGGAGCAGACCGAGAAGGACGCGGCGCTGGCTGAGGCGGAGTGGAAGCACTCAGGCAAGCTGCAAGGACTCGGGCAATTCACGGCAACACCATCGGTGGATATGCGGCCGGCGGCCTCGGGCATCGATATTCTAGTGCGGTATGTGACGCGTGCAGCCGACCGGTTTGAGATGCGCAACAAACTTTACCAGACGGTGATTGAGTTGCTACATAAGCCGGACGAGGCCAAGAGTCTGGTCGGCGAAACTCCAACAAAAGACAATTGACTTCGATTGGTGCGCTACCGTTTTGCCCAGACGAGTTGCATGCCGCCCATGAGGGTGCGGCCTTGCATCGGGACGTTGGGAATCTCGGTGTAGTCGGTATTGCTGAGGTTCAGCAGGCGCAGGTAGGGTCGCACCATGCCGGTGTTGCGGGCGACATCGATATCCCATAGTGGGTATGCGGTGTGGGTGGTCTTCTGCACGACGTTGATCTGGGTGTGGGCGGTAACTTCGTGGCCCCACGCGCCGGGGAGCTGGCCAGTCCAGCCGAAGATGGCGTTCTGCGCTGCGTAATTGAAGGCATACTCGGAGAGGTAGCCGGGGGGGAGGTTGCCGGAGTGGTTCGCGGTATAGCTGAACTGGAGTTGTTGGGTCGAGGCGAGTCGGATGCGTAGGCTGGTCTCCGCGCCGGTGATGTCGAGGGTGGGGACGTTGATGGCCTGCCACTTTTCGCCGGTGGTCAGCGGCAGCAGCTTAACGTAGTCGATGACGTTGGTTTGGTTTAGGCGGAAGCCTGCAGCGGACAACGTGAGTCGGCCATTGGCGGGACTCCAGTCGGCGCCGCCCTCGTAGCTCCAACTTGATTCGGGCTTGAGCTTGGGATTGCCGAGTGTGGCCGGGTCGGCGTAGTAGAGGTCGACATACGTGGGCTGGCGAAAGCCGTGGCCAGCGGAGCCACGCAGGCGGACGGTCTGGGTCAGCGTAAAGGCTGCCGCGGCGTTGGGCGAGAAGACTGAGCCCTGGCTGGACAGTACTTCTTCGCGTGCGCCGAGGGAGAGTGAGAAGCGGCGCAACGAGCGCCAACTTAGGTTGGCATATCCGGCGCTCTGATTGCGCGCGTGCTTGCCAAGTGAGTTCGAGTGGATTGTGTCGCCGGCTTCTTCGAGGCCGTAGGCGAGGGTGGTGTTGCGGCCGAGATCGTCGGCTCTGCGAAGCGCGCCCTCGTAACTCGTAGTGATGTGATTGTTCTCGTATCTCGCGGGCTGGCCTACAAAAAGCACGAAGAGATCGCTGTGGCGGCGATAGCCAAAGCTCGCCGCAGTACGCTTGCCGATTTGTTGCTGGATACTGGCGAGCCACGCCTTGGTGCGCTCCCACGAGGGATAGGGGCCGTAGAAGAGATTTGCACCGTAGGGGCGATCACTGGTTGCGAGCATAATGTCGGTCGTGCCGGGCTTAGACTTCAGCCAGGTCTCGCTGGCGATCGCGTTCGAAGAATAGTTGCGGTCGTAGATGAAGCCGTCAGAGGTGTCGCGGCCTGCGGTAATCTGTTCAGCGAATGGACCTGCTGCGTACGACGCGCGAAGGTGGTTTTCGAGTGAGCCGTAGTTACCTGCACCGGAGCGAACGATGAGGCTCAGGCCTGCGGGGGGAGCGCCGGTGAGCAAGTTGACCGCGCCGCCGATGGAGTCGGACCCGTAGAAGGTCGAGCCCGAACCGTGCAGGATGTCAACGCGTGTAATGGCGTCGAGGGGAATGGGAATGTCGAGGTTGAGGTGGCCGGTCTCCGGATCGTCGACGCGCATACCGTTGACGAGGATGAGGGACTGCTCGAACGTTGTGCCGCGAATCGAGAGGTCAGCCTGAATGCCTTCGGCGCCGCGCGCCTGGACGTTGAGCGATGGATCGGAGCGGAGCAGATCGACGACGCTGTCGGTGCCGATTGACATTGCGCGGGGTAGCAATACCTCGACGGAACGGTCACTCTCTGCGAAGGGCAGCGGCTCTACGGTGGTGGTGACCTGAACACTGTCGACTACGGCGATCTTCGTGGACGGGAGGGCAGGGGCGCTCTGCGCGGCGGGAGAAGTCTGCTGCTGAGGATTGCTGGTCCGCGGCTCAGCGCTTGGCACTTGCTGAGAGACGAGAGTGCTGGAGCAGAGCAGGAGCACAAACAGACTGGGGAGGCATCTCTTCATAGGTTTGATTCGCGTTTCCGCGACTCTTCAATCATGCGCTAGTGGACGCCTTCATAAAGACTAATTTCATCCTGTTATAAATAGTTGAATAGATAAACCATTTGGAGATACGAATGCTGATCGAAGCGTACTTACGGCAGAGCCCGATCGTCCAGGCAAGCAGGATGGCGAGGCGGATGGAGGCTTCGTTGAACCGGGTGCTGAAGGACGAGGGGGTAACGGCGTTTGAGGCTATGGTGCTGGCGGCGATGTTCTTTGAGAAGCGCGGAGAGATCAAGCCATCGGCCCTGGCGGAGGCGTTCGAAACGACACGAAGCAATGTAAGTCACTGCATCTCGTCGCTGGAGGGCAGGGGCCTAGTGCAACGGGAGATAGATCCACGGGATGCGCGGGCGGTTCAGTTGGTGCTGCGTCCGCAGGGAAAGAGAAAGGCGGTGCGGGTGGTGGGGATTCTCGACCTTATGCAGCGGCAGTTTGAGGCGGAGATCGGAGCCGCGAAGTTGGAGGGCATGATAAGACAGATGTCCGAGGTCGAAGAACTGTGCTCGCGCGCGGCCGAAGCAGCGAACGCAGGACGTCATTGAACAGCGACTTAATCGATGGATGGTAAGGTGGGTTCAGTTCCGAGGGCTTGTGCAACGTGAATATTCTAGTGCTCAATGCGGGGTCGTCTTCGATCAAATTCTCCATGTTTGTAGAGGATGGAGGCGATCTGCATCCTATGGCAGACGGCGAGTTGGGCGGCATTGGAGGCAGGTCGGCAAAGCTCGAGTTTCATGATGCGGATGGGAATGATCTGAGCGGCAAGCTTGGCGAGATAAAGACGGACTCGATGGAAGACGCGATCGCCGTGGTCGAGCGCGCGGTGGGGTTGGCTCGACTGCCGTCGCCGGACGCTGTTGGATACCGCGTGGTACATCCGGGTGCGCATCTGCGCGGACATCAGCGGCTGACTGCGGACGTGATTGAGAAGTTGCGCGAGGCGGTGCCGTTTGCTCCCCTGCACGATCCGGAGGCGCTGAAGATTATCGGACAGATGATGCAGCGGTTCCCTGATGTGCCGCACATTGCCTGCTTCGACACTGTGTTCCACGAGACGATGCCGGAGGAGGCGACGGTGTATGCGTTGCCGTACGCGGTGCGCGAGCAGGGCGTTCGACGCTATGGATTCCATGGGCTTTCGTGCGAGTCGATTGTCGCGCAGCTGCGGGAGGCGCAGGGCATGACGTTTCCTCGGCGCCTGGTAATCGCGCACCTCGGCAGCGGCTGCAGCGTGACTGTTTGCATCGATGGCAAGTCGGTGGATACGACGATGGGGCTGACGCCAACGGGCGGCGTGATGATGGGGACGCGGACCGGTGATCTCGATCCCGGAGTGGTGCTGTTCTTGCTGCGCCAGACGGGCGCGACCGTGGATTCGGTGGAGGGAATGCTGGACGGCGATGCGGGCCTGAAGGCGCTGGGTGGAGTGAACGATATGCGTGAGTTGCGCAAATCTGCTGCGCAGGGAAACCAGCGAACACAGTTGGCAATTCGGGTCTTCTGCCGCAGCGTAGTGAAGGCGATTGCGGGATTCATCGCGCTATATGGAGCGGACGCGATCGTCTTTACGGGTGGCATAGGAGAGCACGACGCGGCGTCGCGATGGGAGATTGCAGGCAGCCTGCGCGGGCTTGGTGCGGAACTGGAGTCGGCGGCGAACGAGCTGCCAGCTAAGGGATTGCGCAAGATCAGCGAAGAGGACTCGCCGATCGCGCAGTATGTTGTGCCGGCGGAAGAAGATCTAATGATCGCTCGGCATGTTGCGGAGATATGTCACAAGTCACCGCTGGTTTCTGCACGGTCATCGTAAATTGTTGCTGTGGGAACGGCGGCGTGCGGCTTGTTGGCGGAACCAGGCATCTTAAAAAGTTACAGCTCCGATTGCTTTTTCTGGCATTGAGAGCAGCTACGCGCACAGAGGTGCGACCCAGGAGAGGACCATGAGCGAAGCCTTTGCAGTACAGACCGATCCGGAAAGTTTGCTGGCTGAGCAACCGCTCTCGGCAGATGAGTTGCGCAAGATCGATGCATACTGGCGCGCTTGCAACTACTGCTGCGTTGGGATGCTGTATTTGCGCGCGAACCCGCTGTTGCGCGAGCCGCTTAAGAAGGAGCACATCAAGAATCGGCTGCTTGGGCATTGGGGTTCGGACCCGGGGCAGACGTTTACATGGGTGCATTTGAATCGGCTGATCAAGAAATACGATTTGGATCTTATCTATATATCCGGGCCTGGTCATGGGGCGCCTGCAACGCTTTCAAACAGCTATCTCGAAGGCGTGTACTCGGAGGTCTATCCGGACAAGAGCCAGGACCTTGAGGGGATGCAGAGGTTCTTCAAGCAGTTCTCGTTTCCCGGCGGGATTGGCAGTCATTGCACGCCTGAGACGCCGGGTTCGATTCATGAGGGCGGCGAACTTGGATACAGTTTGTCGCACGGGTTTGGAGCGGCGTTCGACAATCCCGAATTAATTGTTGCGGTGGTCGTTGGCGATGGCGAGGCGGAGACGGGGCCACTGGCGACAAGCTGGCACTCGAATAAATTTCTGAATCCCGTGCGCGATGGCGCGGTGCTTCCTATACTTCACCTGAATGGCTACAAGATCGCGAACCCTACGATCCTGGCGCGCATTCCGGCGGAAGAGTTGGAGATGCTGTTCCGCGGTCTGGGTTACACGCCGTATGTGGTCGAGGGCGACGATCCCGCGCTGATGCATCAGAAGATGGCTGCGGTGACGGAGAAGTGCGTGATCGACATCCGTGCTATCCAGGCTGCTGCGCGGGCGAACCCTGAGGTAGAGCCGATGCGGCCGATGTGGCCGATGATCATTCTGCGGACTCCGAAGGGATGGACCTGTCCGGCGGAACTGGATGGGCACAAGCTGGAAGGCTCGTGGCGCGCGCACCAGATTCCTATTGCCGATCCAGTGACCAATCCCGCCCACCTGAAGCTGGTTGAAGCCTGGATGCGGAGCTATCGGCCAGAGGAGTTGTTCGACGAAGCGGGCACGCTGATCCCGGAACTTGCGGCGATGGCGCCGACCGGGACGCGCCGCATCACGGCGAACCCACATGCGAATGGCGGGCTGCTGCGCAAGCCGCTCGACCTGCCGGACTATCGCGACTACGCGTTGAAGGTGGGCAAGCCGGGGCAGGTTGAGGTTTCGTCGACCGCGACGCTCGCGACTTATTTGGGCGATGTGATGCGCCGGAACATGACCAGCTTCCGCGTGTTCGGGCCGGATGAGACGGCGTCGAACAAACTGGATGCGGTCTACCAGGCGAGCCCGAAGACCTGGATGGAGGAGATGAAGCCTGAGGACGCGGATGGCGGATTTCTCTCGCGCTCCGGGCGGGTGATGGAGATGCTGAGCGAGCACACGCTGGAAGGATGGTTTGAAGGCTATGTGCTGACCGGGCGGCACGGATTCTTTTCCAGCTACGAGGCGTTCGTGCACATCATCGATTCGATGTTCAACCAGCATGCGAAGTGGCTGGAGAAATCGAAGCTGGAACTGCGTTGGCGCGCGCCGATCTCTTCGCTGAATCTGCTGATTACGTCGCTGGTCTGGCGGCAGGATCATAACGGATTCACGCATCAGGATCCGGGATTTCTGGACGTGATCACGAACAAGAGCCCACTGGTGACGCGGATCTATCTTCCTCCGGATGCGAACTGCCTGCTGTCTGTCGGGGATCATTGCTTGCGCTCGGTCGACTATGTCAACGTAATCGTCGCGGACAAGGCTGTTCATCTGCAGTATCTGACGATGGACCAAGCGATCGATCATTGCACTAAGGGCATCGGTATCTGGGACTTTGCCTCGAACGACGATGGTGCGGAGCCGGACGTGGTAATGGCGTGCGCGGGCGATATTCCTACTTCGGAGTCGCTGGCTGCGGTGGCCATTCTGCGCGAGAGATGTCCTGACGTGAAGATTCGATTCATCAACGTGGTTGACCTGTTTCGGTTGATGCCGGAGAGCGAGCATCCGCATGGGATGAGCGATAAAGAGTTCGACTCGTTGTTTACGGTCGATAAACCGGTGATTTTCAACTTCCATGCGTATGCCTCGCTGATTCATAAGCTGACGTATCGGCGCAGGAATCACGACAACATTCATGTGCGCGGATACAAGGAAAAGGGCAACATCAACACGCCGTTGGAACTTGCGATTTTGAACCAGGTGGATCGTTTTAACCAGGCGATGGACGTGATCGATCGCGTGCCGAAGCTGCAGACGACGGCCGCGCATACGAAGGAGTGGCTGAAGGATCAGATCATCGAGAGCGTGAACTACGCTCACGAGAATGGCATCGATCGGCCGGAGATTACTGGGTGGAAGTGGCCGGTGTAAGCTACGCGCAAGCAGGCTGATCTCAGGGGCTGAAGCCCATTTTGTTGGCTCGATCTATGGCACGTTTGAAGCCACCCCCTTAAGCAAGCATGGCCCGCGAGCAAAATGGAGTTTTCGGGCGCCATTTGCGGTGACGTCATTCGATGAGGCTGATGCCGATCTGGAAGGCGCTTGCGAAGCGGTCGAGACCATTGGTGCCTCCATTGACGAGGCGGCGGGCGGCGGTTAAATCGTTGGCGGCCAAGGCTCGGCGGATGGCGGATTCCTTGTGGGTGAGGAAGCGCGCTAGCATCTCGGCGGCGATGGCTGGTTCGCAGGCCAGTGCTGGATTTGTGACTAGATTGTGGCCGGTCTCGCGGGCGAACTGGGTGTAGTTGGCGCGGCCGGTGAGTTGGACGAAGCCTCGGCCGCGGAAGTCTGCGCCGTCTGGAGGCCCTTGGTTACCCAGGTCTTTGCGGTGGTCGTAGAGGTCGAAGGGATGGCCGTTGGGTGAGGTGTTAAAGCGGGACTGTTGTTCGCTGAGCGGCTGGAAGCATTCGACTTCGGCGCGGATGGCGGCCAGGGCGACTAGCAGCATGGACTTGTCGGAAAGGTTGGCGGTGGCGAGGGCGGCAAGCACGGCGGGTAGGTTCGCGGCGATGTTCGCGATCGGCGTAGCGGGGAAGATTTTCTGGACCAGGGCAGGAGTGATGGCCAGGAGGCAGTTGGGTTGTGGAGTTGAGTCAGGTGGTATGGGCTGAAAATGAGCTGTCGTTTGCATGGGTATACCCCCCCCGGGGTACTTTGGTCTTAAAGTCTCGTTCTAAAAGGGTTAGGTCCGGACCGCGTCAATCGACGCAGGGTCGAGACTCGCCGGACGGTTAAACGCAAAAAGCCCGGCACGAGGCCAGGCTTTGTATTTGATCCACTACTTCTATTGTATGGGATTGACCATAACTGTTACGCCAACTTTCTTTGACTTATTTGAGCTGTGGATTGAGTCAGTTAGCGCGATTTGCACAGATTTGGGGGCTTGACAGGATTTGGGGTATCGGCCCGTCATGGGGGCATAGCCCAGGAGAAACGACGGAGATTCTGGACTCGAT
>JANYLK010000137.1 GCA_025357875.1 Granulicella sp.
CTCGACTGGCTTTAGAGTTTGATTTTAGGGAGTCCGATGACGCCCTAAACAGATCAGCCCCAATCCTCGCTGCCGCAAGGGTTGGGGCTGACATCTGGAACACGGCTTCAACCCCAGGGCAGGGTGCTGGAAGAATAGCGCGATTTTTGACAGCAACTTTGACAGCAACTGGGATGGAATTCGGCTTATTTAGTTGGAATCAATGGATAGACATGACGCGTAAACCAAACAAAACAATACGCAGCGGCACGCTACGGACGATAACTCTGTAAACTCAAAATCCGCCGAGGGCAACCTCATGGGGGTTCGATTCCCCCTCCCGGCACCACATTTTTTTAAAGGGTTATGACGATTCGGTCTCCCAAATTGGGAGGCCGAATCGTTTTGGTGGTGGTTGCGCTATTCGTTATTCAGCGGTCGCGGGTGGTGACGAAGCCGGGAACCCAGAGGAGAGCGCGCTTGGCGTCGGTGTCGGGCAGGTCGGCGATGGAGAGACGCGCTGCCTCGGCGTAGGCGCAGGCTGTGTCCATGGCGTACGCGATTGAGCCGTGGCGCTCAAGGATCTCGAGTATCTGCGGGTGGGAGACGGTGGAGAAACTGCGTTCGGCGAGGACAGTGCGGATGGCTTCGCGATCGGCTCCGGTGCCGCGTTCGAGCGCGTGGATGATGGCGAGGGTAGCTTTTCCTTCGCGGAGATCGCTGGCCGCTGGCTTTCCTAAAACCTCTTCGGCGGCTGTTAGATCAAGGACGTCGTCGACGATCTGGAAGGCGAGGCCGAGGTTTCGCCCGTATTCACCTAGTTGCGATTCAGTCTCCTTGGGGGAGTGAGTGATGGCGGCGCCGAGTTGCATGGAGACCGAGAAGAGGCATGCTGTCTTGCGGAAGATGAGGTCGAAGTATTCCTCTTCGTTGATGAGG
Organism: Granulicella sp.; assembly: GCA_025357875.1. Taxonomy (GTDB): domain Bacteria; phylum Acidobacteriota; class Terriglobia; order Terriglobales; family Acidobacteriaceae; genus Edaphobacter. The sequence goes on from JANYLK010000137.1 coordinate 919, forward strand.
TGGCCGAGCTTCTGCATTTGTAGAAGCTCGCCCTCGACCATCTGCTGTGTGAGCGAGATGAGGAGTTCGAGGACACGGAAGTTGCGCTCTTCGAGGGCGTAGGCGAAGGATTGCATGTAGAGCCAGTCGCCGGCGAGGACGCACTTGGCGTTACCCCAGGTCGTATTCGAAGAGGGGCGGCCGCGGCGGGTGTTGGCTTCGTCAATGATGTCGTCGTGGACGAGGGTGGCGGTGTGGAGCATTTCCACCACTGCGCCGAGGCGGATGCGCGAGTGGGTTTCGCAGCCGAGCGCCTTGGCGGAGAGAAGAAGGAGCAAGGGGCGGATGCGCTTGCCGCCGCCGGCCATGAGGTACTGCGCGATGTCGGTGATGACTTCGACGTTAGAGGCGGACTGGCGGGTAAATTCCTGTTCGATCGCGGCGAGGTCGTCCCGGAGCAGGTCGAAGACCTCTTTAGACGTCGCGATGGAAAGAGTACTCACTCAACTTTAGAGTAGCAGGTTGGGGCGGCTGCATCGATAGGCGTGGAGGCGGTTATTGAGCCTGTAGATCTATCATGAGCTAATGTTTTGCTGGATTGACATCTGGAGCCACGTCCGCGGATTTGCGAACCTGGCGGGCATCGTTTTGTTTCCGACTCTGCTGATTTTGATGCTCTGGTCGCCGGAACGATGGGTAAGTCGGCGTTGGCTTCGAATTGCGCTTCGCTTGCTTGCCGCTGTGCCCGCTGCTGGGATTGTTTTCCTCTTGCCTGCCATTTTGCTTGCGGGAATGCTCGAAGCTGGGGATTCCTCGCCAGAGATGAAACCTGTCGTTTCTCCAGATGGAAAGACAGTCGCCGTATTGAAGTATCAGGCTGGATTTCTAGGCCGCGATGGCTTGACGGTGCGGCTGCGGAAGGTCGGAGGCTGCCAATGCGGAGTTGCGTACGAGCATTTTGGATCAGATTACCTAGGCGCGACCGACATTGCTTGGATTGACAGTTCCAATTTAAAAATCAGCTATTTTGCGGATCGAGATCACATCCAGATGTGTCATAACACCGCAGGAAGCATCCACGTTGAATGCGTCGTCAAAACAACTCGCTGAGCATATTTGGGGCGGATGTTTCTAGTTGCGGAAATTGGTGAACTGGAGTTCGACGCCGAAGTCTCCGGCGCGAAGCTTGGCCATGATCTGCTGCAGGATGTCGCGATCCTTGCTGACAACGCGGACTGTGTCTCCCTGAATGCTGGCCTGAACCTTCAGCTTGGAGTCTTTGATGGCGGCGACGATCTTCTTTGCATTCTCTGAGGCGATGCCCTGCTTGAGCTTGATCTTCTGGCGCACGGAGGAGTTCGTGGCCGGCTCAAGCTTCTCATATTCGAGGTTCTTGAGCGAGATGCCGCGCTTGACGAGTCTCTGCGAGAGTATCTCGATGACAGCTTTCAGTGTGTACTCGTCCTGACTCGCAAGCTGGATGGTTTCGTCGCCTTCAAGTTCGATCTTCGATTTCGAATCCTTGAGATCGAAGCGAGTGTGGATCTCTTTCGAGGCCTGGTCGATGGCGTTCTTTACTTCCTGAAGTTCTACTTTGCTCACTACGTCGAAGCTATTGTCGGATGCCATGAAGGACAGTATAGAGCAGGCGCGAGATTCAAGGTTCGAGGTTCGAGGTCGTCGAAAACAGCGTACGGAAGTTGGCGGTGGTCAGGGTTGCGAGGGTCTCTGGCGAGATGACGCGAAGGTTGGCGAGGGCGGCGGCTGTGTGGATGACGAGGGCGGGCTCGTTGCGCTGGCCGCGATGCGGAATGGGCGCGAGAAATGGGGCGTCCGTTTCGACCAGGATGCGATCTGCGGGAGCGAAGGCTGCGGCTTCGCGGATGGATTTTGCTGCAGGGTAGGTTAGGTTGCCGGCGAAGGAGAGATAGAAGCCGGCGTCCAGCGATCGGCGGGCGTGGTCGACGGTACCGGAGAAGCAGTGCATGATGCCGGCTGGAGTGGCAGGGTGTGATTCTGGTGCCCAGTGTATGGCGATCAGGGCCAGGAGGTCTTCCCAGGCGTCCGCTGGGCCGAACTTCTGCTTGGCGGCGGGCGTGGCGAGCTCGGAGGTGCGGCAGTGGATGAGGACGGGTTTGCTGGCCGCTGCCGCGAGGTTGAGTTGGGCGACGAAGGCGGCTTGCTGGGTGGCGATGTCCGGATTGTCGACGTGGTAGTAGTCGAGGCCAATCTCGCCGATGGCGATGCATCGGGGGTTGGCTGCTAGGGTTGCTAGTTGGGTTATTGCTTCCGGCGTCACGGAGGCGGCTTCCTGGGGGTGGATTCCGGCGCTCGCGTAGACGGCGGGAAGGTCGGCAGAGTGGGTCGACTCCGCAATTTCGAGGGCGCGGTGCATCTGGTGCGGACCGTCGCCTATGCCGATCGCCAGGATGGTACGAACGCCAGAGGCGTAGGCGCGGGTGAGGACCTCCGGGAGGTCATCCGCGTACATGTCGAGGTGGGCGTGGGAGTCGATGAGGTGCACGGTTTGTCCAGATTGGCGCGAGGATGATCGTAAGGGGAAAGCGGAACTATTTGGCACTGCCTGGATCAATTTGCGGCCGTTTGTTTGATTGCCACCTTATTAAAAATATGAGCACAAAAATTAATTACGCGTAATTTCTCCCGCAGGGAGGCGGGCAGACCGACAGAGACGTGCGCGAGCCAAGGTGATATAAAAACGTGGAGGTCCGGGTTTCCCGCGGCTTCCTGGCGCATCCATTCAATCTCTCCTTCGGGAAACGCTCCATCGTTTGTGCCATGAAGGACGAACAGCGGAATTTTCAGGTCCTTCACGACGCTGGAGGGTGAGATAGCTTCCATCTCGGCACTGTGGCGGGCCAGAGCGTCTAAGTAGAGTTGTCGCATTTGGGGAGTGTTTACCTTCTGTAACTCATCAAACTCCCGTTGTTGGTTGGAATCTAGGCGCAACAGGGCCGGATCATCGGGCGGCAATGGATGTCCTCCATTGTCGTCTAGCCGACTTACGACCGATGAAATTGCGGGAACGTCACGGAGCGGGATGAGCTCACTAAGATATGGGGACGTGATAAGGAGAGGGCCGAGCGGTTGGCCGGTGTAGGCGTTCCCATTCGGATCGTTTACGCGTTCATGCAAGTAGTAACGGGCGATAGATCCAAGGTCGTTGTACCCGGAGAAACTGACGATCATCTTGACATTCCCGGCAACAGAGGATTGGGCGGCTGCGGGGATAATCATGCCTGCGCCAAAACTGATACCGAAAGCTGCTACCTGCTGTCCAGTGTGGTGCGCCGTCCAACGAATTACATCGCCGATAACGATGAGGTCACTGGGCAACATTTGGTCATGCGACGCTCCCGGCACCGTTGGCACGAAAACCTGGAACCCTACGGTGGCGAAGCGACTAGCAAATGCATTCAGATAATCATTCCGATTTCCGTCGCGAGCAAAACCGTGAATCAAGACGATGGGTGCTGGGTTTTTGATTCCGACAGGAGTGTAGATTCGCATCTGCACGGGCCCGGATGTCCCCTGAATAGAAGTATCCGATACGTCGAAGTGGGATCCGAAGAGATGGTCGTAGGCGCACAGCACCAATGGCTTCTTGGGGACGTGGTGCAGGACGGACGCGGCCCTCAGCATTTGGAAGCTATAACCCCCGCAAAAAGCCAGGAGCACGGCGACACCGATGCTAATCAAAACAACATTTTGGTTTAGAAGAAAGAGGCTCCGCGGTTGCTTCCTTCGGGTGGGGAGTTTAGACAGGCCCGAATTGCCCGAAATCATATCTTATAGGATTGCGAATTGCAACTTTAGGATGTCTGCGACTCGAAAGCTGCGGTCCGTTTGTTAGTCTAGCGTTCCCCATTTTGCAACATGACGGCCGGCGGGGCAGCCCTACAGGATATGGCGCAGCTAAGGTAGCATAGCGATCGATGAAGACAATAAGCCGTCGTGAGCTTTGTGTGGCTCTTCCTGCGTTCGCTGCCCTTGGTGGGATTGCGTCAAAAGCCACCGCAGCGCAGGTCCATGCATCCAGATTTTCGGCCCCTCAAAGCCCGCCGCCGGCACGCCAGACCGTGCCGGCCAAGGACGCTCCTGACGCGTCGGTCGCCGGTGCGGGGACAGTTGGTGCGGCGCGTGCCATTGCATTCGACCAGATGGCGCTGCGAACGATGGCCAATGGAGAGATTCGGGACATCGCGCATGGGACTCTGGCTAACGGCGAGACCGTCAATTTGCACCAATCGGTGCAGGTGGTTAAGGCGACCCCCAGTCCGCTGCACGTAATTCATCACTCGGAGTTCATCCTGGTGCGCGAAGGTGATTTGGAGTTCCAACATGAGGCTGCGGGGAAGGTAGTGACGGAGGAAGTGGGCCAGGGCGGCGTCGTGTACTTCGCGTTTGGCACGAAGCACGCGGTGAAGAACGTGGGGAGTGTGCCGCCGAGGTACTTTATGGTGGCGATTGGCGGGGACGCGAATTAGTAAGGTGCCAAAGTTCAATCTGGCAGTGTAGGCTTTTGCGAATGAATGCTATGAACCGTCGTGACTTGTGTATTGCTATTTCCAGTTTTGCTGCGTTGGCTGCGGTTGCGGCGGAAGCCCAATCTCAGGAGACTGGTACTTTGCCGGAGGTGGTGACCGTGCCTGCGTCAACGGGATCGGGGACTGATGCCGGGCTATCTGCTCAGCGGACGTTTCAGTTTGGCGATCTTCCGGTAGTTAAGACGGCAAACGGCGAAAGTCGCGCGGTAACCCGTGGCGTGCTGCCGACTGGCGAAGCAGTGGAGTTGCACGAGACCACGTTATTGCCAGGGCATATGCCACATCCGCCGCATAAACATCGGCACTCGGAGTTCATGCTGATCCGCGAAGGCCTGTTGGAGTTCGATAACAATGGCACACCGGAGCGGGTAGGGCCGGGCGGAGTGATATTTGCCGCATCGAACGTAATGCACGGGCTGAAGAATGTCGGCCAGACGAGTGCAAATTATTTTGTGCTTGCGGTCGGGCGCGAGAGCCTGGCGACATCGGTATGAGCGCGGGCTTACGAGCAAGAGCATAAAACGGAGATTCTTCACTCTGCTCAGAATGACAGACAATTGGTATCGGCTACTTGTTTGGGTGTCTGGTTGCGGCCATCTTGTGGATCTCGCTGCCTGCGAGAAGGAACCCGCCGACGCCATAGTTGTAGCTCGCCGAGGGCTTGAACGATGACGGGGCTGCACCGGTTTGCTGGATGTCTCCGAGGCGGCCATCGGCGTAGACGTGCTTCAACATGCCCGCCCATGCTTTGGTGACAACGGGTGTGTAGACCTTGCGATCGAGAACTCCGTTATTGATGCCCCAGGTGATGCCAAAGGTCATCAGTGCGGAACCGGAGATCTCAGGCTGGTCGAAGGCATTGGGGTCAAGCAGACCGGAGCGCCACAGGCCGTCGGCGCCCTGAATTTTGGCCAGGGCCGCGGCCATTTCTTTCAATTGAGTCTCATACTTCACGCGCGCTGGATCGTCCTTCGGTAAATACTCGAGCGTGCGGGCGAGGCCGCCCATGACCCAACCTTCGCCGCGCGACCAGAACATTTTCTGCCCATTCTTTTCTTTTCTGTCGAGGTAAGTGGCATCGCGAGAATAGAGGTGTGCCTGCGGGTCGTAGAGCAACTGCGAGGTCTTGACGAATTCCTCGTCGAGATAACTGATGTACTTGGTGTCGCCGGTTGCGGCGTACATGCGTGCCCAGGTTGGGGGCGCCATGAACAGAGCATCGCACCACCACCAGGCGATTTTCTGGTTGGTCCCGAGTTCGACGCGTGGCGCGGCGAGGATATTGTTGAGCGCGGTCTGGATGGTAGCGATTTGTTCGGGCTGCTTGTCCTGAAGATAGAGTTCGAGATAGGTCTGCGCAATGCTCATGTCGTCGCCGTTGGGAGTCATCGAACGAAGACCCCAGTTGTAGCCTTTGCCAACCTGCTCCATCGCATCGCGGTATTGATTCTCGCCCAGCGAGGAAGCAGCTGCCATATATCCGGTATACAGGACGCTCCAGGTCCAGATGCGGCCATCAAGTTGGCGTGTGGGCTCGATGACGGTGAAGTATTGCTGGGACTGGGCTAGTTGCCAGTCGGCTACCTTGCGCATGGCTTTAGCGACGGCGGCCCGAGTGATAGCAGGGGAGAGATCTTTCGCTAGCGGGCCTGGATCGTCGGGAGAGGATCCGAATTCGCGCGAGTTGTCTTTGGTGATTCCGGCGAGGCGCATCGCATCGGTATTCGGCGGGGCGACCGGAGTGTCGGTCAGACCGGACGTTGGCAGCGACGCGGGCGGCTGGGACAGTGCGCTGCGCGCGGATATTCCGAACACACAAACGCTTGCCGCTGTGGCTAACACACCCAGATTCCGCCGAACTGACATTGACTTACCTCGCATTTGTATTCTGTCTTTTGAAAGCCGGAACCGCTCAATGAACCGCGAGTTCGGCAGGAGAATGATAACTGAAGGGTGCGACGAAAGCTAAGTTGTGGGTTTGGGCGCGCGGCTACTTCAAACACTTAGGGATGAAAGCCCGCTGCTACCCCGGAAACGTCTTGGCTACTCCGGCAGGAAAGCTCGCTGCTACTCCGGAATTAGCAGTCCAAGGCGGCGCGGTCGACGGAGAGGTTGCCGAGGTTACCGAGGATGGTGAGGGCGATTGCTTCGGGGCGGAAGAGTTGCTGGGCGAGGGCCTGGACGTCGACGGGGCCGATAGCTTCGACCTCGGCGATGATTTCGTCGACGGAGAAGAAGCGACCGAAGTACATCTCCTGTCGCGCGAGGTTGGACATTCGGCTGGAGGAAGATTCAAGGCCGAGGACGATGTTGCTCTTGAGCTGATCCTTGGCTCGCTTCAGTTCCGCGTCGGGGACGGGTGATTCTTTCAGGCGGTGGAGTTCGACGAGCGTGAGTTGCAGGACCTCGGAGATTTTGGCGGCGGAGGTGCCGGCGTAGATGGCGAGGCATCCCGTGTCGCGGAAGGGATTGGTCTCGGAGTAGATGGAGTAGGCGAGGCCTTTATCTTCACGGATGGACTGGAAGAGGCGGCTGCTCATGCCACCGCCAAGCATGGTGTTGAGCAGGTAAACGGCGTAGCGCGTGGGCGAGTCTACTGCGGGCGCAGGGACGCCAAGACAGAACTGGACCTGCTCGAGGGACTTCTTGCGCTTAAGAGTGATATGCGGGAAGGTGGCTGGGGCTGGGAGTTTGGCGAGCGGGCTGTCGGTGCTTGCGGCGAGCCCGCTAAAGTGCTCGGCGACCTGGGCGACGAAGGTGTCGTGGTCGAGATGGCCTGCGGCGGAGAAGACCATGTTGCGTGGAGTGAAGCGGCCGGCGTAGAAGTCGAAGACGATCTGTTGGGTGAAGCTGGAGACGCTCTTGACGGTGCCGAGGATGGGGCGGCCGAGGGAGTGGCCCTTCCAGAAATTCTGGGTGAAGGTTTCGTGGACGAGATAGTCGGGATTGTCCTCGTCCATCTTGATCTCTTCGAGGATGACTCCCTGCTCGCGCGCTATGTCCTCTGGGGTAAAGGTCGGGTGGAGCACGAGGTCGGTCAACAAATCAAGTGCTGGAACAATATTTTCATCTAATACTTTAATGTTGAAGCAGATAGCCTCCTTACCGGTGAATGCGTCAAGATTCCCTCCGATGGAGTCTACCTCGCGCGCGAACTGGTGCGCAGAGCGGGAGGTGGTTCCTTTGAAGACCATGTGTTCGACGAAGTGGGAGATGCCGTTGAGGGCGAGGGATTCGTCCCGCGAGCCGGAATCAATCCAAACGCCCATGGAGACGGAGCGGACATGGGGGATTGATTCGGTGAGGACGAGCAGGCCGTTGGGCAGACGGGTGCGGCGGATGTTGCGCGCGGGAGATGCGGTGGCGGAGGGTACGAGAATTGCGGACATGCGACTCCTATTTCTTTCATTCTTTCACATCAAAACAGAGATTGGGCTCGACCTTGGGGCAGAGGTGTGGTGTGATGCCCCCATGCAAACACTTGGGCTTTCCAGTGAGATTAAACCGACTGATGGATTACTGAAGCGACTCTTCTGACCCTCGATAACGAATCAATATGACGTGGATTTTCCTGTGCTACTTTCTGGATCGTATCGCCGGGTTCGAGATGATGTATCTCTTCAAGTCACCAGGTAATCCCCTGTTAGGACTTGTGGCGATGATGCTGCTTTTCGCGAATGTGCGGGCTACCGTGCTGTCAAGAAGATGGCAGGACCCTGCGACTGAGCCGGATGTGGCTGAATTACCGGAGCGCTCGGATGCGTCGTTTGCAGATAAATTTGCGAATCGGCTCCCTGCACTGATCTGGCCAAAGGCGCGGTACGTGTTCTATCCGTTGAGCGCAGTTTTGCTGGCGCTTTCAATTTTTTCCGTAATTGTGCCAATCAACCATCAAAAGGCCACTCTGCAACAGACTTCCCCGAAGTAGTGGTATCGCCGAGACAGTAAACTAAGTGAGTGAAGACGAACGCACTTTTCGGAATGCGGCTGCCGGAGTTGACCGAGCTAGTCGCGAGGCTGGGACTGCCGAAGTATCGGGCGGTGCAGTTGGGCGATGCTCTTTACAAGCAACGAGTGGGGAAGCTGGAGGAGATTACTACGCTGCCGACGGAGGTGCGGGAGCGGCTTGCGGCGGAAGGGTACGGGGTGGGACTGCCGGAGATTGTGCAGGCGGCAAAGTCTGTGGATGGGACGGAGCGGTACCTGGTTCGGCTTGCGGATGGCGAGACGGTCGAGACGGTGTGGATGCCGGGTGGGGACGGCGGCGAGCGCGGGGATGGGAGCGAGGCTGCGGTTGAGGAAGAGGGTGAGGCTGGGGATCCAGATGCAGTGGAAACCGCGCTTGGCGGACCCACCCATCGCGGTAGAGCTGCGATGAATGGGGCACCCGGTTTGGTCGCTGCGCGGAGGAAGGATCAATACCGAGATTCTGACTCTTTGAGTCAGAATGACGACCGTAAAGGTGGTCAGAGTGACGACGCTATTGGGGCCAGCGCAGATGGGTATAAGCGGGCTACGATTTGTATTTCCAGTCAGGTTGGATGTGCGGTGAACTGTCAGTTTTGTCTTACGGCGAAGCTGGGAATCAAGCGTAATCTCACGGCGGGAGAGATTGCAGGGCAGGTGGCGGCGGTGCTGAATCGGCAGCACGTGCGGATCGGCAGCGGCAAAGGCGTGGAGACGCCGTCGCGGATCAACCTGGTGTTCATGGGAATGGGCGAGCCGTTTTTAAACTACGACGCATTTATGCAGAGTGTGCATGTGTTGCGAGCGATGGGAATTCCAGAGTCGCGGATGACGGTATCGACGAGCGGGATTGAGCCGTCAATACGGCGGTTCGCGGAGGAGACTGTCAGGCCCAAGCTGGCGCTGAGTTTGAATGCTTCGAACGATGTGGTGCGGCGGGAGATTATGCCTATCACGAGGAAGTGGGATATCGCGGCGCTGCTGGATGCGGTGGGATCGATTCCGCTGGGCAAGCGCGAGTATGTGACGTTTGAGTACGTGCTACTGGGCGGCGTGAACGATCAGCCGGAACACGCGCGCGAGGTGCTGGCGCTGCTGGCGGGCATGAAAGCGAAGGTGAATCTGATTGTGTGGAATCCGGGACCGGGGATCGATTTCCAGCAGCCTAAGCCGGAGGATGTTTCGGTGTTTCATAGGATGCTGATCGATGGCGGAATTCCTACGTTTACGCGGCGGCCGCGAGGTCGGGACATCTTTGCGGCGTGCGGGCAGTTGAAGCGGACAGTGGATGGGCCGGTGGAGCCTGGACTGGTGGCAATTTCGGCTGCGCCTGCCGCGGTTTAATCTATCTCAATTCTCGGACGGCATGGCGGTGTGATCGACGACCAGGGTTTGGACTGGACCTTTAGCGGACTGGAGTTTCAAGCCGAGCTGTTCCTGCACGGCGGTGAAGATGGTGGGGTCGGATTCTGCACCTGCTTCGGTGCTTTCGTCGTTGGACCACTGCAGCGCCAGGTCGAAGTTGCCGGTCAGGCTTGTCCTGTCGATCACAGTGCGATGGACCTGGCCGGCAAGGGATTTTGCGAGTGAGGACATCGGAATATCGTGGGCAGTGAGCTTGCCGCGGGTGCGGGAGCCTTGAATGCTTGTGCTCCCATCGCCGGTCTTCGTCTGGTCTGACGATGGCTTGAACTTGGGTCCGCCCGGGATGACGACGAGTTCATAGACGGGGAGGATTTTGGTTTCGGTGTGGGTCTTCAATTGGAAGCGTTCGGTGAGTAGCGGGAGGAGCTTCAATCGTTCCTGTTCGGGCGTCATCTTTTTGAGCGCGACGGGATCGGGGTCGGAAAACTTTGCCTGGATGTCGAAGCGTGCGGAGTCGACTGGGCCGGGAATACCGGAGATCAGGTCTTGCTTGATGTTGTAGACGTCCTCGAGCAGGTTCTTGAGCGAGACGTTCGTGGCAGTGAAGTGGTCGTCTTCGCTGTCGATATCGACGTCGCCGCTGGCGGTTTTATTAGGCTTGATGGTGATGATGTCGTAGGCGGGTGGTGGCGCAGCGGTACTTGTGGCGGCTGGTGGGGTGGCCTGCGCGGATGCATGAGGGCGGGCGGTTGAGATCGAAATTGCGAAGATGCAGGAGGCGACGAGGATGAATTGATTGGATCGCGCTTTGGGCACAGTCGTTCTCCTGGTAGGGCGCTAGGGGAGTGTTTCGATCATAGAGGAGCTCTAATCCGAAGCGCGCGTTTATCCGAAGCGCGGGTGTAACCATCCAAGCGTCGAGACGGGAGACTAAGTACGCGCGAGAGCGAGTTTCAGTAGGGCATCGGTGACGCGGTCGTGGTCGTGGCGGAGGAGCTTTCCTTCGTGGACGAAGTTGCCGGGGATGGGTTCGACACCGAGAGCGCGGATCCGGTCGAGGTCTGGTTCGATGGGGGCCTGGCCTTCGAGGGCGTATTGCTGGAGTAGGGTGGGCGAGATTGGTGCGGTATTGATGAGGGCGTAGTCGAAGATGCGGGGATATTCAAAATGCTTGTCCCCGCCACCGTTTGCGCCGCAATGCTGGAGGATTTTTTCAATGTGCTGGGATGCGGTGAGGCCGAGCGACTCGTTGGCCTGGGTCATCAGGTTGCCGACGTAAACGCGCGTCGCCTTGGACGCGGCAATGGCTTCGGGGATACCGCGAACAAGTAGGTTCGTGATGAGCGAGGTGTACAGCGAGCCAGGGCCGATCGTGATGAGGTCGGCATTGGCAATTGCATCCAGGGCGCCGGCGAGTGGCTTAGCGTCCGCGGGGAGAAGCATTAATTCGACGATACGATGAGGGCTGGCGGTGATGTTGGTTTCGCCGCTGACCAGCGAGTGGTCATCCATGCGCGCGGCTAACGTTACGTTGACGTTCGTGGCTGGGTATATGCGGCCCCGGGTGGCAAGGATTTGCGACGACATTTGCACGGCCTGGGCAAAGTCTCCGGTGATGTGGGAGAGAGCTGCGACGAAGAGGTTGCCGAAACTGTGGCCTTGGAGATCGCCCTGGTCGAAGCGGAACTGGAAGAGATTGGCGAGCAGGTGCTCGTCTTCCGAGAGGGCGACCATGCAGTTGCGGACGTCCCCGGGAGGGAGCATTTTGAAGTCTTCGCGGAGACGGCCCGAGGATCCTCCGTCGTCGGTAACGGTGACGATGGCGGCGAGGTCGCGGATGATGCAGGGATGCGGCGGTGAACTGGGCTGGGGGCTGGATTGGGGCTGCGTTCTTGCGGTAGTGTCAGTGGCGCGGCGGGATGCTGCCGGCGCGGGAACGTAGTGCTTAAGTCCGCGAAGCAGGGTGGAGAGGCCGGTGCCTCCGCCGATGGCGACGACGCGGAGGGAGGGAGGTGTGGGTTTTCGCTCAGACATTTACTCTGCCAGTTTACAGGGATTGGCAAAGCGGTCAGATTTCGGGGTATAGGAGCTCGGTGAAGCGGGGGTCGTCGGCCATGTCCTGGAAGTCGGAGTCGGCGCGGGCCTGGATCCGGTTCTTGGCGTTCAGGTGTATTGCCTGGGTGAGGTGTTCGAGGCAGGTGTGCGCATCTCCGTTCATGCTGGCGAGGATGGCGAGACCGTAGAACGCGTAGTCAGCATGATTATTCTCTGCGATGATCTTTTTGAGTTCGGTGCGCGCGTCTTCGTAGTTGCCATCGTTAATCAGGGAGATAGCAAAGTCGTAGCGCTCCTCAGGCGTGGCGAACTGGGTCTTACCTTTGGATATCTGCTGGACACAGGCGTTGATGTACATGCGAATTCGCTCGGCGAAGTCTGCCGGGCTGGAGGCGAGCATGTGATTGAAGGCTACGTGCGCCTTTTCGTATTTGCCGTCCTGCAGAAGGCGAAGGGCAGCCTCGTAATGCACGAGGGTTTGAGCGCGGGATGCGTCAGTCGAGGGCGCAACACCGGCGAGCGTGCGGGGACGTTTTGTAGTTGCGGCAGAAGCGGTCTTCATGGAATTGCTAATCCTATCTGCATGGTCAGTTTGTGTGGGCATCGTAGGGTTGCGGGCACATGTTGCTCTGTTACGGGTGGCTCTCCTGATCGACGGATTTCGCTTGCAAAGCGCGTTCGCAGCACGCACATACTACCGGCTAGTCTTGATTGGGTTTTATACGCACACTTGGGCAGAAGGTCAACTCGACTCGGTGGCGGCCTTGTGGGCGTAGACCATTGGGTTGAGATCAGGGTCGTTATACATCTTCATCTGGCGGTAGAGTTTGAATCTCCGCTTGCCTTGGAGGACATCGCTCCAAAGGGTATCGAGACAATTGGCAAGATCATTTCGCTGCTCTTCCAACAAGGCAAGACGGCTGAGATTTTTCTGGTGGTGCGCCTCGGAGGCCGAAGCACGGTGAACTTCTTCTGCGGTGTGATAGATCTTCAGCGCCAGGATAGAGAGGCGATCAACGATGAGGCCTGGCGATTCGGACTGCAGCGGGGCCTCGGAATTTTGCGTGCCTGCGGCGGCAAGGAGCGCACGGTCCATCGCTTCGACGAGATCGTTGCGAGTCTGATTGAAAGCGTCGATAGCGTGTTTAACCTGCGTGATGTAGGCGTCGGATACGTCGGGTTCGCGGGCTTTATCCTCCTCATGCCAGAGGTCGAAGTTGGCGCGGTGATGGGCGAGGGCCACCTCGATCAGGGTATCCGCGGTCGGTTGAGAATCTTTGGACTTGGGCGGATCGAGCGACGTATCGACGTGATGCCAGCCTGCGGTTGCCTTGTCGTGAAGCTCCGTGATTTGGCGGGCGTCCAGCATTGGAAGTTGGGCCGAGCCCATCTAACTGTATCAGCAGGTCGGCTCCGATTCCATATGCGGATGGCAGTAAAGACAGCTAGCAGTTCATCAAACTGCGCTTTCCCTCTATCATCTAAATGAGCCGCTACAATCGGCAATGATGCTCTTCGTTGGCCATATGTCCGCGGACGACGGTCTTTGCGGTTTAAATGACGTTTGATCCAGCATGAGAGCGCACCGCTCGCTTGGGAGACGAAGGTTGTCGGTTGAAAAGCCAGTTCGGAGAGTGTTGATCTATCGTCTTGGCAGTCTGGGCGATACGGTTGTGGCATTGCCGTGCTATCACCTGCTTGCGCGGATATTTCCGAATGCAGAGCGGGTTCTGCTGACGAACTTTCCGGTCCACGCCAAGGCTCCGGCGTCAGCGGCCGTCCTGGGTGATTCTGGCTTGATCCATCGGTACATGCGTTATACGGTGGGGACTCGCCATATCGGCGAATTGCTGCGGCTTGCTTGGGAGATTCGGCGATTCCAGCCGGATATTCTGGTTTACCTGACGAGCGTGCGGCCTTTCAGTCATGTTCGGCGCGACCGTCTTTTCTTCCGGATGGCTGGTGTTCGGCGCATCGTTGGAATGCCCGAAGAAGCCGATTTGACTCGCCGCTTTGATGCGGCTACGGGACTCTACGAGTCTGAGAGGTTTCGGCTGGGGCGCTTGATTTGCGAGTTGGGCGATGTGAAGGCAGGAGAGCTTGCGAACTATGATCTTCGACTGACAGTCGCGGAACGTGACGGCGCTGCTGTGGCGTTAGGCCAACTCGCGGGAAACCCCTTGATCGTATGCGGTCCGGGCACAAAAATGCAGGCGAAGGATTGGGGACAGGACAATTGGCGCGCTCTGCTCGGAAGATTGCGCACGGTGTATCCGAAACACGGATTGGCGCTGGTTGGCTCGCAAGACGATGTGGCCGTCAGCGAGTACGCGGCCCAAGAGTGGACGGGCCCGAAGGTGAATTTGTGTGGCCGGATTTCCCCTCGAGAAACTGCCGCGGTCATCGAAAGAGCTGATGTTTTTCTTGGACCCGATTCCGGGCCGATGCACTTGGCCGGCAGTGTTGGAGTTCCTTGCGCCATCGCGTTCTCGGCGCATGGGCTTCCCGGCGTATGGTATCCAACCGGGGAGCAGCATCAGATTGTCTATCATCAGCCGGAATGTTTTGGATGCTGGCTCGAGACTTGTATTGTGATGGAAAAGAAGTGCATGCGTTCAATCACCGTTGATGAGATGGAGCATGCGGTGGGCCAAGTTCTCAAGCCGCTGGTGCAGATTCAGGCTTAGGTGTTCGAAACCAAGGGCTGGGAGGCCCGTTTTCTTATGTTGATCGTTACCGGAGGCGCGGGCTTTATCGGCAGCAACCTGGTGCATGAGCTGAACGCGCACGGTATTACCGACATTCTGATCGTTGACAACTTCGCCAATGCGCGGAAGTTTCAGAATCTCCTTGGTGCGCGCTATGTGGACTACATGGACAAGCGGCAATTCCGGCGGGCGATTGCCGAGAATGCTCTTGGCGGCGGAAGGATCGAAGCGATCCTGCATCAGGGCGCCTGCTCCAACACGCTTGAGGACGACGGCGTTTACATGATGGACAACAACTTTCAATACACCAAGGAAGTGCTGGCCTTCGCGATTGCCCGCGGTGTTCCGCTGGTGTTTGCGTCGACGGCCGCGGTGTACGGACTTTCTGGTGCGGGGCGATTTACTCCGACGATCGAGAACGAACGGCCGCTGAATATCTATGGTTTTTCAAAGCTTGTTTTCGATCATTATTTCCGCAACCAGCTTGCGCTAGACCAGGTTCCGATTACTGCTGTTGGACTCCGCTACTTCAATGTGTATGGGCCACGCGAGCAGCACAAAGGTCGCATGGCCTCGGTGATTCATCACTTCACCAAGCAGATGAAGGAGACCGGAACGCTGAGGCTGTTTGCAGGAACGGGCGGATTCGGTGACGGCGAACAACGCAGGGATTTCGTGTATGTCCGCGACCTGGCGCGGCTGAATATGTTTTTTGCTGGAATCGGTCCGTATGCGCCGAAAGCTGGCGAGGCGCGCAAGACGTATCGCGGAGTCGTAAACGCTGGTTCGGGCCTGAGCCGCACGTTCAACGATGTGGCTAAGGCGCTGATGGCGGTGCATGGCCCGGCGACGATTGAGTATGTTCCATTTCCTGCCGACCTTGAAGGGCGCTATCAACACTTCACTGAAGCTGACTTAACGGGGCTGCGCGAGCTTGGCTGCGATGTAAAGATGACTGGGTTAGAAGAGGGAATCGTCGAGACGTATGACACGATGCGGGCGATGGGCGAGTAGTCAGGCTGATACGAGTTGTGCAATCAGGGCGTCGACTGCGTCCGGCAGGGCGGCGAAACTTTGGTCAGCGGATTCGCGGGCGGACGCGGCACCGGGCTTTTGATGCTCTAAATCGCCTTCGATGAAGATTGTTAACATCCCAAGGCGACGTCCGAATTCGATGTCCGACCACGAGTCGCCGAGGATGACGCTCGATTCAGCGGCGATCTCGGGAAACTCTGCTCGGGCCTGATCGAACAGGCCGGGAAGCGGTTTGCGGCACTTGCATTGAGCTTTGTCGTGGGGACAGAAGTAGAAGGCATCGACATGGGCGTCATTGTCGATGAGCTGCTGCTGGAACGCAGCGTGAATGTTGAGGACATCTGCGGCGGTGTAAAGGCCGAGTGCGATTCCGCGCTGATTCGAGACGACGATGACGCGCAGGCCCGCGCCATTGAGTTTCGCGATCGCGTGAGGCACGCCGGGCAAAGTTTGGAATTCACTGACGGAAGTAACGAAGCGGCCTTCGGGCATCTTGCGATTGAGAACGCCGTCGCGGTCGAGGAAGACGGTGTGCAGGGTGCGAGGCAGAATGCTGTTTTCGAGGTCGGCCACCCGGCTATGATACCAACAGGCTTCGCGATGTGATTGCGCGGGCCAAAGGGGCGGCTGGTGATCGAGCAACTGCACGAAGTGATTCAGGAGATCGAGGTTCGATGGCTCACCAAGCGCTTGCTGGTAGTGGGCGACGTGATGCTGGATAAGTACGTGTGGGGCGAGGTAGGACGTATTTCGCCGGAAGCTCCTGTGCCCGTGGTTCGCGCGACGCACCAAAGTCAGCAGCCAGGCGGCGCGGCTAATGTGGCGATGAATATCGGACGGCTGGGTGCACGCGCCGAGGTGATCGGCTTTACTGGCGGTGATGAGGACGAGCGGTTGCTGGTTGAGAGCCTGCGGGCGAATGGTGTGTCGCCGAAATTTATCGTGTCGGATGGATTTCCGACGATCGCGAAGCAGCGCATTCTGTGTGGTCAGCAGCAGATGCTGCGTCTGGACACGGAACTCGCGGGTGCACGTTCGAAGAGTGATTATGATCGGCTGATCGAGAGCGTGCTGGCGCATCTGCCGGGATGTGATGCAGTGGTGCTCTCGGATTACGCAAAGGGCGTGCTGACGCCGGAGATTTGTCCGGCGATTATTCAGGCGGCGCGCGCGCTGAATATTCCGGTGCTGGTCGATCCGAAGACTGCGGACTTCAGTCGCTATCGCGGCGCAACGACCGTGTGCCCGAATCTCGGCGAGCTTTCTCGAGCGGTGCATCTGGATGCGCACGATATGAACGCACTGCTCGATGCGGCTGAGTCACTGGTGCGGGAACTCGATGTGGAGTTCCTTACGGCGACGCTCGGCGAAAAGGGAATTGCGCTGATTCGTCCAGGCAATCGCATGTTGGCGCCGGCGGTGGCGCGGCAGGTGTTCGACGTGTCCGGCGCGGGGGATACGGTGATCTCGGTGCTCGCACTTTGTCTGGCATCCGGGCTGAAGCCGGAGACTGCGGTGGGGCTGGCGAATATTGCGGCTGGGATCGTTGTAGGCAAGATCGGCACGGTGCCGGTGGAGAAGCATGAGCTGCTGGCGGCGTTGGCTCCGGACATTGCTCTGCACGCTGAGGACAAGGTGGTCGGGCGTGAGGAGCTGGTGCAGCGTGTGGCGCTGTGGAAGGCGAATGGCGAGCGCGTGGTGTTCACGAACGGCTGCTTCGACCTCCTGCACATTGGGCATATAACTTTGCTGGAGCAGTCGCGACGGTTTGGCGATCGGCTGATTGTGGCGATCAATAGCGACGCTTCGGTAAGCGAATTGAAAGGGCCGACGCGGCCGATCGTGCGCGAGAATGAACGTGGGCGTGTGCTCGCTGCGCTGGCGGCGGTGGATGCAGTGGTGGTGTTTGGCGAGCCGACTCCGCTGGAGTTGATCTGCGCTACGCGGCCGGATGTAATTGTGAAGGGCGGCGACTACGTTCCCGACACCGTTGTCGGCGCCAGCGAGGTAAAGAGTTGGGGTGGGCAGGTGAAGATTGTGCCTACCGTGGCGGGATTTTCGACCTCGGGACTGATTGCCAAGGGTGCCGGGAAGTAAAGACATCTGCTCGCCCGGGGTTAGTTGTCCGCTGCATGAACCGCCATCACTAAACCTCACCATATTTCACCACGTGCTGCGCCCAGATACGGAGGGTGAATGGGGCGGAGTCGGCGTGCGAATACTGGGTAAGGTGGGGGCGCGGAGGGTTGGGCGGCAGCAGTCGGCGGGGTTGGCGGCGATTCTGCCTGCTCCGAGGAGGAGGCGGCCGGAGCGGATGGGGAAGTATAGCGGGGTGATAATTGGAGAGGATCCGGCAGATAGGATGGTAGTGGGTGAAGCTGGTTGATCCCCACTCATGGCGATGAGGCCGCCACGAATGGGGCACCCCTGCACCTGTTATCATTTGTGTCCAGCATGGCAATCTAATTATCCGGGGTTTGATCTTATGCTTATGAAGCTAAAGGACGCGGCTGCGCTTGCTGCCGCGATGCTGTTGATGTGCGTGTGTGTGGGAGGATGCTCCTCTGCTGGGAACAAGGTACAGGCTGCGGGCGGCGGGCAGAATGCGGCAGCCGGGCAGGTCGCCCTTCCATCGGGTTTTGATCCGGTGTTCAAAACGCGCGGGCCGAAGACGTGCAACTCGGTTACGTCAATACCAACGGTGGCGCAGATTCCTGCGCTGATCCAGTGCACCTTTGAACAGAAGACGGCTTACAACATTACTCTGATCACAAACATCAAGGTGCAGACTGGAGGCTTTCGAGCATACAGCCAATTTCAGGATGGTTATGCAACCAGCATCGATACATCGGCGAAGGTGATGCCCATCCGCGGAAGCATGGTGCAATGGCTATGCTCGCAGGACCGGGACGACCCGGGAGCCAACTGCTCGCGCGTCATCGAGCCGCAGGCTGAAGGAGAGTGCTGGAAGACGACTTTCGGCGACTGGAAATGCAGCATGCTCGACACCAAACATAACGACCTGGAATCCCACTTGGCGCCGCCGACCGAGCCATAGCATTGAAGGCACAACACCGAACCCACCAAGGAAAGGTCAAGTTGCCAGCATCGTAGCTCGACTGTCAAGGTGTTCCGTGTGTGAATCGGGGTTTCGTCTAAGTAGGATTGTTGCCGCTGGGCAGGTCGTCCGACTTTGGCTAAAACCCCTTTTTCAAAGCACAACAATAATGTAAGGATTGGCTGGCAGAACCGTGTGATGTAACTCCTAAGCGAGAGTCCCATGAGATCGAAAGTGCTGAAGTCAATTGCGTAGGGCCCTCAAAGTCTTCTTTTCGGAAACTACAAAGTCCCACCCCGCAGCGCTCGTACACTCGGCCAAACCCGCTCCATTGCTATTCGTGACCCCCTTTTCCACCGATCATTCCTTGACACACCTTGTACACTTGTGAAGTAGAGAAACAGGAGCGCGGCCTCATGCCTGGCCCTGTCCTCTCATCCGAAAACGCATTGGGGAGGCGTTTTCAATCAATTCAAAACATCTGGGAAAATGGGCCGACAGACAAAAATATACGTTGGAATCGCTTGCTAGCAGGAGTAACTCGCTTGTTTGCAAATATTTGGCTGTAACCCACATGGAATGAGATATTTGCAGAGGAGATAAATCGTAAGTCGCTCTCCCGCAGTCACTTAAGACTACCCCCCCGGGGGGGTAGCGCTCAAAGGGGCATTCCATGACAGTAGACTCGGTGGTCAACCCGCTTAGTCGAAAACGGGGGTTAGGAGTCGGACTAGCTGTTCGGGTTCGGCGAGGAAGGCGTCGTGGCCGTGGTTGGAGGCCATTTCGCGGTAGTCGCAGCGAGTGCCAGCGGCCTGGATGATGGCGGCTAGAGAGCGGACATCTTCAGGTGGGAAGAGCCAGTCGGTGGAGATGCCGACGAGGGTGAGGTGCGACTCGATGCAGGCGTAGGCGGCGAAGGGCGACTCGTGGGCGCGGACGGGATCGAAGATGTCCATGGTGCGGGTGATGGAGATGTAGGAGTTGGCGTCGAAGCGCGGGATGAAGTTGGTGCCCTGATAGTCGAGGTAACCCGCGATATCGAAGCGGCCGTTCTGTCCAGCGGTGGTGGAGAGGTAGGGGTTCTCGTCGCCGTAGCGGTTGGGGCGGCGGGCAAAACGCTCTTCGAAGAGAGGCACGGACTTGTAACTGATCATGCCGAGAGCGCGGGCCAGGGCGAGGCCTCCGTCGGGACCTTGGCCGGGCTTGTAGAGGCCACCCTGCCATGCCGGATCGAGCATGATGGATTGGCGCTGCAGGTGATTGAGGCCGAGGCCCATAGCTCCGAGTGGAGCTACGCCGATGGAGATTGCACGGGCTACGCGGCTAGGGAAGAGGATGGCCCATTCAAGCACCTGCATGCCGCCGATGGAGGCTCCGATGGCGAGCTTGAGCTTGTCGATGCCGAGGTGTTCGATGAGGCGGGCCTGAGCGCGGACGATGTCGCGGATGCTGATGAGCGGGAAGGTTGGGCCGTAGAGCTTGCCGGTGGCTGGATCGATTGAGCCGGGACCGGTGGAGCCATAGCAGGAGCCGAAGATGTTGATCCCGATGACGCAGTCGCGTTCGAGATCGAGCAGGCCTCCGGGCAGGAAGAGCTGCGGCCACCAGGTGCCTACCAGCGCGTTTCCGGATAAGGCGTGACAAACCAGCACCGCGTTGGAGCGGTCGGCGTTGAGCGTGCCATAGATGGCGTAATGCAGCGTGGGGTTGACGAGGATTTCGCCGCTCTCGAGGGAGAGAACTTCGTTGATCACGAAGTCTCCCTCGAAGGCGGGCTCGGGAATTGGTATTGGATCTTCTTCGGTCATTTTGCGGCGGACCCGTTGGCGGCTACGATCGCCTGGTCCAGATCAGCAAGGATATCGCGAATGTCCTCAGTGCCGACGGAGAGGCGGACCATGTCGGGAGTTACGCCGGTGGCAGCTTGCTCTTCGACCGATAGTTGCGAGTGGGTGGTTGAGGCGGGATGGATGACGAGGGACTTTGAGTCTCCGATGTTGGCTACGTGGGAGAAGAGCTTGACCGAGTTGATGAGGGTCTTGCCGGCTTCGAAGCCTCCTTTGATGCCGAAGGTGACGAGCGCGCTTTGGCCGGTGGGCATGTACTTCTGCGCGCGGTCGTAGAACTTGCTGGACTTGAGGCCGGGATAGTTGACCCATGCTACGCCGGGGTGTGATTCGAGATACTTGGCGGTGGCGAGGGCGTTTTGCGAGTGGCGCTCCATGCGAAGGTGGAGGGTTTCGAGGCCTTGGAGGAGGAGGAAAGAGCTGAAGGGGGAGATTGCGCAGCCGGTGTCGCGAAGACCTTCTACGCGAGCCTTGATGATGAATGCGATTGGGCCGAAGGCTTCGGTGTAAGACAAGCCGTGGTAGGACGGATCGGGATTGACGAAGGTGGGAAAGCGGCCGGAGGCCTTCCAGTCGAACTTACCTGCGTCGACGATGATGCCGCCGATGGTGGTGCCGTGGCCGCCTATGAATTTGGTTGCGGAGCTGACGACGATGTCGGCTCCCCACTCGATTGGGCGGACCAGGAGGGGCGAGGCGGAGGTGTTGTCGATGACGAGCGGGAGGCCATGCTCATGGGCGATGGCGGCTAGCTTCTCGATGTCGACCACGTCGAGCTTGGGGTTGCCGAGGGTTTCTGTGTAGATGGCGCGTGTCTTGGAGTTGATGGCGGCGCGGATACCGTCGAAGTCGTCGGCGTCGGCGAAGCGCACGGTGATGCCCTGGCGGGGCAGCGTGTAATGGAAGAGGTTGTAGGTGCCACCGTAGAGGGAGGTGGTGGAGACAATCTCTTCGCCGGCAGAGGCGAGGGTCTGGATGACAAGCGTCTCGGCTGCCTGGCCGGAGGCGGTGGCGAGGCCTGCTACTCCGCCTTCGAGTGCGGCGACTCGCTTCTCGAATACGTCGGTGGTGGGGTTCATGAGCCGGGTGTAGACGTTGCCGAATTCCTGCAGCGCGAAGAGGCGGGCGGCGTGGTCGGAATCGTTGAACTGGTAGGAGGTGGTCTGGTAGATGGGTACTGCGCGGGAGTTGGTGGCGGGGTCGACGACCTGGCCTGCGTGGAGTGCGAGTGTGGCGAGTTGGTGCTGGGGTGTTGCGGATTCATCTGGCATGTAAAAGCTCCTTTATGCTTTCCGTTTATTGTGAAATTAAGTTGCTCAAACAAAAAAAGCTCATCATCCCCGAGAGGACCATGAGCCGGTTGGAAGCTGATCTCTGTTGCGTATTAGCGCGTCAGACTGTTCCCACACGTACCCACGGCCGCATACACATGCACATAGCCATGGTCATAGCCTCCGCGGTTGTGGGGAACGAAATCATTGGGAAAGTATAGCAGCACGTCGGGAGAAAAGACGGATTTGCGCGTGGCCCCATTCTTGAAAGTAGTAGCAAAATCTTCAGGATGAGATTCTCCCGCAATGCTAGTTCCCTATGTAGTTGGTATAGGAGTGAGAGGAGCGGAAACCTCGCGTCGGCTAATGGCCTTAGCGGCATACAGCGCGCGATCGCCGAGTTTCAGCAAATCTTGAAGGGTGAGGTTGCCTCCGTCGATTGAGGTGATGCCAATGCTTGCGCAGAGGCCGAACTCACCCGTATCGCAGGAGAAGCGGAGTTCGGCGAGTTGAGTCTGGATGCGGTCAGCGGCAAGTTGGGCGGCATCGGCGTCGGTGTCGGGCATGATAACAAGGAACTCGTCGCCGCCAAGGCGGGCTATGAGGTCTCCGGCGCGCATGGTGCTGCGCAGACATTCGGCGACGGCGCATAGGGCGAGGTCACCAGCTTGATGGCCGTAACTGTCGTTGATCTGCTTGAAGCGATCGATGTCGAGCATGAGAGCGGCGATGCTGTGATTGTGCTCACGGCTGCGACTGAAAACCGTTGCGGTCTCTCGCTCAACTGCGCGGCGGTTGAGGGTGCCGGTCAGAGCGTCGGTGCCGGCGAGTCGTTCGAGACCGTCACGCAGGCGGGTTGTTGTCATCCAGATGAAGCCGAAGCTGAGTGCGGCAATAATGGTCCGGTCGAGCCAGATGTGAAAAAAGCTTTGGTGCGGAAACGTCCAAACGTTGAACAGACGGACGGTGTTGGTCGTGGCGTACAGACTGAAGAGGATGCCCATAACTACGGTCGAGACCTTCACGGTGTCGCGGAGAGAGCGAAAGAGCAGCGTGGCGCTAGAGGCGGCCGTGGCGATGGCGACCACTGAGATAAAGGCGATGCGGAGATTATGGTTTTCCGGCCACAAGGTGTAGCGGACGGTCGCGACCGTCATGAGTACGGAGAGCCCGAGCAGATATAACCAGACGTGGCGACCAAGGCTCACAAACTCGGCAATGGCCTTGGTGAGCAAGGTGAGTTCGACGAAGGTGAAGAGGTTGGCAAGAACGACGATGATGAGGACGGGGCCGTCGCTGGCGCAGTGCAGGAGGAGACCGACGCCGCCACAGAAATTAGAAGCAGCGAACCAGTAGCTCCCACTCTTACCGGACCGGCCGATTGAGCCGGCAAGCACGGTGAGGCTAAAGAGAAACAAAATACTTGCTTCAACAAAAAATAGGGTGAGAACGTCCACTGGCGAATCCTTTGAAGGCCCAGCTGGAATGGTGGAACTCTAGCTTCGAGCTTGGCATGCGAATGTGCTGGATGCAATGGCTTCGTTGAAGCTGGTGATGAACCGGAAGTTGTACGAATCAAGAGCTCCGCAACACGATGTTGATAATACCGGCGAGTTGTATCGGCACAACTCAAACGAGAATTCATGAGGTACGGTGACTTCGGCGGATGCTGAAACGGACTCGCCACCATTTTTCGCTGCGAATGGGAACCGTTGGGTGGGGCGTTAGAAGCGCGGCCAGCGGTGTAGACGGGCGAAGGAGTGACCATGGTCGACGTGAAAAAGCCACGTCGGATATGGGTATCCGAGGGTGAGGCTAGAAGTGGAGACCGCCGCCGCAGATGAGGACTTCTCCGGTGACGTAGTCGGAGAGCGGGGAGCAGAAGAAGAGGACGGCTCCGGCGGCTTCTTCGGTCGTGCCGAGCCGGCCGAGGGGGCAGCGCTCTTTGAGCGATTCGAGGGCAGAGGTGGGGACACCGATTTTTATGTCCTGGCCGTGCATCTGGAGGGTGGCAGGTGAGCCGGTGCTGGGCTGGGTTCCTAAAGGAACGACGAGGCGGGTTTCGATGAGGCCGAAGCCAACGGCGTTGACGTTGACGTTGTAGCGGCCCCATTCCTTGGCCATAGTTTTGGTTAGGCCGATGACTCCTGCTTTTGCGGACCCGTAGCCGGCCTGTCCGGAGTTGCCGTCGGTGCCGGCAATGGAGGTGATGTTGACGACTTTACGCATGACGCGCTGGTGGTGGGTTGCTTCGCGCTTGGCGGCGGAACGGATGTATTCGGAGGCGGCGCGGAGGATGCGGAACGGTGTGATGAGATGGATATCGAGCATGGCTTGAAATTGCTCGTCGGTGGTCTTTTGAATGACGCTGTCCCAGGTATAGCCAGCGTTGTTGACGATGATGTCGATGGCGCCGAAGGCGTTGAGGGTGGCTTCAACTACGGCGGCTGGACTGGCGGAAGTGGTGAGGTCTGCGGCGATGTGGTGGACGTGTTGCGGATGGGCTAGATCGGCTTGGGTCTCGAGTAGCAGGGACTCGTCGAGGTCGTTGAGCATCACGTTCGCGCCGGCTGCGAGCAGGCGTTGGGCGATGGCTTTGCCTATTCCGCGGCCTGAGCCGGTGACGAGGGCGGTTCGGCCTTCAAGGGTGAAGGGCATGAGTTGATACTCCTGTGGGCTGCAGGGATTATAGCCAGTGTCCTGAGTCAGTAGTGGGCTGGAGTATGTGGCGGGTCTTCAGCTCTTGGGTGTTGTACTGCACGCTTACCTAAACCTTCGGGTTAGGCTGGTATAAATCTAGCCTTCGGCCCTCGATGTGAACACGATCGAAAATCCAGGTTCGGGCTAAGTCCACCATAATGTAGGCATCCTTTCGGCAAGCAGAGCGAGAGTAGGTCCTTTGTAATTAGCGGAATAAGCAACTACCGAGATTCTGAACTGCGCTCAGAATAACGACCGGGACACTTTAGTGCGGGTTGATTTGCGGGGGGATGAGTTGTGAGGTTGGCGGATCAGACTCGAGGGACTTGAGGCCATTACGGATGTCGTTGCAGAGGAGGGTGACGTCGATGCCGCAGAAGTTGGGTGGGTAGGTTTCGAGTTTGCGTAGAGCGCTGTGCAGCAGGCGCTGGGTTCCGAGGGAATTGTTACGGTGCAGGTGATGAAAGGCGACGGTGACTTGAATCAGGCCCTGGAGGAAGGTTTTTTCGGGTTGCGGGGCGGTGAGCCAGACGCTCTCCCAAGCTTCATGCGCGGCAAAGAATTCGCCGATATTGTAGTCATGCAGCCCTTCTGCCAACGGGCCGTGGGTCCAATCGAATGTCATTCGTAACTACCTGTGCGAGGCGAATTGGGTGACATAAGATATAAACCGGTCTAAATATGATATTTCATTTGACGCGGAGAGTTCGTGACCGAGCGCACGGAGCGTGGGACTGATGGTGACTATGATCACAGAGCGAAGGTGTTTCGCCAAGGCGGAGATGTGCGCGCGGAGTCTTGCGGCAACGGCTTGAGATCGTCAATTCGCTGGTCCGGTGTTTCTTATTCACGTGTAAAGTTGCCCTTCAGGGGTGAAGAAAGAAGTTTCAATGGCTTCCAGTTCGGCGAACGATAGAGTTTTGAATACGGTGTTGGAGCAACGTGTCATGAGCGGGGAAGAGGCCGCAGCGCTGATTCAGCCGGGCGACCAGATTGGGATGAGCGGTTTCACCGGCTCAGGGTATCCGAAAGTAGTGCCGATGGCGCTCGCGCGGCGGGTTGCGGACGCGCATCTGTGCGGTCAGAAATTCAAAGTGAATGTATTCACGGGCGCTTCGACAGGACCGGAGCTTGATGGTGCGCTGGCCATGTCCGGCGCGATGGATCTGCGGATGCCTTATCAGTCCGACCCAATTACGCGCAAGCTTATTAACGCGGGAGAGATTCAATATATCGATCTGCATTTGAGTCATGCCGCACAGTTGGTGGAGTACGGATTTCTCGGCAAGCTGGACCTGGCGATCATCGAGGTAACGGCAATCCTGGAGGATGGTCGGGTGATCCCGAGTACGTCGCTGGGCAACAATCAGACATACATTGAATGCGCCGACAAGATAATTCTTGAGGTGAATTCGACCCAGCCAATGGAGTTGGAGGGGCTGCATGACATTTATTACGGACTCGGACTTCCTCCGTTCCGCGACCCGATTCCGCTGACCTCGCCGAGCCAAAGGATTGGCGTGCCGCATTTGACGATCCCGATCGATAAGGTGATCGCGGTGGTTCATACTGATGTGCCGGACCGCGCCAGCCCGTTCAAGGCTCCCGATGAGAATTCGAAGCGCATCGCAGCTCACATCATGGATTTCCTGAGCTGGGAGGTGAAGAAGGGCCGGATTCCGCCGTCGCTTCTACCGCTGCAGTCGGGTGTGGGTAATATCGCCAATGCGGTTTTGTATGGGCTGGAGGAAGGACCGTTTCAGGATTTGACCGCGTACACCGAGGTGATCCAGGACGGTTTGATCAACCTGATGCGGTCGGGCAAAATGCTGAGCGCGTCGGCAACTTCTTTCTCGCTGAGTCCGGAAGGTGTCGCCGATATCATGCCGCATATCGGCGAATACCGCGACCGCATTGTGCTGCGCGCGCAGGAGATTTCGAACCATCCAGGAATCATTCGTCGGCTTGGCGTGATTGCGATGAATGGCATGATCGAAGCGGACATCTACGGTAACGTTAACTCGACGCACATTATGGGGTCGACCATCATGAATGGCATTGGTGGCTCAGGCGACTTTGCGCGGAATGGGTTCGTGTCTATTTTTATGGCGCCGTCGACTGCACAGCGAGGAACGATCTCGACAATTGTGCCCATGGTCTCGCATGTGGACCACACCGAGCATGATGTGTCGGTGGTGGTGACGGAGCAGGGGCTGGCCGATCTGCGTGGGCTTTCGCCGACCCAGAGGGCGAAGCTGATCATCGAGACTTGTTCGCATCCAGATTATCGTCCGGCACTGCGAGATTATGAGAGCCGAGCGAGCAAGCTATCGATGGGCAAGCACACGCCGCATATGTTGACGGAGAGCTTGAGTTGGCATAGTCGCTACTTGCGTTGCGGACGCATGCTGTCGCAGGATCGCGACTCGTCGTGTGAATAATAGAATCTCACGCGGAGGCTGGGCCAGGATTGCCTGCATGAAGACGATCTGGTTATCGATGGTGATGGCGATGACGCAGCTGGCGCAGCCGGTGTTTGGACAGGCCGACGCGACTGCATTGGAGACTGCGCTGAAGGCAAAACCTCTGGGCCTGCGGAACTACTCGGCCGATTAGGTGGCGAAGTACACGTGGTTCGACGGCAAGGTGATTCCAGGACCTATAGATCTGCATGGGATAAGGGCGTTCTTTACAGATACGGTTCAAAAAAAGGGAAGCAAGATTGTGATCGAGGGTCAGAGTTCGACGCTGGTGCGAGTTGGACCGAAGCTGGCGCCGATGGGCAAGGTTCCAGCGCGGCTGGAGATCGACCTGCAGGGCGCGGATGCGCCGGCTGTGTTTCCCAAGCTGCAGGAGGCGCTTTTCTTTCCAAGTCTGTCAGTGGCGCTGCAAAGCCTGCCTAATTATGTAACGGACATGCTGCCGTTTTCGAGTGACGGCAAGTTCCAGTCGACGTGTCACTGCAGCCATGTATTTCAGGACGGAAAATGGGTGAAGGTGGAGGGGAGCAATGCCTCACTTACTCCTCCGACGGTACTGAAGGCAGCGGACAATGCGGGCCTTGACCAGAAGGCGATCGATGCGAAGGTGTCGGGGACGGTGACGTTGATCTTTTCTGTATCTGTGACTGGCTGGGTAGACGAGGTGTGGGTGGCGAAGCCTTTGGGATCAGGGCTGGATGAGAGCGCTGCGAAGTCGTTGCGGGAGAGTACATGCAATCCGGCGACATTCGACGGGAAACCGGTTGGCGCGGTGTTGATTCAGACTTTGGGCGTCAATTGATACTGCGCCGTTTGCAGGGTGGAAAGGCCCCGTGCCGAGAAGGGTGCATTTGGCGCGTCCCAAAGACGTCCCGCGGCGGCAAAAGCCCAATTCATTTTTCGGCTTCTACGGCCCCACTGAGGCCATGCCCTTAAGCAAAACGGATTGCTAAGTATCCTCTAAGGACGGCTGTCCGTGAGGGTCTTACCAACGCGAGCGGATTGGTTAGTCCTAAGAACGGGAGCCAATGGGTGTGTGGCTTAATGCTCTAAGCAAACCTGCGAGGCGGGTTGCAATTACGCTCTAAATGCCTTAGAATGATAATGGAAAAGTCTTGCGGCTGGCGTTGTGAAGTTGGTGCCAAGCTTCATCGGCAATCTGATACGAGTCGATGTAAGTGGATGGAAGTAAGAGATAAAGGACTTATAGATGGCAAAGCGTCGTGGAAATCCGAATTGGGGCAAACCTGAGCCGATCGGGCCTGTAGTCCCAACCGTCACCTCTTTCGAGCAGGTGGTGAAAGAATTCAAACTGACCCCTGACCAGTACATTCGCTCGACCCGTTTGCGGGAGTGGGCTCGGCGCAACAAGAATTCGAAGTACATTCCTGAGGCTCTGCTTGAAGCTTGGGGATTTGAGATCGAGTCGACCCTGTAAGGTTGATTCAGATATCAGACAAGCGCCGCCTGGCTCAAGGGCGGCGCTTTTGTTTGGTGGGCAGATCATGAGGGATGTAGTTCCGGATCAATTCGAATTCGGAACGCGCGACTTGGAACATATGATGGGGTCAGGAGATCTTATGAAGCGAACGGGAACGGGGAGGGTGCTGGCGACTCTCTTTCTTGGCGTCATGGTTGGGATTTATATCCACTTTAGCGAGCTGAGGACGATTGGGCACGGCCGCGAGTTGTATCTTGCGGCTCAGAATCATCGGTTCGACAGGCTGGTGCAGCACCACTCGGGGGTGTCGATGGCGGTGGCCGGCATTATTCTGGCTGCGGTTGCGGTCGGCTTGTATGAGTTGATTGCGGCTGGCATCACGAATGTTCTGCCGCCGAGTTCGGCTGAGGAGTAACCATGTCGCAGGAATCGCAGAAGGTGTTCGCGGACGTGGAGGAGGCGGTTGCGGAGATTCGTGCCGGGCGAATGGTGGTGGTCGTCGACGATGAGGACCGTGAGAATGAGGGCGACCTGACGCTGGCGGCGGAGTTTGTCACGCCCGAGGCGATCAACTTCATGGCCCGATTTGGGCGCGGGCTGATCTGCTTGACGTTGACGGAGGAGCGTGCGGATTATCTGCGGCTGGGACCGATGACGCAGGAGAATACTTCGCGATTCGGCACCGCGTTTACCGAGACGATTGAGGCGCGCGAGGGTGTTACGACAGGGATTTCGGCGGCAGACCGGGCGCATACGATTCGCGTTGCGATTGACCCGAGGTCGACGGCGAACGACCTGGCGCGGCCGGGGCATGTGTTTCCGCTCCGTGCGCGCAAGGGTGGAGTGCTGGTGAGGGCTGGGCAGACTGAGGCGTCGGTGGACCTGGCGAGGATGGCGGGACTGGTTTCGGCTGGCGTGATTTGCGAGATCATGAACGACGATGGGACGATGGCACGGGTGCCGGACCTGGTGGCGTTCTGCGCGCAGCATGGCCTGAAGATGCTGACCGTAGCTTCGTTGATTCGGTACCGGCTGCAGCATGAGCGATCTATACACCGCGTGGCTGAGACCACGCTGCCGACGCAGGACGGCGATTTTCGCATGATCGCGTATGAGAGCGAGATTGATGGTGCCGAATCGCACGTGGCGCTGGTATATGGCGACGGGATTGGCGTGCTACCGCATACGCAGGTGGAGGGGGAGCCATTGCTGGTGCGGGTGCATACGCATTGTCTGGCTGGCGAAGTGTTCGGGTCGACGGTGTGCGACTGCCGGGCGCTGGTGGACAGCTCGATGCGCATGATTGTGGAGGCGGGACGCGGTGCGCTGGTGTACCTGCACAACGGTTCAAGAGGATTCGGGATTGATCGCACCGGAGCTTCTGCGGCGGGAGTGGCGGCGCCACATCGGCTGGTGTTGCACCGTGGCATCAATCGTGAGCAGAAGTGCCCGGAGTTGAACGAAGAGCGGAACCAGCAGGCACAGCGTATCCTGCGGCAGATTGGGTTGGGCGGACAGATTTTATCGGACCTTGGGATTCGGCGAATACGGCTGCTAACGAACACGCCGACCCATGTGCCAGCGTTGCAGGGATTCGGCATTGAGATTGTGGAGCAGGTGCGGATTCCGGTGGGCGCAACCGCGGTCACTTCACCGTAAAATTGAGGGTGAAGGTGCCTGTTATCGCAGCGCTGCCGATGGTGGAGCTTGCGGTGACTTGCTACTTGGGTGGCGACGACCGGGGCGCGTGTAAATACGTCCGCAAGCTCGGCGGTCTGACTGAATTTCGTCATGGTTATCTGGCTATGGGATGCGCGGAGTGCAGCCTCCCTCAATATCCATGGAGCCGAGCGGGTTAAGTTGTCCTCATTTGAGAATGCGGAATGTAGCATAGCTATATCGTGGCGAATCGGGAATAAGTGCCGTTACTTTGTTGCGGGCTTTGGTGCCAGTATGGGCTGTGCGTTGGCGGATTCATTGTGCATGCGTCCTGCGTCGAGCAGGGAAGCGAAACCGCGTGCGCGCATCTCGCGCACGAAAGCGGAGAAGTTGGTGAAGTGGAGTGTTTGAAAGCCAAGGGCGTTTGCGGCGACGATGTTCTCTTCGCGGTCATCGATGAACAGGATGTGTTCGGGTGTCGTGTTCAGGGCTTCGGCGGTTCTGAGGTAGATGGCTGGTTCGGGCTTTGCCATGAACATAGAGTGCGACCATGTGCAGTAGTCGAAGCTGGCGAGCCATGGCAGCCGGGCGAGGATGCCGTCGGCGATGGAGTCGCCGATGTTGGAGAGGATGCCCGTGCGGATTCCGGCGTGCTGCAGACGGCTAGCCCACTCGATCATGGGCAAGTTGAGGTTGGTCCAGACGTCGACGTCGGCGGCGAGCACCGCGGAAAGCCGGTTGGCGTCGAGGTTGATGCCAGCGTCGGCGGCGACGGCGTGCCAATAGTCCGGTCCGCTGAGTGTGCCGCGGTCGTAATCGTGACGGAACTTCCAATACGCCGTGTGCAGGGCCTCCTCCTCGAGGCCGGTGATGGAGCGGAGCTTGGCCCACGCTGCAGGGTCTGGGGGATTGGAGAGGACCTGGCCGAAGTCGAACAGGACGGTGTCGATGCGCGACGCAGAGCTCGGCGCGACTGAGGATTCTGAGTATGGGAAGGCCATCTGATTCGATTGTAGGCGTTAACCTTGGACAAGCGGCGAGTGCGGATTGTGGAGGCAGATGAGGGCAATGAGTTTAGCGGCGTGGAATCCGGATCTGCGGCGGTGGCTGGAGGAGGCCGCGCGTGAGATTGGCTTCGACTCTGCCGGAGTCGCAGAGGTTCGCGATGCGGACGATCCTAACGCTGCCGAGGAAGCGGCGCGATTTGCAGCGTGGGTGGAAGCGGGCCGTGCAGGGGAGATGGAGTATCTGAAACGGCGGGACGATACGGGGACTCTTGTTCGAAGCGGGTTGCGAGTTGCGATTCCGTGGGCTCGATCGGTGGTGGTCTGCGCGATCAATTACAACGCGGACGCGCCGCGGTCGATCGAGGCGGCGCCGCACGAAGCGGGATGGATTGCGCGGTATGCGTGGAGTGGCCGTACGGACGACAAAGGCACTACCGTTCCTACGGATTACCATGACCAATTACTCGGACGACTGCGGAAGATTGAAGCAGTGCTATGTGAGCGGACCGGGTGCAACACTCGGAGCTATGTTGACACCGGGCCACTGGTGGAGCGGGCTACGGCCTTGCAGGCTGGGATTGGATGGATTGGCAAGAATACCTGCGTGTTGAATCAGCAGTTGGGATCGTGGCTTCTGCTGGGTGTGATTGTGACTTCGCTGCCGGTGGAGGAAAGTGCTGCACCGGTTCTATCGGCGGACCGCTGCGGCAGTTGTACGCGCTGTATTGAAGCATGTCCGACTGGCGCGTTGCTGGGTACGAAGGATCCGGCGGCTGCCCGGGAGATGGATGCGTCGCGTTGCATTGCGTATTTGACGATTGAGAAGAAGGGCGCGATTGATGAGAGCCTGCGCGGGCAGATGGGTCGGCAGGTGTTTGGCTGCGACATTTGCCAAGATGTTTGTCCGTGGAACCGCAAGGCTCCTATCGGGAATCGCGAGGGGATGCGGGCGCGAACTGAGCTTGTTAATCCGTCGCTGGACTGGTTGGCGGAGATGGATGCGCGGGAGTTCAAGCGGCGATTCAGGGGTTCGCCGCTGGAGCGGACAGGGCGAAAGCGCCTTCTGCGCAACGTGGCGATTGCGATGGGCAATAGTGGCGAGCAGCGTTTTCTTGATCGGCTCGATGCGTGGCTCGTGGGCGAGGATGCGGTGCTTTCAGAGGCGGCCGGGTGGGCACGAGAGCAGATTTTGGCTAAACATTCAACATCTTGAGCGGATTGTGGCGGCTCGCTAAACCTTCGGATTGACCTCTGCGTCTGCTAGCCTAGGGTCGAGTCACATACCCGCAATGCAGGCGCTGTTGAGTCCAGGATTGCGCGGTGTGAGCCGACTGGTCTCTACCTATCCGCGCCAGTCCCGGAGCACTAATCAGCACGATGTCCATTCGACCGTCTACAGAAGGTGCACTTGAACCTACGGAAGCTATTCCGATTTCCGAAGTGCGCCCGGTTGTGCGCCGCGACGGATTATGGCCTCAGATCGGCGCGCTGGCGAAGTACATGGTGAAAACGGAGGTCCATACTTACGCATTCAGCGTTGCGGCGAATGTGATTCTGTCGTTGTTTCCGTTTGTCGTATTGATGTTGACAATTTCGCACCGTGTCTTCCACTCGGACAGGATGGAAGGGCTGGTTGGCGATATGATGAACACCTTGCTGCCCACGGGCCACGACATCATCATGCGTAATGCGCGGCCCAGCAGGAGCGCCGCGTTCTTTTCCATCGCAATGCTGCTGATCAGTTCGACGGGAGTGTTTCTACCACTTGAAGTGGCGCTGAACAGTGTGTGGGGGGTGAAGGAGAACCGTTCGTATCTTCACAATCAGCTGGTTTCGATTGGGCTGGCCTTTGCTGTCGGTGCGCTGGCGATGGCATCGATTGCATTGACCGCGGGACAGGGCAGGTTGCTGGCCTGGATATTTTTCGGCCATGTCGATAATTTCATCTACAGATTTCTTGAAGGGGGGACAATGCGGATCTGTGCCGTGGTGGCGAGCATCCTTTTGTTTTTCCTTATTTATTGGATACTGCCCTATCGCAAGATTCCCGCGCGCGCCGTACTACCGACGGCAATCGTCATCGGAATCCTTTGGGAGGTGGCGAAATACTTATATGTGCTGGCGCTGCCGCGTTTGGACTTTCGTTCTATTTATGGACCGTTTCAATACACAGTGGGGCTGATGATGTGGGCGTTTCTTTCGGGGCTGCTGCTGCTGGGAGGCGCACACTTCTCTGCGACTCGATACGCGCTCGCCACCGCGCGCGAGGACGATCGTGGGCATGCTCCGGATGCAAAGGGGAAGGAGGACGATGGAGGCCGCGCTTGATTCTCACGAATTAAAAGAGCGGAAAGGTTGGCGAAAGCTGCGACTTCCTACCGGCGTAGCTGGCGGGACCTTCTGGCTTGCGCTGTGGTTCGGGCTGTTGTGGCTATTGCGCCAGGTGCCCGGGGTGGGCGGCACTCTGCTCGGATGGATGCAGGTTCTGGTTGGGATGGCGTTGATCGCGCTGGCGGTTCCACTAGCATGGCGATTGGTGCAACAGCATCTTTTGTGGAGTCTTCGTAATAAGCTGATTCTGACCTATCTTCTGATTGGGCTCGCGCCGGTCGTGCTGTTTG
This sequence comes from Granulicella sp., assembly GCA_025357875.1. Taxonomy (GTDB): domain Bacteria; phylum Acidobacteriota; class Terriglobia; order Terriglobales; family Acidobacteriaceae; genus Edaphobacter. Next base: position 34,679 of record JANYLK010000137.1, read on the forward strand.
TAACGCTGGTAACCATCTCGTCGTACATTGCGGCGGGACAATTTTCCATCCATTTGGCAGACTCGCGCATGCGCCAGGAGTTGGACCAGATTGCCCAGGAAAACGCCAACAAATCGCAACAGATTGCACGGTTCATGCGCACGCGTGAAGGCAGCGCCTGGAGCGGTACGGCGGAGCCAGCACAGGCCGCAGAGACTCTGCCCGATGCATTGCGGGCGCGCTTGCATCCGCAAATATCTATCTTTTTTAATGGTGCTCCGATACCGGCAATGTCTGGATCCACAGCCGGGCCAGCGCCGAACGCTGGAGCCAAGACCCCGCTTGGCTTGCCGGCATGGGCTGCCGATCTTCCTGGGAAGGAATTTCGCGGGTTGGTACTGGACGGCGAAGATCTGTACCTGGTCGCGATCGACCAGCGGCACGTATCCGACGGGGGCTTGGTCAGCGTCATCACCAGCTTGCCGGTAGATACCGCCTTGCTGGACGTGGTGGCGAAGGATTTGGGACGCGTACATCTGGCAGGGGTGATTGCGAGTGGTGGATTATCTCCCGGAGAGGGATTAGTTCCGGAGACGGTGAGCAGCAGTTCTGCAAAGTCGAATGGCGGGCGAGTAAGTGGAAATGAGTTGCATGGCAGCTCCGTTTACGGCGGCACCGAACCGCTCGCGATCAACATCGGCGACTTCCGCGTCTCATTTTTTTCGACGCTGGAGACAAAGGATTGGGACACCGGCGAACTGGCAAAGTTTCCTGCGGCAATCGAGGTGCACTCGCGCCCGTCGCTGCTCTACCGGCAACTCTTTGGGCAGGCACTCACCGGCGGTTACGTGAATATCTACATTAACTTCCTGGTCGTGCTGAGCATCGTGTTTTCATTGATTGAAGTGCTTGCCCTTTGGATGGCGCGTCGCTTGAGCGGCTCCATCACAACTTCGGTGCAGGAACTGTACGCGGCCACGCAACGGGTCGATCGCGGTGACTTTATACATCGGATTTCCGCACCCCAAACCGGGCAGCAGGACCAGCTGGGCGAGTTGGCACGCTCGTTTAATCGCATGACCGGATCGCTGGAACGCCTGCTGGTGGAACAGCACGAAAAGGAGCGCCTGCAGAGCGAGTTGACGATTGCACAGGAAGTCCAGGCGAATCTGTTTCCGCACCGTGTACACAACCTGCCGACGCTGGAGTTGCATGGAATCTGCCGCCCGGCGCGTTCGGTTTCGGGCGACTATTACGACTTCCTCATCTTCCGTCACGCCGATGGTGCAGACGGCACGCGGGGACGCGAATCGGGCGTCGGGATTGCGCTGGGAGATATAAGCGGAAAAGGCATATCGGCGGCGCTGCTGATGGCGACGCTGCATTCGGCGGTGCGGGCGTATCGATTGGCCAGCGAGGACCTTGTATTCAGCGATACATCCGCTGCGGGCTTGTTTGTAAGTCACGAAGGCCGTGGCGGGGACGGGGGAAAGCTGTTCGAATCGCCGGGGCGCATCCTCTCAATGCTGAACCGGCACCTCTATCGCAGCACGCAGCCGGAGAAATACGCGACGCTATTTTTGGCACACTACGATGCTGACACGGCGCAGTTGATTTATTCGAACGCAGGACATCTTCCGCCGCTGGTGTTGGGTCGCGACGGCAAGGTAAGGCGGCTGGATTGTGGTGGCACCGTGGTCGGACTGATGGATGGAATGCGCTACGAGGAAGGAACCATCCAGATGGAGTCTGGCGATCTGATGGTCGCGTATTCAGACGGAATCACTGAGCCGGAGAATGATTTTGGAGAGTTCGGCGAGACGCGTCTGATGGAGGTGGTGGCGCGGTATAGCGATCAGCCGCTGCATGTGATCTCGGCGCAGGTGCTGCTGGCGCTGGATGCGTGGATTGGCGCTGAAGAGCAGCCGGACGATATCACGCTTGTGCTGGCGCGGCAGATTTAGGTCGAGCGTTTTGTTCGGGGTGTGATGGCTGGGAGGGTTGTCGCCTCCCACCCTTTGCGCAACGGATGGAGCACTCGGAGTTGGTTTTAGGGCTTGCCTGGCATGGATTTCACCACGATATCGTTGGGCTTGGCACCGGCTGGAAGGATCGTAAACAGGGTGGGTCCGTCGCCGCCTGCGGTGACAGTGCGGATGACCGCTACATCGCCCGACTGGGCGTCGGCCGCCAGCAATAGATGCTGATCCGCAGAAAAGGCGAGTGCGTCCGGGGCGTGACCAGTGTGGACGCTGCCGGCTTTTTGCGAGTCGTCGATGCTCCACAAATTGATTGCGTCGGAACCGAAGTTCGAAACCCACAACGTTCCGTTTTGCGCGTCGACGATACCGAACACGGGCTTGCTGCCGATGGGGTAAGTGCCGCCGACTTCGTTGGTCTGGGTGTTGATCTCGGAGAAGGTACCAGAGGCAAAGTTGGAGCAGAAGATTTCGCCGCCATCGGGTTTGAGGGCGAGCTGAATGGGATTTTCCCCGACGTTCAGGAAGGCAAGCATGTGGTCGGTGAGTAGGGAGGGATCCTGCTTTGCGGCCCACAGATTTGGCGCGGCGGCCAGTGAGACGGCCATTACTAGGTTGCCATCAGAACAGGCGATGAAGGCTTTGGACGAATTGGGAAGAATGACGGCGTCGGTCGCGCCTTTACAGTCGGAGAAAGATGCTCGAAGATGCGGTGCCGGATTGGCGTCTGAGTGCTTGACGGGAGGTGCGGAATAGCCATCCACTGTGTAAAGGGCGACCGCGAAGATGGAGACGCTATTACTGCCGCGGTTGGTGACGACCAGGGTGCGCATGTCGGGCGAGATGCGGGCCAGGCCGGGCTGCTCGCCGGTGCCGGCTACGGCGATCTCACGGCGGTGATCGAGGTCGATCACGCTGACGGTGTTAGAGCCGCTGTTGGCGACGTACGCGCGGCGTCCAGCGACGTCGACGTCGATGGAGTAGGGAAGTTTGTGGACCGGGATGGTGGCGACTACGCGATTGGCGTCTGTATCGACGACCGAGACCGAACCGTTGCCGGATGCGGTGCCGGTGTTGACGACGTAGATTTCGTTTCGTTTGGGGTTCACTGCAAGGCCACTCGGCTGGATGCCGACCTGCAGGGTGCGATCCTGCCGCAGATAGACCAGGTCGAGCACGGAGACGGTGTTCGAGCCGCCATTGCTTACATAGGCGAACTCACGGTATCCGGGAGGGACATCGGGGAAACGGCCGCGATGGCAGCCGAGAGGAAGTAGCAGGATGGGTAGCGAGACTGTCACGGTTGTACGGACGGTCGCTCGTTTGCCGCGGGATCGGCGCTGTCGGAACAAAACTCTGGCGCATGAGGTTGCCGCGGACCGAAGTGATTGGACTATTTGCACTTCCGCGAGTTTAGAGCATTTGCGGAGCTGTGGGGGAGGTTGAAAGATCGCTTGGAGCAGAGAAATTAATTTCAAAGCGAAACTTTCCCGGGTAGATAGGTTTTATACCTGCAAGCGGGCCCTGACTCAGACCGGAGTTTACGCATCGTTCGCACAATCCTCGGACAACGAAGTCGACATTTCGGCTTCGTTGTTTTTTTATTTTAACGGGGATCGGAGGAAGACAGCAGGGTGCGACGGGAGTCTCTCGCCGAGCGCATCCATTGCCACGCGATCCAGGCACAGTACCCACCCTGGATCAGCCAGACAGAGAGATACGAGTAGAGCAGATGATGTGCCGCCATGCTGCTGCCGAACATCCAGATGAGTTTCACTTTGCGATCTCCAGGGAGGCTTCTATGGCCTGCAGTGCGGCGTCCTGTTCGAAAGCCTGGCGTCGACGTTCGAGCGCGTAGCGGAAGGCAAGGAGGAATATTCCCCACATCGCCCAGCCGATGATGTTCCAGATAAAAGCTGGATACATGGACTTGTCTAAGCCAGAGTCTGCGCCTCCGCCGAAGACAGGCGCCGGGTGCTGCGTGCGCCACCAGCGGATAGACATATAGACGATGGGTACATCGATGGCGGCAAAGACGGATAGGACCGCCGCGAGCGTTTGAGTCTGGCCGGTCGATGAAAGCTTGCGCAGCATCAGGTAGCTGACATAGAGCAGCCACAACAGCAACATGCTGGTGAGGCGCGCATCCCATGTCCACCAAAGACCCCATTCGACGCGGCCCCATAGCATCCCCGTCCACAGGCAGATGCTGGAGTAGACGATGGTAATTTCGGCGGATGCAATAGCCACAGCGTCGGCGGTGAGCGCTTTGAGCGGGTTACGCTGGCGCCAGTAAAGATAGAAAACTGAGGCAATGAAGTTTACGTAGGGAAACAGCAGGCTCAGCATCGAATGCGGTACGTGGTAAAAGAAGATACGAAAGACGTTGCCCTGCAGGGCATCTACCGGCGCGAGAAATAGTCCGAGGCGCGTGGCGTAGGCGATGGCTACCAGCGTCGCGAGAAACCAGACAATACCAACCGGGCCGAGGATGCGAGAGTGCTGCACAGTGTTTTCAGTCTACCGCGAAGAGGTAAAGTTGGGGGCAAGTGGATGTGATGGGCATCACGGCCTGTGAAAATTAGCGGCAAAATTTTATTGGTTGAGTCCTATTCAGCGCTGAGAACGGTCTCGAACAGCAGCAGGCAAGCGGTCGTGAAAGCGATGTTGTAAGCGATTAGGAGGCGGATCCAGGGGCCGGGCTCGAACTCGCCGGAGAGGATGGCGGTGGTGGCTTGCATCATGCCAAGCAGCGCGGGAATCGAGATGGGGAACAGGATGAGCGGGAGCAGAAGTTCTCGATTGCGCGTGCGCAGGCCAAGAGCGGCGAAGAAGGTTCCATTGCAGACCAGCGCCCAGGTTCCGAGCGGCATTACGATTGCCAGCATCCAGCCTTGGCCGAGCGCGTGCAGGTTGTAGAAAACGATGAAGAGCGGGGTTAGTACCGCTTCGACCAAGGCCACGAAGAGAAGGTTCGCTAGCGCCTTGCCAAGGAACAGCGCGGACGGAGGAGAGGGCAACATCCTTTGCGCGTCGAGGACTCGATTGCGCAGCTCGCGGGTCCAGGATTGATTGAGAGCGGTAACTGCTGCGAAGAGGAGCGCAACCCAGACGATTCCGCCTGCGATCTGGCGGGACGTGGCTGCGGTGGGGTCGAATGCAAACGCGAAGACGACGACGACCAGCAAAGCGAAGAACAGCATGCCGTTGATCGAGTCGCGCGAGCGCCATTCAAGTTGGAGGTCCTTGCGCAGATGGACGAAGACGTGGCCGAAGTAAGTCATCCGTGGCCTTCGGTTCCGGTCGTGGGATGTACGACTTTAGTGAGGTCGGCGAGTACGGCGGCGGTCGCGCGCAGATAGTCGTCAGGCGTGAGGAATAGCTGGGTTCCGCGTTGTCCTGCGGAGACAGAGATGACATCGTGGATTTCGATGGTCTCGTCTGCGTAGGCAGGGAAGGCGGCGCGCGCGGCCATCACGGTGACTCCGCCGCGGACGTATCCGGTGAGCGGCTCTAAATCTTTCAGCGAAGCCATCTCGATTGTTTTTACGGATGCGGCGTGGGCGAGTTTCTTGAGGTCGAGTTCGGCGTCTCCTGGGATGACTGCGAAGAGGTGGACTGTGTCGCGCTGCGTGGCTCCGGTTGCGCGGGTGAGGAGCGTCTTGAAGACTTGATCGGCGGGCAAGCCTATCTTGCGGGCAACAGAGATTGCGCTGAGGTCGTCGGGGTCGACCTCGTACGCGCGGATTTCATAAGCGATGCCGAGCGAATCGAGCAGGCGGGCGGCGTTGGTCTTGGCGGGCTTCGCGGCCTTCACGGCGTGGCCTGATTCGGCGGGGGAGCGCTGACGATGGATACGATTGAGCCTGCGCGCATAGTCATTGTCGACTCGGCTAGAGGTTCAGCCAGATGGGCCTGATGGGTAGTGAGAATGATGGTGCGGGCTCGTATGGATGGTGTCACTGAAGGATTGGTCGCAGAATTCGGTTGTGCAGGCAGAGGCGATTGTACCGGCCAGGTGCGGAAGTCGAGCAGCAGGTCGACCATGTGGTGGGCGGATTCGACGTCGAGATTCGAGAAGGGTTCGTCGAGAAGGAGAAGCTCCGGATCGGTTTGCAGAACGCGGGCGAGGGAGGCGCGTTGCCTCATGCCTTGCGAATACTGCCCGACTGGGCGTGTGAGTGTTGGGTCGAGGCCGACCGCGCGCAGAGCCATCTCCGGCGAGGCGGTGCAACTGCATCCACATCCTCCATCACTCTGCAGCGAAGCGAAATAGCGGAGGTTTTCGGTGGCGGAAAGTTCGTCGTAGAGCATGGCTTCGTGGCTCATGTAGGCGATGCGGCGGCGTTGCTCGGTGGGCTCCGCGCCGAAGACGTGGACGGATCCGCGACTAGGCGAGATGAGACCGGCGAGCATGCGAAGAAGAGTGGATTTACCGGCGCCGTTGTCTCCGAGAATCACCGTCGACGAGCCTACGGAAAAGGCCACGGATACTTTGCGCAAGGCCGCGAAGCTTCCGTAGAGCTTGGAAACCTCGGTGAGCGATGCGGCTGCGGCGGCATTGCGGTCTATCACGGGTTGTGGGTCAACAATCTGCATTCCGCCTCATGCGAGTATAGAACCATCACGTCCGACCAGAAGTAGCCGCTTTGCCTTCAATTTTCTCGATTCGCGCCATTGCCACACTTATCGTTTTGAGTGTGCCGTCTACCTTGAGTGCATGGTCGCAGCAAGTTGCGCTGCCTGCACCGGATCGCGTCCTAGCGCGCGATGTATTTCGGCAGCTAATTGAGACAAATACTTCTCACTCCGTCGGTAGCACTACGGTCGCCGCGGACGCGATGCGCAAACGACTGCTCGATGTTGGATTTCCCGTGGGCGATGTTGTTGTCATTGGTCCTGAGGCTCGACACGGAAATCTTGTGGCCCGCTATCGGGGCGCACCGGGAAGCACGAAGAAGCCAGTGCTCATCATTGCCCACCTGGATGTCGTCGAGGCAAAGCGCGAGGACTGGACCACGGATCCGTTCCAGTTTGTCGAAAAGGATGGCTACTTCTACGGCCATGGCACACAGGATATGAAGGATTCCGATGCTGCCTCTGTCGTCAGTTTTATCCGGCTCAAGCGCGAAGGCTTCGTGCCCGACCGCGATATAAATCTTGCACTTACCGCTGGCGAAGAGGGGGCGAAGACAACGGGGTGGAGTGGCTGCTCAAGAATCACCGTGACCTGATTGACGCAGAATTCGCAATCGACGCTGACTCCGGTGGGCTCAGCACTAACGATGCAAAGCCGCTGGAATTGGGCGTCGAAGCCACCGAAAAGCTTATGCGGATTTTCATCTGACTGCGACCAACCCCGGCGGACATAGTTCCGTTCCGACCGGCGATAACGCTCTCCGGGACACAACCCTGGTGAAGTGCGTGAGAAACTAACTGCACTCATCGGAGATCCCAAGGTCGACGTAAAGCTCGTCGCCGACGTAGCCAGTGATAGTGGCGAGAACGATAAATCAATTTCGTCCCCGCCGTTGAACAAGGAAGTATTTAGCGCACTGCGCGCCGTGGTCGACGAGATTTTTCCGGGTACGCCGATCATCCCAGAGATGGAAACCGGCGCGTCCGACAGCAAGCTCACGATGGCGGCGGGAATCCCCAGTTACGGATTGTGCGGCATGGGCATCGACGATCATGACAATCGCGGGCATGGTAAGGACGAACGCATCCGCGTGGAGGCGTTCTATACCGAGGTGCAATTCGATTACTTATATTTGAAGAGGTTGACTGGAACGAAGTAGATGGACGGTCCGACTACTTGGTTGGAGCGAGCATTGCGGTGTTGCCGGTGGGTACATCGCCCGGCTTCGCGGGCGGATCACCGGGTTTTGCCGGGGCGTACTTCGATGCACATTTGGCCTGCAGTTGCGTAGCGTGAAAGACTCCATCGCGGCCGTAGGTTCCGACTGCGAGTGCCTGTGCGTCGTCCTTGAAGGTGTCGGGCGGCGGCTCTGATCCTTCGTAGTTCACACGCAAAGTGTGGCCTTGCTCCAACAGTATGAAGTGGGCGTTTGGACCTACGCGCTGAATGCTGCCTGGGGCGACATTTCCGGCGACCCGCAGGTTGCGCGAGTAGGCCTTGTTTCCGAGCGCATTGAGTTCGCTAATGGTGACGTAATAACTTTTGGTGTCACGAACACCGGTGTAGGCGAGCCAACTGACTGTCGCCAGGATGACTACCGCAGCCGCTAGAATCTTGAGTGGAGGCATACCGCGCATGGATGTAGTTTACCAGTAATTGAATAAAGGGCTGCTCCTCGGTGGGCAGTGCTGTGATGAGCATCACATGGCTGCGCGTACAGACGGACGGAGGTTGTGGCGGAGGCAAAGGCATAGCCAACGCTGGATTCGGGCTGCCGTGCCATCAACCGCATACGAACGCAAGCGGTGGAAACGCGGTCACTTTTTCCCAACGCGGTACAATTCCTTTGATTATGATTGAGTGTTTGGATGGGGTGGAGAATTGCCAGTATCGATAGACTTTCCGCGTGAGCGGCCAAATTCAGGGCGGCGGCGCACAGTAATTGCCATTCTCATCGTAATCGCAATCGTTGTTTTCAGTAGCCGGAATGCGTTGTCATACTGGGTCGATCTGCTTTGGTTTCAGTCGCTTGGGTACGGCGACGTGTTCTGGAAGACGTTGAACCTGGAATGGGGAATCTTTGCGCTCTTTGCGGTGGCTACGTTTGCCATTTTGTTTGGGGCGTTTTCAGCGCTAAAGCGCGCTCACCAGATGGATCTGCCGAGAGATCACACGATCGTCTTTGGCGGCCAACCAGTGAATTTATCGGTTGCACCGGTGCTTCGGCTTGCAAGCTGGATTGTGTCCATCGGTGGCGCGTTGATCACCGGCGCGGCGATGATGGACGACTGGCCTGCCCTTGCCGTGTGGTGGTACGCGCCGCGCGCGGGAAGCGGAACTGCCGATCCCATCTTCGGTAAACCTCTCAGTTTTTTCCTCTTCACACTGCCTGCGTGGCACATCGTGCTTGACTGGATGCTCACGATGTCCGTAGCGGTTTGCCTGCTTGCGGCGTTTTTCCTGCTGATCACCGGCGGAGTACGTGCGCTGGATAAGGGTCGAGTTACTTACGGGCTGTCACCATGGCGCGGGATCTCGGTTGCCATTTCCATTCTGCTCGCGCTTCTTGCTGTTGCTGTGTACCTCGATCGATTCGACCGGCTGCTGGAACATCACACCATCTTCGACGGTATTAACTACACCGACGCGCACCTGATGCTGACGGGGTTGTTGATCGTTTGCGGCGCGCTGATTCTGGGCGCGGGCATTGGAGCGGTCAATGCGGTGCGTAGGTCCCGCGGAATATGGCTGGTCGGCGCAATCGTACCGGCTGCGTTCTGCTATGTGGTGCTTAGCTTGGTGGGATGGTATGTCGGCAACTTTGTGGTCAAGCCCAACGAACTTGTCCGCGAACAGCCTTACATCGCCAACAACATTGAGATGACTCGGCAGGCGTATGGGCTGGATCAATTCTCGCAGCGCGAGTTTCCGGCGGAGACGACCGTGGAAGCAACTGAGCCGGCGAAGAATCAGGTGACGCTGCAGAACATCCGCTTGTGGGATTGGCACGCGCTGCAGGATACGCTGCGCCAAGTCCAGGAGATTCGGACTTATTACGACTTTCCGGACATCGATATCGATCGCTACGAGGTTGACGGCACGATGCGCGAGGTAATGTTGGCAACGCGCGAACTGAACGTAAATAAACTGCCTGAGAGCAGCCGCAATTGGATCAATGAGAAGCTAATCTACACGCATGGTTACGGCATTACGATGAACCCGGTCAACGGCTTCACTACCGAGGGATTACCAACACTGTTGCTAAGCAACATGCCTGTCCAAAGCACGGTGCCAGGGCTGAAGGTCACCCGGCCAGAGGTATATTTCGGCGAGCTTACCAATACTGACGTTTACGTCAAGACCAAGCAACAGGAGTTCGACTATCCACAGGGCCAGACCAACAGCCTGACGTCGTACCAAGGCACCGGCGGCATCGTGGTGGGCGGATTTCTCCGCCGTCTCCTGCTGGCGTTTGACCGCGACGACCTTAGCAAGTTGCCCTTCAGCGATGACGTGAACTCGCAGAGTCGCCTGCTGATGCGGCGTAATGTGCGCGACCGCGTAGCCGCACTGGCACCGTTTCTCACCTTCGATCAGGATCCTTACATAGTGCTTGGCAAGGATGGCCGACTCTCCTGGGTGATGGATGCATTCACGACGTCAGATAGCTATCCGTATTCGACTCATTACACCCTCAATGATGGCTCCATCAATTACATGCGCAACAGCGTTAAAGCGGTGATCGACGCATACGACGGGACAACGACGTTTTACGTGTTCGACGAACAAGATCCTATCCTCAGGGCTTACCGGCAGATCTTTCCCAGTCTGTTTAAAGATGCGTCTACTATGCCTGAGTGGTTGCACAAACATGTGCGCTATCCGGAGATGCTATTCAAATTGCAGGCTGAGGTTTACGGCCTATATCACATGACGAATCCGCAGGTCTTCTTCAATCGCGAAGACCTTTGGACCGTGGCTACCGAGACTGGTTCGGGTAGCAACGGAGACCAGACGAAACAGGCAATGCAGCCGAATTTTGTGTTGATGAAACTTCCTGGTGAGACGGGCGCGGAGTTTGTCGAGATTATTCCGTTTACACCGGCCAATCGAAATAATTTGATTGGGTGGATTGCCGGGCGCAGCGATGGAGAGAACTACGGAAAGTCGGTGGTCTACGACTTTCCGAAAGGGAGGGTCGTCGATGGGCCGCAGCAGATTGAGGCACGCATCGACCAGAACGCGCAACTCTCCAGCCAGTTGACTCTGTGGAACCAGCAAGGCTCGCACGTGGTTCGCGGAAGTCTGCTGGTGATCCCATCGGGAAGGGCGCTGCTTTATGCCGAGCCGATCTTCCTGCAGGCGCAGACGAGCGCGATGCCGGAACTACGGCTGGTCGTGCTCGCGCTGCAGGACAAGCTTGCGTATGGTCCAACGTTTGAGGCGGCGCTGGCGTCGCTGTACGGGGAGGAGGCACCATCTTTAGCACCGAATGAGGCGCCGCAGTCCACGCCCCAATCGGCGTCTGCATCGCCAACTGTGGCGCAGCCGGCGGACATCAACACACTTATCGGAGAGGCCGGCAAAGACTTTGCCGACTACCAGCGCCTGACCGCAGAAGGCAAGCTAGGTGAAGCCGGGCAGAAGCTGGATGAACTCAAGGTCGTAATCGACAAACTTAACGCGCGCCGAAAATAGACTTGCTGTAATCGCTATAAGATGGCCCGACAGGGCATTAGGTCGCCACTGTCCCGGATTGCTTGCGCTTCATCCGGTAAAACAACGTGAGGAATGTGACTGCGCCGCATGTGATCAGGCTGGCGACCATACCAAGAATCAAAGCCTTATCGTGCTGATAGACGCCGTGCACGATTGCGATTACCTGGAGCACGTTGAAGCCACCGAACGTGATTAATGAAATGCTTTCGTCGCTTTTCTTCCTCCACACGGCCAGCGCCTGAGGAACGAAGAGCGCGGCATTGCCCATCAAGGCCAGTCCAAAAACGACGGCGACGATCTCTTTCATACGAAACGTCTCCAGTGCGCAATGACGCTAAAGGGAAGGAGGAAGCTTGGCAGAATTGCGGTGTGCGGTAGTTGCTTACAGCGTTACGCTTCTCGATTGCGGCAACAATTCAGCATTTGATGGCCGAATGACCTCTTGAAAAGAAGATTGGAGGCGCGGGTCGGGATCGAACCGACGCATAAAGGTTTTGCAGACCTCTCCCTTACCACTTGGGTACCGCGCCTCATTGGGGCCTGCGCTTTCACGCACACCCGGCTGATTCAGGAAGAGTGTATCGCAGGCGGGATGGTTCCTGGAGCGGGAGACCGGGGTCGAACCGGCGACATCTTCCTTGGCAAGGAAGCACTCTACCACTGAGCTACTCCCGCTCTCACATGTTGAAGTATAACGGCCCGCGTAGCCCCGGTCAACGCGGCCCGTCGCATTTCGTTGGCTGACCGCTTTATGCTCCGTGGGCGAAAGGGTCGCTTTTAATTCTCTGCCAGCGAGCGGGTCGGGATGCGCGGCCCCTGGACCAGGTCGGAGCGCCGACGCACGATGTGGGGCGTCACCACCACGACAAGCTGGCTAGTGTCCCTCTGCCTAGAACTTTCGATCGGCAGTTGGAATCCCGGCAACTCGCTCAGACCCGGAAGCCCGCTCATGGCTCTCGCTTCATTCCTGGTCACATTGCTTACCATCAGCGCGCTTTCGCCGTCGGCGACAGTAAGGTCAGAGGCAAACTGCCTGCTCAGCAGCACTGGATTGCCGCCCAAGGTACTACCTGAAAGTGCCTCGATCTTGAGATCCAGAAGCATGTTGATGCGCCCTGACTTCTCGATCACCGGAGTCGCCTTAAGGGTCACGCCCAGGTCCTCGTAGGTGATCTGGGGAATGGTGGCGCTGGTGCCGCCGGCAAATTGGGCCAGTAAGCTGGCAATGGGTGTTCCGTTAAAAGATTGACCGGCTAACGAGGACGCAGCACTCGATAGGCCCGAACTGTAAGTCGATGTCGTGATTGGGTAACGGTTGCCCTCGCGAAATACGGCTGCCTGGTGATCTCCAACTCGCAATTGCACATGGTCCAGTGTGCGGGTGTCGCTTGAATTCAGGCTGAGGTTGAAGGTTGTATTGGTGGATGCGGAGATGCCGGTCTGGATGATGCCGCTCCCGATTACGCCGATCAGGTTGGACGCGAGGCTGCTCTTGACTAGCCCAAGGCCAATCAGCGCCAACGCAATTTGCAGGTTACTTGTGCCGGGCTTAATGAGTCCCTGTGCGACGGCCTGCTGCACGAGAGTCTGGTTTGCATTCACGATCGCGTTCGCGGCCTGATCCACGTTGAAGACGCTGAATTGGGTCGGGAGCGATGCGCCAATATCCGTCAGATGAGTGGTATTGACTTCATACAGCTTTACCTCGATCATCACCTCGCCATTGCCATCGATAAGGTCTTTGAGGATCCGGTTCATCGGCTCAAGAACGTCCTCAGGCGCACGCACAACGATGCTCCCCATGCCAGTCTGAATTGTGGGTTGCTTGACATCGAAGACGGATCGAATGACCTGGGCCAGTTCGTTGATCTGGTCTGTGGCAAGACCGGGCACGTAGATCGTCTCTTCCAGTTCGCGCTCCAGCCGCTGCCGATTCGTCGAATCGTCCTTGGCTATTATCACGCTGGTCTCATCCACCGGCGACGCAAAGACGTGCGCCATGCTCATCGCCATGGCCATCGCTTGCCTATAGGTGACGCCTTCCAGGTCGAATTGCAACTGCTTCTGCTCGACCGAATCGTCGATGATCGCGCGGATGCCATAGGCCAACGCCACATTGCGGATGACATCACCGGAGCTGCCACGAAAATGAATGGACTTAAGTCCTGACTCAGGAGCAAGTCGAATCGCACCCGCTAAAGCCGGTCCCTTGATCCGCCATGGCTCACGTGTGTCGGCGGCGGTCAGTATCTGACCTTGGTCCGCGAGCGATGTGGCATCAGCAAAGGGCTGCGGTTGCGCGAGCGCACTCGCAGCGATGAACGGCCCGATATGCTCGAGCACGAAGGGATTCTGAGGGTCGATGGCCCGCGCCTCGGCTAGCAGGGTATCAGCTGTCTTTTGGTCGCCCCTCTGTCGGGCACTGGTTGCATGCCGCACCAGTTCGGTCACCCGATGGTCTCGGGTAACAGAGATTGCAATCGCGTAGTTGCGGTTTTCGGGGTCGAGCTTTAAGGCGCGCTGGAATCGCTCTTCCGCGGCGTCCAGATCGTTTTGCTCCAGCTTTTTTGCGCCGGCAAGGTAAGCACTCGCAGCTTCGCGCAACTGGTGCTTGCCTGGAACCGGCACGACTGGAAGACCGATGGCAGCCACAACGCGTTTAGGTGCGGAGACGACTTCCGCAGTCTGGGCCACGCTGTTTTTGTCACTTACTGGGAACACGAGGCAGCACAGTAGACACATACCTATTCTTCGACTGCTGAAGGCTGCGCGAATATGGTGGTGGTGGATCATCCACTGTTATCTTAGACGCGTGGCCCGGCAGATCGCGCATCAATCCGTTCTGGATCGCGCCGTTCAGCTTACGAGGCTGCGCTCCCAAGGAGTTGGGAGTGGGGGTTTTCCTCAGCCGACGAAAGCTTTCCATAGCCAGACGAAGACGAATGCGGAGATTCTTTGCTGCACTCAGAATGACATGCGAGATACGGCTTTCGGCAAGCTCTTATGCGGACCGCACCTTCGCGACAACTTGCGCGCGAGGTCTGAGGTCTGCAATTGGGTGCTCATTCAATTGCAGGCGCTCGCTCATGACAGGACGGCGCATACCTTTACGGATCTTGGCTGTGTTGAGGTCGAGTTCGGCCAACGTACGACTCAGTGTATTGCGATGCATGCGCAGTTCGGTAGCAGCCTTGCACTGGTTGCCCTTGTGGTGTGCAAGCACCTCGAGGATGTAGCGCTTTTTAAACTGCCGGACTGAGTCCGCATAAGAAATGCCGGCACTGTACATTTGCGTTATCAGGGCATCCAATTCGCGCTTCAAGGGCTTCCTCGCTTGCTGATCGTTATTAGTCGAATCCCTACTGTAGAACACTCAATGCCTATTGATCCAATGCTGTGGATTTTGCTTGAAAGTAAATGCGCCGTCGATCATCTGCTGTTGCAGGTATTGGGGTACGAGGAAGGATACATCATGCGCGGCCGCAAATAAACCGGGACTTAAAACGGAACTTGTAATCAGCTTCGATTGCGGCGTAAACGTAGTCGCGATCATCAGCAACGCAATTCCGATCATGCAGCCCCTAATAAATCCAAACACCGCCCCCAGGAAACGGTCTGCCAACCCCAACCCCACTGCGTGGATGGTTTTCTGCAGAAGACGTGCGAAAAGCTCGGCGCCGATTCCAACAAGCGCAACGATCAATAGAAATGCCACGATGCGCGCTGTTGGAGTCGACGCAATTATGTGCGTATCACAGATCCAATCGCCGAACCGCGTGTAGTTTCCGGCTGCCAGAAGGAATCCGAGAACGAATCCTGCAAGGCCCGTTACCGTTCTCACCAGGCCGCGCCGAAATCCCATTCCCATGGAGAAGCCCACCACTAGAATAAGCATCCAGTCGAACCCGTTCCAGTCGGCCATCCTCATGCGAACACCTCGATAGCTTCCACTATTTCAGGCCCACCTGACCCGTCAGCAACCGGAACGCTTCCAGGTATTTCTCGCGGGTATGTGTCACAACATCCTGTGGCAGTTCAGGCGCCGGCGCCTGCTTGTTCCATCGGATGGATTCAAGATAATCCCGTACATATTGTTTGTCGAAGCTTGGTTGAGCACCTCCCGGAGCATAGCCCTGGGCCGGCCAGTAACGCGATGAGTCTGGTGTCAGCACCTCGTCGGCCAGCACAATTCCGACTCCATCAATCCAACCAAACTCGAACTTCGTATCGGCAAGAATCAGGCCCTTCGTCGCGGCGTATTGCGATGCCTTTGCATAGATCCCAAGCGTCAACCGCCGGAGGTCCGCAGCCGTCTCCGTGCCAACCATCGCCTCTACCTTGGCATAAGAGATGTTCTCGTCGTGGCCGCCTGTATTTATCTTTGCGGCCGGAGTAAAAAGAGGCTCGGGCAGACGCTCCGACTCGCGCAATCCCCTGGGCAGGCGGATTCCACAGACAGCACCTGTCGCCTGATAATCCTTCCACCCTGAGCCCGACAGATAGCCGCGTACGACACACTCCACTAGAAACATCCGCGCCCTTCGCACGATCATGCTGCGTCCTGCGATCTGCTGTTGAAAGGTGCTCTCTGAGACCATGTGGCCAGCCGAAACTGACTTGCCGAAGATCTGCTGCGAGAACGGCGATAGCAACGCAGCCATCTCAGCAGGCCTGGTTGCGAGGATGTGGTTTGCCACCGTGTCTTTGAGAAAGTCGAACCAGAATTCAGAGATCTGCGTAAGGATTTTGCCTTTGTCCGGGATGCCGGAGCCAAGCACGTGGTCGAAGGCGGAGATGCGGTCGGTGGCCACAAAGAGCAGCTCGTCGCCCAGGGCATAAATGTCGCGCACCTTGCCGCGCGCGACCAGCGGCATGCTGCCAAGATTCGTAGAGAGAAGGGCTTCTGTCATAGGAAAACGGTACCACCCTCCCTCTCCAGTCTGGGCGTTCGGGCGCAGGTGTTGGCAATACCACTTTAGTTACGGCGCGACGCACAGGTGGCTCGATACGGCGGACACGAGCGCAGGAATCGTAGGCTCAGCGGCTTCTACATGCGGTGGCAGGCCGAGTTCTACCAGCGCCCGCGAGGTGATCGGCCCGATTGAGGCTCGAGTAACGGTGGACGGCAGCACAAGGCCTGCGGCATCAAGCAGCGTCACCAAATTGACCGCGGTCGACGCGCTGGTGAACGTCACGGCATCCGGCACCTTCGATGGATCGGCGAACAGGGACGTGATGGTCGAAAGCGAAGTCGCGGGAATGTGATTTCCATAGGCAGCAGCCACGGTCACATACGCACCGGCCGATTGCAGTGCGGACTCAAGGATTGCTGGAGCGTGTTCAGCGAGGACGAGCAGGATTCGCCAACCGCGGGCATCAGGCAGCAGCGTCTGCGCTAGCGATTCAGCAGTAAACACGGGCGGGAGAATATCGGCATGCAGGCCGATTGCTTCCAGCGCGCGCTCCGTTGCTGGGCCCACCACGGCGATCCGCTTCGGCGCTGGGTTGACGCATGCCAAATCAGATCGCTGCTGAAACGCGCGGACCGCGTTGGCGCTTGTAAATGCCACCAGATCGAAGTTTCCGAGTGAAAGAATCGCCGCGTCCAACGCATTGAATGATGCAGGCGGCCCAATCTCGATTGTTGGAATCAAGATCGCCTTTGCGCCAAGAGCGCTCAGCCGCCCCGCTAGTTCCGAAGCCTGATGAGGCGCACGGGTAACCAGTATCCGTTTGCCGGCTAAGGGTCGTGATTCAGTGCTGGCGGCACTCGAAATGTCGGTCGCGGTCAAGGAAGATTCTTCAGCAGAAAGGTGCGGTACTCGATCTTCATGGGTGGGCCAACGTGGACCTGAACGCCGATCAGCCCTGCGAACTTGCGGTTTACGGTGTCATCATCGATGGTCTCGCACATCACATGCCCGTTCAGAATGTGGATCAAAACGTTGCCTCGCACGATGAGGTGGTACTCGTTCCAGTCGCCGGGCTTGATGAACGCCTTCAGATCGTCAGCAGAACCGACTGACGCAATCACGGCGGGCTTCTGTCCGGTGGCGACATGGGTGATGGCCCCGCGCGGCGCCAGGAATGTTCTGCCGCGTTCCTCGTAATTTTGCCCGGTGTACTTATTGGCGCCGTCGATATCGGCCTGATAGCCACGCATCAGCCACTTTGTGTCGGGCAGTTCCACACTGCGATAGTTGATCCCGGAATTGCCCTGGAGTGTAATGCGAAACTCGGCCTTCAACTCAAAGTTTGCGGGTGAGCCGCCGCGCCAGATCAGAAAACTATTCTGCTTCAGAAGCGTTGCCGGAGTGACTTCCCCGATAATTTCGTGATCCTCAACGCGCCAGTATCGGGGATCGCCGTCCCAGCCATAGAGCGACATGCCATTGAAGATCGAGACAAAGCCCTCGTTCGAATTGCTGAGCGGAATCGGGTAGATTTGTGGTCCCGGCGGCGGAGCCAAGGGGAACGATCCCGCTGAGGCAGGTTGCTCTGCCGCTGTGCTCACAGGCGTTTGCGCGATTGCCCAGGCGACCAGGCCCGTGAGTGCAAAGACAACGACTGCAGATCTAACGGCATTGTTTGGGCGCATGGTCTCTCCGGGGACTGATTCTATCAGCGGCGACTGGCTCTGAAAAATCGTGAGGACTCTTAGCCCCGCGGATCGCGTCTAAAGGCCTGAATGGTCGCCGGAGTTATTCCCGATCGGAAGCGGCGTAGAATCTCCTCCATGCATAGGCGTTCCCTCGCTGTCGTGGTAATCTTCGCTGGCTTAGCGATGCCTATATGTTCCCAGCACGCCGGCGGGACCGGTCAAAGCGGCGGCGTTGAGGGTTATGGTGGTCCGGCCTACAGTAGTTACGCGGCGGTTGGACGTTCCGGCGTTCTCAGCACTGCACAGTACGGTGGCATGAACGTGTCGCAGCTCGGAGCCACTTCGTACGCTCGTACCGGTTCAGGTCAAAGCGCCTTCACGCGTCCCAGCTCAGTTGGTGATCCTGGTCGTCTTTTTAATAACCGCAACGATCGCGACCGCTTTGATCACGACCGCGATGATCGCGATCACGCGCCCTACCTTCCGCTCTATGGCGTTGTGACACTCCATAGCATCGGTTACCTTGGTTCTTTCAACCCGGGCTACTATGTTGATCTAGCCAACCCCGCTCCGCAGCTTCTATCGGCACCCCTTGCCATCGAGTATGATGCGCCCCCCCGGCAACTGCCCCCTCATCGCGGCAATTTGAGCGAAGCGATCCCCGCCGCGGAACATAACGATACTCCGGAGCGACCGGCTGCCGTGGCACCTGCTTCCTCCTTCCGGTCTACTTATCAGAGGCGTCAGCCTTTGCCAGATTTTGGTGCCGAGGGGGCTGTAACCCTTGTGTTCAAAGACGGTCGTCCCACCGAGGAGATTCACAACTACATGCTCACCCGGAAGACCCTTTACGTGCAGGGACAACGTCTCTGCGAGATCCCGGTCGATCAACTCGATCTCGCTGCCACGGAGAAGGTCAACCAGGAAGCCGGAGTAGACTTTCGTCTTCCCGGTACGTCACGGTAACTACGCGCGCAACTCAAGTCCGCTTGGCACTAATCTTTGACCCTTGCATCGAGGTTTGTTATAACTAAGAAGTTGTGCGGCGAAGCAACTGGACGCGGCACAGACGATTCCTGAGTAGCTCAATGGCAGAGCATTCGGCTGTTAACCGAAGGGTTGTAGGTTCGAGTCCTACCTCAGGAGCCATAAAACACCATAAGAAACAACAAGCTACAGAGGCCACCCGAGAGGTGGCCTTCTTCGTTTTGGTCGAGTGACTGTTTTGGTGGCCGTTGCACCTGAGTAGCAAGAAATATCTATTACGGTGCCCCTCTTTAGAAGTTTTTTTTAGCCAGCGGCAGGCGTTCCACAGTAAGCGACCGAGCAACGCACCTGTTAGCGGGATGGGGTTTGTGATGAACTCTGGTGATGAGTGTGGATGCTGGAGTGTTGGTTGGTCGTCGTAGCCGTGGGGAGATCGAGCGGCTGGTTGCCTTGTACGGGTCGAGTGGGATGGGACGGCTGGAATTT
>JANYLK010000163.1 GCA_025357875.1 Granulicella sp.
GGATGCAGTTCCGCAAAATCTTCCGCTGCAAATCCCCGCGTCCGGCTTACCTCCAGAGCCAGTGCATCACCCAGCGCCAACATTACCGTCGTCGAAGCAGTCGGCGCCAGATTCAGAGCTCCGGCTTCCGCCCCGACGCTCGCATCCAGAACAACTTCGCTTGCCAACGCCAGCGTCGACCCAGCCGCCCCGCACAGGCTGATTACCACGCTATCCAACCGCCGCAACGTCGGCAGCAGCGCCAGTAACTCTTCCGTCTCCCCGCTGGTCGAAAGCGCCAACACCACATCGCCCGCCGCAATCATCCCCAGGTCGCCATGCAACGCTTCAGCGGGATGTAGAAAATGTGCCGGCGTTCCCGTCGAGCACAGTGTCGCCGCAATCTTCCGCGCAATCAGCCCACTCTTCCCCATACCCAGCACGATGACGCGATGTCCCTGCCCCGCCGCTTCGACCACCAACTCCACAGCGTGCGCGAACGGCGCCAGCATCGGCCCATCCAGCCGAATCGCCAACTCCAGCAGCGCGCGCGCCTCGGTCCGTACCAGCTCCGACGGCCGCGAGCGTTCAGTTTGTTTTGAGCTTTCCATTCGCTTGTGAACCCTACCGATGCTAGCAGAGCCGCCCAATCCCATCGACTTCCACACTCTCGCCAACGCTGCAAAGTGTTCTAATTCTCTCGATGAATTCCGTCTTCCAGCGCTTGCGCAAACTTGTCCTAACCCTCCTGCTGCTGATCTGCGTCGCCTGGGTCTTCGGCGAAGCCGCGCAACAACTCCTCAGCTGGCACGCGCAGCACCTCCTCGCCGACATCCGCTCACTGGACGTAAATCACACCACCTGGTCCGACGCAGCGCCGATCATGCAGAGATGGAGCCGCTGGGGCTCGGCTAAAGCAGGTTGCTCGGAAGCCGCCTGTGAATACCGCATCACGCTCGCCCAAGCGCTTCCACCTTTCCTCATCGGCTCTCCCGATGCAACCGCCAAAAATTTGCTGCCCCGCCTGATGGATCACATCGGCCTGCGCACCGCAGCGGTCCGCGCCGGCCTCACCGTCGAACACGGCATCATCACATCAAAATGGTTTGGCGAACAGGTGACTCTACCCGTGCGCAATTGGAACGCCACCGACGACTACGTCCCTTATCTCTCGGTCGCCTCCACCGAGACCTCCCACTTCCACGAACACACCGCAGGCAACGCACTCCCACATCCGAACCGCATGACGCAACACGTCAAAACTTACCTCGAAATCAGCGATTCACCCAAAGAAGATCCCTTTCAGCGATCTGTACTAATGGCCTTTCGCTTCAACTGCATCACCCAATTGCATCCCTGCGAAAACGAAGCCGACATCCTCCCCGCAGGCTTGAACCTGATCCAGGAGCAACGTTTCCCTCCCACGCGGTAAACTGAAAGCGTGGGCAAACGTCATCCGTTCGCCCGAAAGGATGTCTCCGGACCCATGCGAAGAGTGCTTCTATTGTTGATCATCGTCACCGGTATCACGCTCGTCTTCTGGTCTGGCTGGCACAACCTGCGCGATCGTCGCAGAGCCTCCCAGATCGCGCAGCAAACCCGCGTCGATCTCATCCCCAACTCCTCCGCGTCCGACTCTCCCACGACGGCGTCTCCCCTGCTTGGCAAATCTGCGCCAGCATTCACCCTCGTCAACCTCGACGGCAAGAAAGTCTCGCTCAGCGACTTCAAAGGCCACCCACTCCTCGTCAACTTCTGGGGAACATACTGCGCCCCCTGCAAGCTTGAAATGCCCTGGATCGAAGAGTTCAGCCACAAGTACGCCGCCGAAGGATTCAAGGTAGTCGGCGTTACCTACGACGCCGAAGTTGGCGTCCCTACCATCGCAAAAGACGCGCATAAGCTGGGCGTCACCTATCCCATCCTCCTCTCCGATTCCAAGACAGAGAAGGACTACCTCAGCGACTCCGAAGTCCTGCCCATGTCTTTTTACGTGGACAAGTCAGGCAAGGTAATCGAAGTCACCGCAGGCCTAGGTTCCAAAAATCAGCTCGAAGCCATGGTCAAAGAGACCGTAGCAGCAGGCGCGCAATGACACGTCGCATACTCGCCACGCTCGCCCTTGTCGCCGCCGTAACCGGTCCGATTGCAAACGCCCAGATCGGCAGCATGGACGCACCCACGAAGCCAAAATCCTACGTCCTATACGCCGCCGAGTCGCAGACCATACCATCCGGCAAGCACGCCACCCTCGAACTCCGCTTCCACCTCGTCTCTGGCTACCACGTCAACTCGCACACCCCGAAATCGCAACTCCTCATCCCTACCGCGCTCACCCTGCAGCCCTCCGACGGAGTCAAGCCCGGTCGACTCGAGTATCCCGCCGGAAAGCCCTTCAGCTTCAGCTTCGATCCCTCCGATAAGCTCGACGTCTACGCCGGCGACTTCACCCTCAAGTTGCCCGTCGTGGCAACCGCAGGCCAACACACCGTCGATGGATCGCTGAAGTACCAGGCCTGCGACAACGCCTCGTGCTATCCGCCCAGGACGCTGCCAGTGAAAGTCATATTCACCGCGAAGTAGCAGGGGTTGTCGTACGATGGTCCCCGCGAAGCATCACACGTTGCCGCACTGCTTTGCTCTGTTTCAATGGACTTGAAAGCTCCACAAGGATTGACGGATAAGCATGGAAGAGTTCAGAAGGCTGACGCGCCTCCCCGCATACGTATTCAACATCACCAGCGAGTTGAAAGCCGCAGCCCGCAAGCGTGGCGAAGACATCATCGACTTCGGCATGGGCAACCCCGACGGGGCCACTCCCAAGCACATCGTCGACAAGCTCATCGAAGCTGCGCAGAAGACCGCCACCCACCGCTACTCTCTCTCCCGGGGCCTACCCCGCCTGCGCAAATCAATTTGTAACTGGTACAAGCGCAGATACGACGTCGACCTCGACCCCGAAACAGAAGCCATCGTCACCATCGGTTCCAAGGAGGGGATCGCCCACCTCTGCCTGGCCATGCTCGACGATGAAGACACAGTTGCCGTACCTAATCCGAGCTACCCCATCCACATCTTCGGCCCCGTCATCGCCGGCTCAAAGATCCAAAGCATCGCCCTCGACGAACTCAATCAGGCCGACGGCTCCGACGAACTCATCGCCAAGCTCGAATACGAACTCCCGCGCATGAATCCGCGCCCCAAACTCCTCATCCTCAACTTCCCCGCCAACCCCACCACTCAGTGCGTCGACCGCTCCTTCTTCGAGCGCCTCGTCCCGCTCTGCATCAACCTCGGCATCTACATCATCCACGACCTCGCCTACGCCGACCTCGTCTTCGACGGCTACCGCGCCCCCAGCATCCTCGAAGTGCCCAACGCCAAAGACATCGCCGTCGAATTCTTCACCCTCTCCAAGAGCTACAACATGCCCGGCTGGCGCGTGGGCTTCATGGTCGGCAACAAGAAACTGGTCGCCGCGCTAGGCCGCATCAAGAGCTACTTCGATTACGGAACCTTTACCCCAATCCAGGTAGCCTCCATCGCCGCCCTCGACGGCCCCCAGGAATGTGTAACCGAAATAGTCTCAATCTATAAGTCGCGCCGCGACGTCCTCGTCCACGGCCTGAACAAACTCGGCTGGCCCGTCGACCTCCCCAAAGCCACCATGTTTGTCTGGGCTCGAATTCCCGAGCAGTACCGAGCTTTAGGCTCCGTCGAATTTTCCAAGAAGCTTCTACTCGAAGCCAAAGCAGCAGTTAGCCCCGGCGTAGGCTTCGGAGAACACGGCGATAACTTCGTCCGATTCTCCCTCATCGAAAACGAAGAGCGCACTCGCCAGGCCCTCCGCGGCATCAAGCAAATGTTCAAAGCCAGCTAACCAACTGAACACATCCTCCACCTAAAGCGCCCTGCTGACCCTATTCCCCGCGGAATTGTCATTCTGAGCGTAGCGAAGAATCCCCGCATTTGTGGCGCCGAAAAGCCTCAATTATTAACCGCATCATCCTGACGGCGAAGCCGGGCGTCATTCTGGAATGCCAACACGGGCGTCATTCTGGACTGCTAACACGGGCGTCATTCTGGACTGCTAACAGGACCGTCATTCTGGACTGCGCACTTGCAGTCCAGAATCTCCGTAGTTAGCTCTTTCGCTCACCCTCACAGCACCGCCGACCCATCCCCCAGCATCGCCTTACGAATCACCTTTACCGGCGCGAACCCCTGCCGCATAAAATCGTCATGGAAGCCTTGCAGCGTAAACGCCGCACCCTGCTTCTTCTTCATATCCTCGCGCAGCTTCATAATCTCCAGCTTGCCCAGCGTGTAGTACAGATAAGTCGGATCGCCCGTCCCACGCTTCGTCTCCACCTCACCAACGGATCGCGACTGGTACCCCTCCTTCACGAAGAAGTCCTCTGCCTGCTCGATCGTCCAGGTCCCTCCAGCCTCGCCCTGCCCGGTATGTAGTTTGATCGAATTGACGAACCTCGCATCCCGCAGCAGCGCATCCTGTAACTGCCCCAGCCGGATCAGCCTCGCCTGCCGAATCTGTTCCGCCGTCGCCGCTGCCGGAGCCGCCGCATATCCCTCATCCAGCATCATCTGCTCGCAGTAGTGAGCCCATCCCTCAATATTTGTGTTCGCTCCCAGCAGCTTGCGAATCTTGCTCGAAAACTTTGGCATCCACAAAAATTGCACATAGTGTCCCGGATAAGCCTCATGCACGCTGGTCGAAACAATCGTCCCAACATTGAAGCTAGCCATATGCTCCGCCACATGCTGCACCGTCCAGCCCTTCTCCGGCAGCGTCACGTTAAAGTACGCCTTCGCCGAATGCGTCTCAAACGCCCCCGGCGGATCCATCGAAGCAAACGTAGTCGCCCGCATAAACGGCGGAGTCTCTTCCAGCGTCGGCTGCACATCACTCGGAATCGTAATGATCTTCTTCTCGCGAATAAACGCCATCAGCGAATCAAACGTTCCATGAAACGCGTTCAGCAACTCACCCGGTGCAGGATGAATCGTCGCTAACTCCGCCAGCACCTCCTGAGGTGTCTTCGTCGAATCAACTTCCTTCGCAACCCGCGCAAACTCTGCTTGATTCTTTCGCAAATCTCCCATAGCGATCTCCAGCAATCGCGCCAGCGGAAGATCCACCATCTCGTCATACACAAGCTTCTTCTGGAACGTCTCCGCGCCTAACCTGAACTCGCCATTCGACCGCGGCAGCAGGTCCGTCTTCATCCAAGCGCCATAGCTCTTTAGCGCCGCAATGACCGCCGAATTGCTCTTCGCGAAGTCCGCCTTCGTCCCCGCATCGGTAGCAACTTCCGCACCATCCGCACCGCTAAAGAACGCGCCCGGCACATCCTTCTCAAAAAAGCTCACATCGCCGTCAATCTGCTCCAGCGCAATCTCGGTCGAGATCTTCGCTGGATTCTTCAGATTCTTCCGCGCCTCCATCAAAGCCTGCGGCATCAGCTTCTCGCGCTCCACCAGAGCCCGCAGCCGACTATCCGCGGAAGCATAAGGCCGCTCCATAATCACAAACGCCGCATTCGTAATCCCCGAAGAGTAGCTGTCAGGATTCTTCTCCCACCCCCGAATTACTTCCAGTGTCAACAACTCCGACTTGATGTTATTCAACAGAATCTCGCGGTCAGCCGCCACCGCTGTATCCAGCGCAGTCCCATCGATTGCTTCGACCTTCTTCTCATAATCATGCAGCGCCGCAACCTCCCGCGCGATACCCGCAGCCGAGTAGTCCTCCAACTGAGTGTCGTACTGATGCAACCCCGCCGCCGTCCCATTTGTCGGCGCAAACTTGAAATAGACATCGCTAAAGAAATGGTCCGATATAAACCCAAAAGTCTGTGTCGCCCCATCCGCCGAAAGCTTTTGCGTACGCGCTGCGGTACCGAACATGACTACTCCAAAAAACATTGCGCATACTGCGGATCTATGTCTCATCGTCCTACAAGTCTAAAGCACGCACTTGGGAGTCTCCCGTACCCGTCCATCATCGCAAGCTGAGCCGAAACAATCGCGCTTTGCCGCGAGTCCATCGATTCAAGGACTTCCCAAAACAAAGCCAAATATCGGCGTATCCAGGCCCATAAACGAGTTGACATCCCGCACTTCAACGTGGCAATCTTCACCATCGCCGTCATACGCTCGCCAGTTCTGTGACGATCCAATCCCAGCTACAGGAGAACCGCTCCTTTGTTGAAAACAATACTTGTGCTTCAGCTGTTTTGCGCCGTCGGCCTGGCCGTCGGACAGCCCCCCAAAGCAGATACACGACCGGAAGCCAAATCAGTCGAAGATCTTAATGAGCGGGCCGAGCCGCCAAAGCTGGGCCTCCACTGGTCGCGCGATTTCGATCCCAACCCGCGGGCGTCACATGAAGCCAAAACTTCCGCACGCACCCGAAGCCCTAACATGACCTATCACGGCGGCAAAATCATGAACACCGCAGTTACCCAAGCTATCTTCTGGGGTACGAGCTGGGGTAGTTACTCGGGCGACAAAATCACTGGCATGGACCAGTGGTATCAGGGCTTTAACTCTTCGAACGCTGCTGCAACCTCCGATGAATACACCGGATCGAACGGCCAGATATCCTCCAACACAATTCACCTCGGACACATCATCGATACCTCGGCTTCTGCAAGTGGAGGCAGCAGCTCCACGATTCTGGCCGAAGTATGTAAAGTGATCACCAACCCTGACAAGAGCGGCAACGGCTACTATGCCGTTTACTCCGACACACCTCGCGGCAGCGCGGGCTACTGCGCCTACCATAGCTACGGAACATGCGGCGGAACCCCAATTCAGTTCGCATATTTCTTCAAACTGGACGGAGACTCGGGCTGCGACCCGCAAGACACCTCGGGACTGCATTCGCAAGGTCTGGCGGCCATCGCAAATGTAAGCGGGCATGAACTCTCCGAAGCTCGTACCGATCCAGCCAGCCCCGGCGCTTGGTATGACGGATCGGGCAACGAGAATGGCGATAAGTGCGCTTGGACTTTTGGTGCGCCACTGGTTACGTTTTCCGATGGCACCCAATGGAAGATCCAGGGCGAGTGGTCCAACAATGCTTACAACACCGGAACCGGTTACCCAAACAATTCCGGTCAAAAAGGCTGTCTTGCAGGTAAGTAGGATTGATTAAAACGCAGATGAGTAATTTCACGAGAACAATGGCCGCCCTCGGGCGGCCATTGTTGTTGCGGTTAGATTCAGCGGACCGGATTTCAGCAACTCTTAATTCTTACGGTCCGGAACAATGCCCGTTGCAGGCCAGTGTGAAGGTAGCGCATTCAGATTCGGCGCGATACTAACCGCACCCTCCACCGCCTCGACATCGACGTTGAATCCGTCTACGAGGATCAACGGCGCTCCCTTGCCAAACTCCTTCGTAGCCGCCTCAATCGTGATGCTTCGTGACTCACCCGGAACTAGGCTAATGTAGTTGTCTGAATAGAAGACAGGCAAAACGCGGTTGCCCGACTCCTTCTGATGAAGCTGCAGATGCGTCATCAGCGCAATCGTCTTCGTGGGATTATTGATCGTTATCGCAAGCACGGTGTTCGTGCCCTGCACATGGGCTGTGGCGCTGACCTGCAGCCTCACCGTCGGCAACTCCATCAGTCCTGTGAAGTCGTCCTGGGCCACGTTCTGCCAGTAGAAATTAGTTGAGAGCAGCGCACCATCGCTACCCAACAGATCCAGCTTGATGAAATAGTCCTGCGAGATGCGAGCACTCACGTCGATCTGTCCCGCCTTGATTGTGGTGCTGCCCGGAGCCCGCGCCACCGCGTAAGTATTTTCGCCGCCGACCTTGCCATCGAAGCTATACACCCGCGCGCGCACACTGACATTCGTAAGACTGTCCGGCTTGTTGTTCACTACTTCTATTCCACCGTTCGCTTCATTCAGCTGCACGTGAACGGTCTCAGAGGCCTTCTTTACGCCGTACAGCGAGGCGTTCGGCTCCAGGTCATAGTGGTACAGCTGCCATACAAAGCTCGGCTGTGCAGGATGGCTCATCCACGTGAGGATGCCCGTTGTCTGCGTGAACATCTGCGCGTTGCGCCCTTCATACATTGCCCGAAACGCCTCATAATTCGCCAACTGAGCTTTGCGAACGAAGTCCGCGAGGTTGCGTACGTGCCCATATCGCTTCGCCAGCATCGATGGATACTCATCGCCACGTTGAGCTCCGCTGGCCATATCGTGCTGCGCCCAATCGTCGTTGATTGTCTCCCAATCTTTCTGAGGCATCATCCCCTGGATCGACTCCATCGTCGGCACCGACACCGATCCCGTCTCCGTCTTGAAGCTCTCATTCAACCGATAGAAGAATCGAGGCGAGCGCCAATAATAAGGTCCCCCCGACGACACGCCACGCCCATCCGCTGAATTCGACTGGAAAAGCCGACTCGTATCCAAACCCGCCATCATCGTCTTCAACGTGTCATCTAAAGACTTCGGCGGGTATCCCTCATTGCGCGCACACCATACCGCGATCGACGGATGATTGCGGAATCGCACAACCTTGTCCCTGACATTCGCAAGATACGTAGGCACGTCTTCGGGGTCCGGTCCGTCGCTGGGATTGGGCTGAAAGAATTCATCCCACAGCAAAATTCCATACTTATCCGCAAGCTCATAAAAGTCCGGATTTGTACTCTGACCCACCCAGTTGCGAATCATATTCATGTTGGCCAGCGCATGCATGTGGAACTGCGCATCCAGCCTCTCCAGCGGCACCCGTTTCATCGCCTCATCTAGTCCCCAGTCGCCGCCGCGCACCATCACTTTTACACCGTTCACTGAGATCGTCAGGTTCTCAGAGTCAGCCACTTGATACTCAATCTTGCGAATGCCAAAGGTGGTCGACTGCACGGAGGAAGTCTCTTTACCCACCGCAAATTCCAGCTTTAGTTTGTAAAGATTCTGCGGTCCGTAACCATTCGGCCACCACAGCTTCGCATCGTTAAAATGAAGCGCCGCAGTCGTCTCACGGTCGAACGCGATCTGCGATAAGCCGCCCGCCGCAACCGTTACTTCCTTGCGAAAGACGATTGCCTCTCCTTGACCCGTAACCGTTCCAGTCACAGTTCCGCTGACAGGTTTCGCCGAAGTATTGACCAGTGTACCTGCCACACTTAGATCCGCCGAGTGTCCAGGCAGATCAACCTTACTGATCACAATCGGATCTTTGACAATCACCGGGCCTGTAACAGAAAGCGTTACAGGAAGCCATATTCCAGTGTCGCGATCGCGAACAGCAGGCAGCCAGTCCCACCCTATCGTCGATAGAAACGTAGCGCCATCAAGAGCCGTATCGCCGCCGTTTTTACCGACACCAAGCGCCACCGTGTGCTCGTGCGGAACACCCGGATGAGGCTCTGGCGCAACCACCACCAGCACCGCCGCTATACCGCCAGCCTTCACGTATGGAGTGATGTTGAAGTCGCCGCGAACAAAGGCTCCCCGCATCGTCCCTACTGAATGTCCGTTGACCCAGATCTCCGCGCTATAGTTGATGCCGCCGAAATGCAGCCACGTCACCCTGCCTTGATTGGAAGCAGGAATCGGAAACGTGGTGCGGTACAAGTAAGTCGCTTTATTCAGACTCTCAGGGATCGCGCGCATATTTTCGCCATACAGCGGCTCCGGATAAACCTTGTTATCCACCAGCGTCGTCAGCACCGTTCCAGGCACGGTCGCGGGATACCATCCCTCCGGCCTGAACGTGGACAGCGAAGCGGCCGCCGGTGCAACTGCCACCTTCGCCGCATCCTGCAACAGCCACCCCGTAACATTCTGCTCAGCCTCTTGCGCGACTGCTACCGAGCCCGACGTAAGTAAGGCAAGAAATGCGAGGTTTCGAGCAGAAAATTGCCCGCCCATCCGATTGAAAATTTTGGCGTATCTTTTTACTTGCTTAGTGAACATTGCAGATGAGTGTACGCCTGCGAAAAGCTGCCATGCCGCAACCGCCCGGGCGTTCACATCTCGCACTCTGGGATGAGAAATTATCGCGGAACAATATATTGCCGCATTTTGTTACTCTTGAGGAAATGCAGTTTCGCCTCGTTCTCGCGCTGTTGTTCGGCTCCTCGATCCTTGCGGCTCAGTCCTTCACCCCCGTTCGCGAGCAGGAAAATCTCTCGCCTGCCGCGCTTCAAAAACTACACACCATCGAGACCCTGAGTACCCTGCCTGCGGGCGACTGGAAATTCCACGCCGGGGACCTTCCCCACGCCGAATCCATCACCCTCAACGACTCCGCCTGGCCCACCGTCTCTGCTCCATCGAAAGCTCCTAAAGAGGCCGTCTGGTATCGCCGCGAAATCGAAGTCCCGAAGACGCTGCACGGCTATGACATCACAGGCTCGCGCGTCTGGTTTCAGTTCCGCGCCGAAGCCAACGGTCCCATGCCGCAGATCATCTACTTCAACGGCCGCCGCGTAGCCCTCGGCGACGATCTCGAACCCATCATCCTCTTCGAGCCCGCAAAACCAGGCGACAAAATTCTGGTAGCCGTCAAACTCCTACACACCGTTGATGAGAAGTCGTTCCAAGGTGTAACCCTTCGCATCGAGCCAAACTCCGATGCCACTGCCGCCAACGCCCGCCCCAACCCCGACGACATCCGCATCCAATGCATCGCCGCCGCAAACCTCCTGCCCACCCTGGCAACTCCACGCAAAGATCTCCTGCTCAAAGTAGAAGACGCAGTCGCCACAATCGACACCAAGGCTCTCGCTTCAGGAGATCAAGCCGCCTTCGACCTTTCTCTCCGAAACTCGCAATCAATCCTCGCAACGCTTCACCCAGTCCTGTCGAAGGCAACCATCATCGAAGCCGGCAACTCGCACATCGACGCCGCATGGCTATGGCCGCGCAGCGAAACCATCGACGTCGTCCGTCGCACCTTCACCACCGCGCTGCAACTCATGAACGAGTATCCGGACTACACCTTCACCCAGTCCGCTGCCCAATACTCCGAATGGATGGCCGACAAATATCCTGAATTAAACGACCAGATACGTCAGCGTATAAAAGAGGGTCGCTGGGAAATCGTCGGAGGTATGTGGGTCGAACCGGACCTCAACATCCCCGACGGCGAATCGCTCGTCCGCCAACTTCTCGTCGGCCAGCGCTACTTCCAAAAGGAGTACGGCGTAGCCGCCCGCATCGGTTGGAACCCCGACTCCTTCGGCTACAACTGGCAACTCCCGCAGATCTACAAGCGCTCCGGCCTCGACTATTTCGTAACCCAAAAAATGCATTGGAACGACACCAACCAGCTTCCCTTCCGCCTCTTCTGGTGGCAGTCGCCCGACGGCAGCGAAGTACTCACCTACTTCCCCACCGACTACGTCCACGACAACGTCAATCCCACCCGCATCTCCGCCGACTTCGCCGACTCCGCGCACTTCAATCCCGGCACCACCGAGATGCTTGACCTCTACGGCATCGGCGACCACGGCGGCGGCCCAACCCGCGCCATGTTAGACCAGGCCGACCGCTGGACCGCCGCCAGCAAATCCGGCGACACTTCAACTGCCGCTGCCATCCCCACCATGCGCTACGGCACCGCACAACATTACTTCACTGACATCGAAAAAAATCTCAACCCCGCTTCCCCCAAATGGAACTACAACACCATCGCCAAAGGCTACACTCCACCACCCGCATCAACAGACGGGGCGGTAGGCATCCCCACCTGGAACGACGAACTCTACTTCGAATACCACCGCGGCGTCTTCACCAGCCAGGCCCAACACAAGCGCAGCAACCGCCTCAGCGAGACCGCCACCCTCGAC
>JANYLK010000172.1 GCA_025357875.1 Granulicella sp.
TGTTCGCTGGTCATGATGGTGCGGATGCGCGCTTTGCCTTCGGGGACGGTGGGGAAGGCGATGCCCGTCGCCATTACACCAGCGTCGAAGAGGGCGCGGGAGAAGTCCATGGTTGCGCGGCCGTCGCCAATGATGATGGGCGTGATCGGCGTTTCGCTGGCGGGCGTGGAGTGTCCCCCGATGTCGAATCCCGCGTTGGCTAATTGTTGTTTGAAGTAGTTGGTGTTATCCCACATGCGAGCGATGCGTTCTGGTTCATTCTCCAATATGTCGAACGCCGCGATGCAGGTGGCCGCGACGCTCGGCGGGTGCGAGGTGGAGAACAGGAACGGCCGTGCGCGATGGTAGAGGAAGTCGATGAGATCGCGGCTGCCACAGACGTAGCCGCCCAGCGCGCCGATGGCTTTCGATAGAGTCCCGACCTGGACGTCGACTTTTCCGTGCGCGTTGCAGTGGTCAACACTTCCTCTTCCATTGCGGCCCAAAACACCGGAGGCATGCGCGTCGTCGACCATCATGATGGCGCCATATTTTTCGGCGAGGTTGGCCAGCGCGGCAACCGGGCCGATGTCTCCGTCCATTGAAAAGACGCCGTCGGTGATGACGAGCTTGTGGCCGGGCTCATGCTGGATCTCCTGCAACAACTCTTCAGCGTGCGCAACATCCTTGTGGCGGAATACTTTGACCTTGGCTCGCGAGAGTCGTGCGCCGTCGATGATGCTGGCGTGGTTGAGTTCATCAGAAAGGATGAAGTCGTCTTTGCCGAGGATTGACGAGACGGTTCCGGCGTTAGCCGTGAAGCCGGACTGGAACACAACGCAGGCTTCAACATTCTTGAACGCCGCAATTTTTTCTTCGAGTTCGATATGAATGCGCATGGTGCCGGCGATGGTACGGACGGCTCCCGAACCTGCGCCGTACTTCTGCGTAGCCGCGATTGCCGCCTCGCGAAGTTTGGGGTGGTTACACAGGCCGAGGTAGTTATTGCTGGCGAGGTTGATCACCTGGCGGCCATCGTAGTGGCAGACGGGGGCCTGCGCGTCGTCGAGAATACGCAGGCGGAAGTGCGTGCCGCGCGCGCGGAAATCGGCAAGTTGTGCGGACAGATGGGCTAGTTGGGGGCGAGGGGAGGCGACGTTCTCAAGCGTGGAACTCATAATGAGAATCGTAAACCTTTGTGGATGAGGCGGTCGTATGGGCGAAAGGAGCATCTTATAAAGAGGTGCAATGTTTTAAGGTTTCGAGGTCCGAGGCAAACACCTCGGCTCGCATACAGACTCAGGAACGATAAAGAGGAGAACAACTTTGAAGATTGCTCATGGACTGGTTCGCTCAAGATTTTTTGCAATAGGTGGCGCGATGGCGCTGGGTTTGGTACTGCTTGCGGGATGCCAGTCAGACCAGGATAAGGCGATTGACGCGGCGAAGAAGCAGGCGGCAGCCACCGGGCAGGCACAGCAGGTAGTGTCGATCGATAAGAATGGCAACACCACGACCACTACCGTGCAGCCTCCGGTTCCGGGTCAAACTGCACAGGCGGTAACGACGACGACGACTCCAGCGCCTGCAGTTGCGGGTGGCCCTCCAATGAGCGGTCCTGCGAATGCGCAGGTAGCCCGGTCCGCGGATGCGCCCGCACCCGTAGGTGGGCCAATGTATGCGAATGGCAAGGCGGCTCCGGCGGGCCCTGTCGCCGGTGGAGCGCCGGTGATTCGAGCAGCCGATGTCCGTATTCCGGCGGGCACAACGCTGGCCATTCGAATCAATCAACATATCAGCGTCAAGACAACTCCTGCAGGATCGCGCTTCGATGGCGAACTGGCGGAGGGTTACGTGGATGACAACGGCCACGAGATTCTGCCCAAGGGCACTCCTGTGGATGGTGTCGTGGATGCATCGCACAAGCGAGGACACTTCAAGGGTGCGTCGATCCTGCAGCTTCGACTCACCGCGCTGACATTGAATGGCGCGCGCTATCCGATTGAGACCAACGATCTGACCCGGACGAAGAAGGGTAAAGGCAAGCGTTCGGCCGCGTTTATCGGTGGCGGGACAGGCCTGGGAATGCTGATCGGCGGCCTGGCCGGCGGAGGACCAGGACTGCTGATTGGCGGCCTCGCGGGCGCTGGCGCTGGAACTGCGGTGGGCGGATTGACGGGAAATCGGGATCTGGATATTCCGTCGGAGTCGATCATCCGATTTAGATTGGCCAATACTTTGACGCTTCGGCAATAAGGTTGGGGAAGTTGGGACAAGGCCCATCCATCTCGGATGGGCCTTTCTGCATTGGCGTATCCGGGGCGTGTGGCATCGCGCCGCGAATGGCAGATTGATTCTCTGGACGGGAGCTATTTGGTGAAAGTAAATCTATATGCGGCGATTTGCTGGCTTGGAATATTCTTTGCCATACCGGCGTTTGCACAGGACCCCGGCGAGGCGACCTTCAAATTGAAATGCGCAATGTGCCACGGAGCGGATGGCCTCAGCAACACACCTGCGGGGAAGGTTCTCAAGGCTGCATCGTTCAAAGACGCAGGAGTCCTTAATAAATCGGAAGCTGAGTTGATCAGCATCGTCAAGACCG
Organism: Granulicella sp.; assembly: GCA_025357875.1. GTDB lineage: Bacteria > Acidobacteriota > Terriglobia > Terriglobales > Acidobacteriaceae > Edaphobacter. The sequence goes on from JANYLK010000172.1 coordinate 2,585, forward strand.
GCAAAAACAAGATGCCCGCTTTTGGCGACAAACTTTCTGAGGACCAGATCAAATCAGCGGTCGCCTATATTCACACCTTGCAGAAATAAGGGTGGTGAAACGATTTCCGCGCTATCCAGGCTGCAAATGTAGTTCTACCATGGCTACTGCCTCGGATCGGATGTCGGCGAAATTGCCGAAGTTGGGGAGCCATTGAATTGCGGCGTCGGCGCGGAACCAGGTGAGTTGGCGCTTGGCGTAGTTGCGATGGCCTTGTGCGGCGACTGTGACGGCCTGGTCGCGGGTGATCTCGTTGCGCAGGACCTGCACAGCCTGGGCGTAGCCAAGTGACGTGAGCGGGCGGCAATCGTACCCGTAGTTCTCGACCAGCAGGGCGGTCTCTTCGACCAGCCCGATCTCGAACATTTCTGCGGCGCGGCGGTTGATGCGGGCATAAAGCTCGGCGCGGGGCGGATTGAGGCCGAGGCGCAGAATGCGGAAGCCGGTGAGCGGGTCGCGGGCTTCCCACTGCTGCGTGATCGGCTGGCGCGCGGTAAGCGTGACTTCGATTGCGCGGATGATCTTAGGCGCGTCGTTGGCGTGGATCACCGCTGCGGCAGCAGGGTCGAGGCGAGTGAGGATGCGGTGGAGATGAGCTGGGCCGCGCTCTTCGGCACGCTGACGCAGTTTGGCGCGCAACGGTTCGTGGCGTGGCGGCGCGGGGAACAGGCCGTTGAGCAGCGCGCGCAGATAGAGGCCGGTTCCGCCGACAACGATTGGGACGCGGCCACGCTGGGTAATGCCGTGGATGGCTTCGCGGGCAAGGCGGCTGTATTCGCCGGCGGTACAGGGTTGATCGGGAGTGAGAACGTCGATCAGGTGATGCGGTACGCGGGCGCGCTCCGCGAGCGTGGGCTTGGCAGTGCCGATCTCCATGCCGCGATAGACGGCGACCGAATCGCATGAGACGATCTCGCCGGCAAACTTTTCGGCGAGTTCAAGGGCTAAAGCGGTCTTGCCGCTGGCGGTTGGGCCGCTGAGGACGATGAGCGGAGGGTCTACCAAAGCCGCCACCAACCGACGGTGAAGACGCTGTGAAATCCGGCGCGGTAGATCGCGAAGACGATTGCCGCGAAGGCGAGCACAAGAAGTCCGCGCACTTGGCGTCGTCGTTCGAGCTGTTCGGAGTTCTCGGACGATTTTGATTCGTGCGGGTTGGAGTCGGAAGGACGCATCGTGCTGCTCAAGTATCCCACTCCTCATGCTGCTGGATCAGCACGTTGCCGTTATCGATAAGTCATCAATATCAATGCCCTGCAGAACGAATCTGCATTTTGATTGGCAATCCAATCGATTCGACGGCTACTGCTTGATGGGTTGGTTGTAGAAGAAGCCGACGCGGAGTTCGAGTTGCTGGCCGTGGTATTCCTTGGGCAATGGCGGGAACTGGCCTTCGCTGGTGATCGCGTACCACGCAGCCTTGTCGAGGGCGACATCGCCCGATGCGGATTCAAGCTTGATGTCGCCGATCTGGCCGTCGCGCAGGATGATGAAGCGGATGCCGACTACGCCCTTCTTCATCAGCGGTGCCTGAACTTCTTCGGGAATCAGTGGATCCCAGTTGCGCTGGATGTCGTTGTGCAGGCGGCGCATGTAGGCGCTGGGGTCCCAGTCGCCGATATCGGAAAGGATGGTGGCGCCGGCTTGCAATGCGCCTCCTGCACCCGGGCCGCCGACCTCCGCGCCGCTGCGTCCGCCGAGCGCGCCTTTCATGGCATCCTGCATGGCGCTGTGGGCGGTCTGCGTGTTCGGCGCGATGCTGGGATGCGGCGCAGAAGGCAGGTCGACCGAGGGCGCCGGCCTGGGCGCAGATGGAAGTGGCATGGCCGGTTGCGGGATCGGCGGGGCGGTGTTGTGCGCCTGCTCCTGCGGTGGCGGAGGCGCTTGCTGCGGGGCGGGCGGCTGCGGTGTTCGCGGAGCTTCGCGGGCCTGCTTCTGAATCTGCTGGATCGCCTTCTGGTTCAACGCTGCAGGCTTGGGCGTCGGCCGTGGCGCAGGTGCAGCGGGCGGATTGAGGTAAGTGAGCTGCTCCTTGTCGTGCTGTTTCATCATTGCGATCGGATCGCGGTATACAGGCTGATGGAAGAGCACCCGCGGGCCGTAGAACAGGAACCACGCAATGACGATCCAGATGATGACGGAGATGTAGACGGACTCGCGGAAGCGGGCGCGGGAGCGGTCGTCGTCAAGCGAATCGAGCAGGTGGATGAGCTCGTGCTCTTCCAGTTCGCCAAAACGGCGGGTGCGGACTTTGAGGGGCTGGGTGCCGGACTGATTGGGTGCGCCGTCGCCCGGCGTCTCGCCAGACCGGTCTTTGTCGCGGGACGGGTTGGGCGGCAGTTGGAGGATAGGCATCGGCGACTTTGGTATGACGTTGTGCGGCGCAGAAAAGTCCGGCCTCTCTCTTTTATAGAGACCGCGAAAACCGCGGGGAGGCTCGCGCTCCTTTTATTTTCTCATCTTTTGCGGCTTGGCTGGACTTGCGTAAGGGCTGCGCGGGATGGGTCGCTGGCGGGACCCGGAAGATGGTCTGCGAGGCGTGACGGGTAAAGGCAATGGTTGCGCGGGCGCTGAGTGGGAGATTTCCCCCAATGGCGAGTTTGGCAATGCCGTGGACAAGTGCCCACGCCGTCCATGCGAGAGGTAACGGGTCGCTGGCGGGCAGTTCTCCGGCTGCCTGCGCGGCGGTGACGCACTCAAGCAGCACGGCAAAGGCGTTTTCTCCGGCGGCGTGGGATGGCTCGCAATCATTCGCGGGGCGAGGCAGATCGAACATGACAAGAAAGTGATGCGGCCAGCGCAGCGCAAAGTCGACGTAGCCGCAGCCGCACAGCTCCAGCCGCTCGCGGGGAGACTTGCCGCGCGCCATGGACTTTCGCATGGAGGCAATGAGGCGGTCGAAACCCTCCGCGGCGACCGATACCAGCAACTCATCCTTGCTGGCGAAGTGGCGATACGGAGCGTTGTGGGAGACGTCTGCGCGCCGGGCGACTTCGCGGAGCGTGAATGCGCGGGGGCCGACCTCGCCAATCCGAGCGACCGCGGCATCAAGCAGAACCTGGCGAAGGTTGGCGTGGTGATAGGGCTGGGAACGAGGCACACTTACTTTTACCAGACGATGTTGACAAGAGCAACTTGCCCAATCTAGGCTTATGTTGTCACTGTCAACATGAATAGATTCGAAGGTTCATTCTGCGGGAGGATGCGATGACGGTTTCATACAAGTAGGCGGAGTTGGCCGAGCAGTGGGACGCGATTGTGGTGGGGTCGGGCATTGGCGGGCTTACGGCGGCAGTGCTGCTCGGGGCGCATGGCGGCAAGCGCGTGCTGGTGTTGGAGAGGCACTACGCAGCGGGCGGATTTACGCACACCTTTCGCCGACCGGGATATGCACGGGGCGAACCGTATGTGCTGCTTTTCGCGATCTTTAGGGGATTAGCGAATCTGCTTTGTACAATGTGAGGTTGTTGCCATGGCCGAACGCTCTAAGCTGAAGCGCATCTTGCACCTTCAGTCGCTGCTAGCCGGATTGGTCATTCTGGCCATCCCTTTCACATCTGCAACCGCAGCGGCACAGGTTGCAATTGCGCAAATGGTGCAAAGCGTCCCTGCGGATCCGCCGCTCGTCTTCGACGTGGTATCCATCAAGCGAAACAACAGCGGGAACCGTAACATTAACATCTACTCTCCGACGGACGGCGATGGAATGAACCTGACGAATGTATTGCTGTTGGACATCGTTGCCTACGCCTATGGCGTCCAGAGCGCGGATCTGCTCCAAGGGCTGCCGGTCTGGGCCAAATCGGACCGCTACGATATTCAGGCGAAAGTAGCCGGCCCGGAGGTAGCGAGATTTCGTTCTCTCAACGAAGCGCAGCGAAAACGAATGATTCAGTCGCTTCTGGGGGACCGATTCAAATTGAAAATTCATCGCGAGCTGAGAAGCGTCGGAATTTACGCCTTGGTGGTCGGGAAGAGTGGTCCGAAGATGAAGGAAGTGAAGCCGGGTGACCCGCATCCTGGCGGCCTCAAAGAAGCCGACGGAACTCCCATGCAAGGCCCTGCTTTAAATGCAACCGGCCCGGGCGAAGAGAAAGCGCAGGAGGTCACCATGGATTTCTTTGCGGGTTCTCTGGCGGGACTTGCGGGGCGCCAAGTGATCGATAAGACGGGACTCAAGGGTGTTTACGATTTCGAGCTGAGATTCTCGCGGGGACAAGATCCGGCGCAGACCGATTCCAGTGCAGAAAACACGACTCCAGCATCAGAAATTTCAGCGCCTTCGATATTCGATGCACTCCAAGAACAGTTGGGCCTAAAACTGGAACCGCAAAAACTCTCGACGCCCGTACTTGTCATCGACGATGTGGAGCGACCTTCGGACAACTAGAGACCGGATAATCGACGGGCGCAAACCAACCACTTCGAACTTCCCGTGAAACGGGGATTGCATGAACTTAATGATGCGAACACATTCGGGCGTCTTAGTGCAGCGCGGGGCGCGAACGCATCAGCGCCTTATGGCGCCGCATCAGCAGCACCAGTGCACGTCGAAGATACACGGCGAGCAGAGGCATCGCGATCACGGCGACCAGGCCCCTAACGATGAGCGCATGCCATTCCCATTGCCAAATATCGTGAAACAGGCGAAAAGGGTGATGGCTGAGATGCTCGATCTGCTGCCGGCTGAACGGGAGACGACGTGTGTGAAAGAGGTATACGCCCACTTCGATGAACGGAACAAACAGTAGAAGATGCAGTGGTGCAACCGCGTGTACACCGATCTGTGATGCGATCTGATTAAGTCCGAAGGCCCAGGCCAGCATAGCGACCGCCACTGTCGCGGGTCCCACCGACGGATTGATGCCGATGACCACGCCCAGCGCCAGGCTCCATGCAAGACGGCGAGGCGTCACTCCACCGCGCAACTGCCGCAGCAGCGGGCGCAGAATCTGCAGCGGGCAAACTCGCGTATTGGCTCGGGCACGAGCATCACATTGAGGCTTGATGCCGGGGAGCCTGGGCTCGGTTGAGCACAAATTCTGAAGTTCCCGAAGTGCCACGCCATAGAAAACTTCGCGCCGGGACGCGGGTCTGGCCTGCGCCTGCGTTTCCATATCCCGCGTACCTCGGAGGCGATGCAGTAAGCTACTGGCATGCCCACGGGGACTCGCGGTTCGATCCATCTATTTCGTCTTGCCGGAGTGGATCTGTATCTCCACTGGTCGTGGTTCTTTGTCGCATTCTACGAGATTCAGCGCCGTGATGGCAGGTACCACTCGGTCGTCGGCAGCGTGCTCGAGTATCTCGCGCTGTTTCTGATTGTGCTGATGCATGAGTTTGGACATGCGATAGCCTGCCGCTCGGTTGGAGGCCAGGCAGACAAGATTCTGCTGTGGCCGTTCGGCGGCGTGGCGTATGTCAATCCGCCGCAGAGGCCGGGCGCTACGCTGTGGAGCATCGCTGCAGGACCGCTGGTGAATGTTGCGCTGCTGCCCATCTTGTATATCGCGGTTAAAGTGAGCGAGTCGTCAGGCTGGGTCGAGACCATGCCCGATGCCTACACCCTGGTCCACTGGATCCTCTACATCAATGTGGTGCTGCTGGCGTTCAATATGCTGCCGGTGTATCCGCTGGATGGTGGCCAGATACTGCGCTCGCTGCTGTGGTTTGTGATGGGACCCGCGTGGAGCCTGATGGTGGCGAGCGTGGTCGGCTTCGTGGGTATTGCCGGATTGCTTGCGCTGGCGGTGAAGAGGCAATCGCTGTGGACCGCTGCGATCAGCGTGTTCCTGTTGATCAATTGCTGGAATGGATTGCAACGCGCGCGGGCTTTGCTGAAGCTTGCGAAGCTGCCGCGGCGCCAAGGATTCGCGTGCCCAAGTTGCCGGACCGCGCCTCTGATTGGAGACTTCTGGCAATGCGGACATTGCCCGCAATCCTTCGACACCTTTGCGACTGGCGGCGTGTGTTCGAATTGCGGCGCGCAGTATCCGACGGCCACCTGCATCGACTGCCGCGAAGAATATCCATTGAGCGAGTGGGTGGTAGGCGCGCATGCCGCGATGGGTGTGACCAGTGGCAGCTTTTCGGCGAAGTGACCCTGACGATTAGACTGGCAGACTATGGCGGAATTGATGGAAGGTGCGAAGAGTAAGGCTGCAGGGCGGTTTCGTGCCGGGACGCGCGTGGTCGTATTGACGATCAGCGATCGCTGCTCGCAAGCTCTGCAGGAGGATCGCTCGGGGCCAGCCATCGTGAAGATACTGGAGGCGGCCGGTGCAGCGGAGGTGGTGACCGAGACGCTGCCGGATGAAGTCGATCTGATCGCGGAGGCGCTGCGTCGGCACGCGCTCAACGCGGGCTTAATTGTGACCACGGGCGGGACCGGGCTTGCGGCGCGCGATGTCACTCCGGAGGCCACTCGGATGGTATGCGAGCGAATGGTCGATGGGCTTGCGGAACGGATGCGGGCGGAAGGTCTGCGTCATACTCCGCTGGCAGCGTTGAGTCGGGGTGTGTGCGGTGTGGTTTCTTCCAACGCCGCATCGCTTTCAGGATCAGGAAGTGCGCTGGTTGTGAATCTGCCGGGATCCCCTGCGGGTGCAGTGACTTCACTTGGGGCTGTGCTGGAATTGCTGCCGCATGCGCTGGATCTGCTGGCGGGGCGAACGGGACATTGAGGGTAGCTTCGAGGCACTGAGTTCAGGGTTCGTGAAAAAGCGCGCTACTGACCAAGGGGGCGTTCGAATCTTCAATCTCGAACCTCGTAACTAAGACCTTGCAACTGACAACCGCTTACCGGCAACGTAGAATTATAGGTTGTGACTATCCACCCGCTTGTTGTGCTGCACAAGATTAGCGCTGTTCTGATGGCCACGCTGAAACCGCTGGGCATCTGGGGACTGGGCGGGCTTGCCTTCATCGATTCGGGTCTGATCATGCTGCCGACCACCATGGATGGCGTGGTGATCGGATATGTGGCGGCCGACCATGGCAAGATGCTGCTGTATGTGCTGATGGCGACCGGAGCGTCGGCGATTGGCAGTTTGATTCCGTACTACGCGGGACGCGCGGGCGGGGAGCTGTTCCTGCTGAAGCGGATTAATCGTTCGCGCTATGAGCGGCTTCGCGACCGATTCGAGCGGCAGGAGTTCATGGCGATCATGGTTCCCGCAATGATGCCGCCACCGATGCCGATTAAACTATTTGAATTTGCGGCGGGCGTGTTCGAGATGAAGCCGCTGCCGTTCCTGGCGGCGATCTTCTGCGGCAAATTTGTACAATTCCTGGTATGCGGGCTGATCACGGTGATGTATGGGCCGGAGATCGCACACGCCGGGCGGCAGGCAATCCATGAACATCTGGGAAGCGTGCTGGGGATCACGGGTGTGGTGGTACTGGTGCTATGCGTGTATGTCCTGCGCAAGCTGTTCAACGGACGTCAGGGCGCGCAGTTCCCGATGGAGGAACGCCCGGGTGCGGCCATGTCGCCGGAACTGGAAGCATCGAACGATGATCCGACGTTGATCACCTAGGCCGAAGGCCCGGATGAAGGTCATGCACCCTGGCCAGCGAAGGGCTGAAGGCTAGACAAATACCCTCACCCAGATTCAGAACGCCATAGTCAATCCCCAAGATTCGGCTTGGTGAGCCCTTCGATGGTGCTGGACGCATGCCCATCCACGTCGAACACAATGACCTCATTCGCGCCCTTCTTCACCCATGGCCCCGGCAGATACAAAGTCTTCTGCGGCCCAATCTTCCAGAAGCGTCCGAGCGCATGGCCATTGACCCAAAGCTGTCCCTTGGTCAGATTGGAAGTATCGAGAAACGTGTCCCCCGGCTTCTCAACGTTGAACGTGCCACGATAAAAACACGGCCCCGTGCACTCACCCTTCTTGAACGGAAGCGTCCACGGCGTCGACATTGGCAGCGAATAGATCGACCACCTCAACGGCTGAGCCGGAGGATCGCTGTGGATCACGCCCTTGCGATCGGTGAGAAGCTGGTGCGAGTAATTGATGCGCCCGCTGTTCTCTACCAGCAGGTCCAACTGCTGCTCCTTGGACGCTGCGGCATGGAATAAAGAATTCCCCTCTCGCCGGTCGCCGGCGAAGCCATCTGCAGCAGGACTGAGGTGTCCATCGGCCTTGAGCGCCCCCTCGATGATCTTGCGGGGTTTTCCATCGAGGTAAACGCGAGTGTAGTCGTGAAAGGTAAGCGTGCCGATACCGTCTTCGCTCGCCGGCGTTTTCGTTCGGTAAAGAATCCACCCGTACGACTGGCCAATGTCTTCCATAGCCAGCGGCTTGTCACTCTCGATCGGCTTGGGCAGGTTGTCCCATAGCGACGCAGCCTCGTTGAGATTGAACGGCGCGACATGAATCGGCAGCGCAACCTCAGGCACCGCAGGCGGCGTGACCCCGGTAGCTTTCGCGATGACGTCGCGGAAGGCGAAGAACTTCGCCGTCGGCCGTCCACTCTCGTCGAGCGCCGAGTCGTAGTCATAGCTGGTCACGTCGGGCTCGTAGTCCTTCTTGCTGTCTGAAGAATTCGCGCCATTCATCCAGCCAAAATCCGTCCCGCCGTGAAACATGTATATAGATACCGAAAATCCTCGCTGCAGCATCCAGTCGAGATTCGCGGCCTGTATCGCCGTGTCGGTGTGCGCGTGCTTCCCGCCCCAGTGATCGAACCAGCCCGCCCAGAATTCGCTGTTGAAGAATGGCCCATCCGGACGCTTCGTCTTCAACGTGTCAAACGACTTCTGCGCCTCGTTCACCCTGTTCCCGTCAAAGTTGATTCCCACCGGCAGCGTGGGCAGCGAACCATTCGCAATCTCGCCTGGCCCATCCGCCGTGTACATCTGCGCCTTCGTAAAGCCCGCATCGACCAGCGCCTGGCGATTCTGCTCCATGTACGCATGGTCGTTGCCGAAGGAGCCGTATTCATTCTCCACCTGCACCAGCACGATCGGCCCACCGTTGCCAATTTGTAACGGTGCAAGTTCCTTGCCGAGCCGCTTGATCCAACGCGTCGCCGGCTCCATATACTTCGGATCGCTCGAACGAATGACCGTAGTCGGATCTTTCAGCAGCCACGACGGATATCCGCCAAACTCCCACTCCGCGCAGACGTAGGGCCCGGGTCGCAGGATGACATACAAGCCCTCTTGCTGCGCCTCGCGAATGAACTCCGCGACATCGTTGTTGCCGGTGAAATCGTACGTGCCCGGCGTCTGCTCGTGCTCATTCCAGAAGACGTACGTGGTGATTGCATTCAGCCCCATCGCGCGCGCCATCTTCAGCCGCGCGTGCCAGTACTCCCGCGGAATACGCGGATAATGCATCTCGCCCGAGATGATTCTGAAGGGCTTGCCATCAAGCGTAAACTGCCCACCCGCAACGGCGAACGTATGTGGCTTGCCATCGGGCGCGGGCTGGACAGTCGCAGTCGCGGTGGGTGCGACGGCTGCAATATTCGCCTGCGCGAGGGAGCTAGGGGTCGTTGCCAGGTTGAGGACGAGAGCGAGCGTGAGAAAGGTGCGTGTGTTCACCCGAAAAGTCTACGCGCTCCCGGCACCAGAGAGTTGAAGAGTGATGCGCCTCAACAAATCAGCGGGATGCACGGGCTTCGCGAGCACGTCGAAGGTGTAGCCGTCCTGCTCTGCCTTCTCCAACGAATCTTCAGTGGCCGTGTGTCCGGAGAAAAGCGTCAATGCGCAATCTGGATAATTTCTTTTCAAATGGATCGCGAGATCGATGCCGTTCATTCCTGGCAATTGGACATCGATGATCGCCGCGTTTGGAACCCATTGCAACACCAACACGATGGCCTGCTCTGCGGAATACACCGCCATCGCTTCCATTCCTGCATTCAGGAAGATCGCCTGCAGGGTATCGGCGATGATGTGCTCGGCATCGACTACGAGAACCCTTGACTTCTCGGTCGGACCCGTCATAAATTTAGTCCCTTCGTCCGAATCGACTGCAGTGCGGGCCACCGAAACTTCACAAAAGACGTAAAAATGATGTTTGCGGCCTTCCACATTCAATAACCGTGATGTCTACGCATGGCACGAGATTTTGGTTTGTTGGAACAAGGGGCCTTTACAAACAATTGGTCAATGCGCCCATGAGGAGAAGACACTGTTAGCATAACAAGTGTTGCTCGCAAGTTATTGATTTTATTAGTGCAATTACACCTATGTAATCTCAATTGAAACAGTGGGACTAAAACAATGCCTGCCAAGCACCCACCTAAGCCGGATTGGTCGACCCAGATACGTCGGCTGATCGTCGAACTCAAGCTGTCGCAGGCTGGATTCGCAGCGCGCATGGGAGTCTCACCGGCTACGGTCAATCGCTGGATCAAAGGAACCCACGAGCCGACCAGTGCGTCGTATCTCGCGATGGGAAATATGACTGGGTCGCCCGATGCCGCGTATTTCTGGGAACGAGCGGGGGTGGATCCGGCAAACTTTCCAGGCACGACTCCGCGCATGACGATCTCGTCGCTGCGAGTCAATCTCAAAGACTTCAAGTTGGTGGCTGGCAGGAAGCTATCGAAAGAGATCGTAGCGAAGAAGGCGAACGCCGTCATCCTGCCATTGCTCAATATCACTGCGTATGGAGACCGAATTCCTCCCGGCCCGCATGTGACGTTATCGCAGGCTGAGGTTCTGGATGTGCTGATGGCTCCGCTCAGTTGGTGTCCGCATCCGGAGAGCATGCTGTGCATGGATCTTTCAGGCGATTCCATGCTGCCGGTTATCGCTCCCCAGGCCATCATCGCCGTCGATACTGCGGTTACGGATCGCAGCCTGCTGGATAAAAAGCTCGCGGTCTTCTCCCACCGCGACCTGGGCTTCAAGGTCGCGCGACTTCAGCGTCTTCCTGCATCCGACATCCTTGTCTCGGCGAACCAGAAATATCTGCCGGTAGACGTCAGCGATCAATCGAAGTGGAAGGCTGTAGGCGCAGTCGTCTGGTGGGTCTCCCGAGACCACCTGCCGCAGCAG
>JANYLK010000058.1 GCA_025357875.1 Granulicella sp.
TGAAGGCTGTCCACGCGGAACTGAACAGCGAGCCTGTGGAAGAGTTGCGGGCGTATCTGCGCTTCCATCTTGCCACGGCGGAGGCGGCCTCGCTTGCGATGCCGTTTCAGCAGGTGCAGTTCGACTTCTACTCGACCACGCTGCGTGGGATTGTAAGCATGCCGCCTCGATGGAAGACTTGTACGCGGCAGGTCGACCGCTCGCTTGGCGAGGCATTGGGACAGGAGTTTGTGCGTCGTACGTTTTCCGCGGACATGAAGGCGCAGACGCAGAAGATGACGGAGCAGATTGAGACCGCGATGGGGCAGGAGATTGCGGGGCTCGACTGGATGAGTCCGGAGACGAAGCAGGAGGCGATGCGCAAGCTGCATGCGATCCGCAACAAGATCGGGTATCCGGACACGTGGCGCGACTACTCTGCGCTTGCGGTCAAGCCGGATGATCACTTTGGGAATGTGCAGCGTGCTTCGCAATTCGAGGACGCGCGCGAGTGGCATAAACTCGGCAAGCCTGTCGATCGCAACGAGTGGGGTATGACGCCGCCTACTGTGAATGCGTATTTCAATCCGCAGATGAACGACATCAATTTTCCGGCGGGCGTGCTGCAGCCACCGCTCTACGATGCGAAGATGGACGACGCACCGAATTATGGCAACACCGGCGCCACGATCGGGCACGAGTTAACGCATGCTTTCGACGATGAGGGGCGGCAGTTCGATTCGAAGGGCAATCTGCGCGACTGGTGGACTGCGACGGATGCGAAGGGCTTCGAGGACCGTATCAACTGCGTTCGCGAGCAGTATGCGGGGTACGTGGTGGTGGACGACATTCACATCAATTCGAAGTTGACTAGCGGTGAGGATGTGGCCGATCTTGGCGGGACGCTGCTGGCATACATCGCGTGGAAGAAGCAGACGGAGGGGCAGACTCTTGCTATTCGCGATGGCTTTACTCCGGATCAGCGGTACTTCATCGGCATGGCACAGTGGGCTTGCGAGAATAGCCGTCCGGAAAATCTGCGGCTGAATGCGGCGACCGATCCGCATTCTCCTGGCTTTGCGCGCATTAATGGAGTGGTGACGAATATGCCGGAGTTTCAGAAGGCGTTTTCATGCAAGGCAGGTCAGGCGATGATGAAGGAGAAAGTTTGCAGGGTATGGTAGCGGGGGCACAGGGAATGAAGTTGAAGTTGCCGGATGGGGCGTTCAAGGCTTACTTGTTCGATTGTGATGGGACGATTGTCGACTCGATGCCGCTGCATTATGTGGCATGGAAGAAGGCGCTTGGCGAGTGGAACTGCACGTTTTCCGAGGACAAGTTTTATGCGTGGGGAGGGATGCCGACGGCGCAAATCGTTACGATCCTGAGCGCGGAGCAGGGGTTGACGCTACCTGTGGCTGAGGTTACACATCGCAAAGAACTGCTGTATTACGAAATGCTTCCGGAGTTGCGGGCTGTACCCGAGGTGCTGGAGCACATCACGCTGAGTCACGGGCGAATTCCGTTTGCGGTGGTCTCGGGTGGGACGCGGGCTTCTGTGACGCGATCGCTGACTACGCTGGGGATTCTGGATAAATTCGAGACGCTGGTTTGCGCTGAGGACTATAGGCGGAGCAAGCCTGATCCTGAGCCATTTCTAGTGGCGGCAAAGAGGCTTGGGGTGGCGCCCGCGGATTGCCTGGTGTTTGAGGATACGGAGATGGGGATTCAGGCGGCGACGGCGGCAGGGATGGCTTCGGTGAAGGTGGCTCAGCCTTGGGAACGGGCGCTAGCTATTTCTTGAACAGCTTCAAATCGATGGCGTCGGCCATGGCTTTGTAGCCGGCATCGTTGGGGTGGAGGTGGTCGCCGGAATCGTAGGCGGGCAGGAATCGCGCGGGGTGCGATGGATCGCGCATGACTCGATCGAAGTCGACAACGCCGTCGAAGATGCCGCTGGTGCGCACGTAGGTATTGAAGGCCTCGCGCATCCGGTCGCCGGGAATGTTGTAGAAGTCTGCGCCTTCGTATGGATTCAGGGTGGTCGCGATGACCTTGACGCCGCGGGCGTGGGCTCGGGCTACGATTTGCTGCAGGCCCCAGACGAGTTGCTCGGCGGTGATGGGGCTTTCGTTGGGCATACGCGGGAAGAATGTGCGGCCGATATCGTTGGTGCCGAGCGCGATGATGACGAACTTCGCGCCAGTCTGGGCGAGGACATCGCGGTCAAAGCGGGCAAGCGCGCTGGGGCCGGTGACGTCGTGCAGGATACGCGCGCCGCTGATGCCCTCGTTGAGCACTCCTATGTTGGAGGTGGCGGAGTTGGCGTGAAGACGAATTGCCAGATCATCGGGCCAGCGAAGATTCTTGTCGGGCGTCGAGTGGTAGCCATCCGTAATGGACGCGCCGAGAGCGACGACGGCCGAAGCGTTCGGACCGGCGTCAACATCCACGGCTTTCAATAGATGCCACGATGTGACTCTTGTGGCGTTGGGGAGCGATGCAGCAGCGGTGACATTGCCGGTGGCGACATAGTTGGTCGACATTGCCAGATTGTGGAGTGTAAGTTCGACTCCGGATTGCGCGGGCACGAAGAGACTAACGGCGACGTCGCCGAACGCCTTCACAGACATTGCGATGGGATCGCTGATCGCGATGGTGCCTGCGGGTATCACGACCGAGGACACACCGTTGAATTTTGCAGCGTGGTCAGTGGCAGGCTGAATTCCGTCTGAGCCTGCGCTAAGAGCCACGTGGACTGCCGCGATGGTGAGTGGCGTCGGACCGAACTCGTTGGAGATGCGGAGGCGGATGGCGCGGCCTCCGAGGGAAAGGTGGATTATGTCGCGGAAGGTCTCTCCGTCCGGGCCGATTGGTTTCTCGGTGGCTGGTGCTGCGACGGGCGCGGCGGCCCACGAGCCGGTCCAAACGATCTGCTGTGCGGTGGCGAGTGATGCTGCGAATGACAGGATCGCGGCCATCGCAAGGAGGAGAGGAAGTTTCTTCATGGTGATCCCTAGAGGGATAACCCCATGGTCGAAGCGATGCAGCGTGCTTTGAACATGGGGCACCCGGATTTTTGTGGCCGCTATTTTGTGAAGAGTTTGAGGTCGATGGCGTCGCCCATGGCTTTGTAGCCTTGATCGCTGGGGTGGAGATGGTCGCTGTGGTCGTAGGCGGCCAGGAAGGTGGCGGGATTGGCGGGGTCCTGCGTGGCTTTGTCGAAGTCGATGAAGCCGTCGATTTGGGAGGTGGTGCGAATCCATTTGTTGAGGGCCTGGCGGACCTCTTCGCCGGCGGGTGAGGCATACCTCGCGCCGATATATGGTGTCAGCGTGGCCACGTATACCTTAATGCCATGCATATGGGCGCGCTCGGCCATCTGGGCGTAGCCGGCAATGAGGTCGTCGGCAGAGACAACGTCGAAGGCGTGGCCGGGATCGTAGGCATGGCCGATATCGTTGATGGCTTCAAGGATGATGAGGTACTTGACGCCGGCCTGCGCGATGACGTCGCGGTCGAAGCGTGCGAGGGCGCTGGGGCCGGCGTTATCGTGGAGGATGCGGTTGCCTCCGATGCCCTCGTTGAGGACGCCGATGTTGGCGGTCTTTGGATTCGCGAGCAGGCGGCGGGCGAGCTCATCGGGCCAGCGGGCGTTCTGGTTGACTGTGGCGTAGGCACCGTCGGTGATGCTGTCGCCGAAGGCTACGACGGCGGCGCTCTGGGCGGAGACTTTGACGTCCACACCCTTGACGAAGAGCCAGGAGCGAATTTCTGTGGGGTTATCGAGGGTTTTTGCGCCAACGACGTTGCCGGGTGCGGTATAGCTGACCTGGTCCGCGCCACCATGCTGTGAAAGTTGATGGATGGTCTGCGCGGGGAGGAAGAGGCTGACGGCGAGGTCGGAGCCGGCGGGCAGCTTCACGTCGGCGGGGTCGCTGACGACGAGCGCGCCGGGCGGAATGGTGACCATAGTGCGTCCGCCGAAGGTGAGGCCTGCGGCAGAGACGAGGTTGACGGTGCTGCCTCCCTGGCTGACGGCGACGTGGGCAGAGTCGATGGTGAGTGGGTCCGTGCCGAACTCGTTGGTAAAGACGACGCGGACCATTTGGCCGCCGATGGAGGCGTGCACGATCTCGCGCAGAGTGGTGTCGTCCGTACCATAGACGAAGGCGGGCGGCCGACCGGATCGGGCCTCGGTGTTGGGAGGTACGGCCTGTGCCGGAGTGGCGGGAGGAGTTGGCATCTGTGCCGAGGGGGCCGTGGGCGCTGAGGCGTTGGCCGGAGGTGCGATGACTGGCGGCGCGGCTGTCAGGGTCGCGACACGACCGTTGTTGGCGGCGTAGGGCGCGGTGGCCCAGGTTCCGACCCAATGGTCGGGCGCGGGCGGGGCGGCATATGACGTTGCGGCGATGGTGGAGACGGCAAGCAGCAGGACAATGCGGTGCAGGAAGGAGAAAGACGGTGGTTTGGTCACGGTAGAGTGTCAACCTCGAAAGAAAATTTCAGCGACTTCATATTACGCTGCTTGAGTTGCGGTTTGCAGAGGGTGCTTGGCAAGCGCAGGCGGATTTCACGTATAGTCGCGTTGGGACTAAGGAACAGGAAACAGGTAACAGTTAGTGGTAAATTTAGTCGCCGATGAGTGTGGCGATACTCAATTGATTGGGGAAATGATGACGATGAGATTCGTAAAGGTTATTCTGCTATCCATGATGACTACGCTGGGAGCACACTCCGCGATGGCGGCCGTTGCGGTAACGAAGGCCGATTTCGGGAAGATGCCGGATGGCAAGGCTGTTGATGTTTACACGCTGAAGAATGCCGATCTTGACGTGCGGGTTACTACTTATGGCGCGCGCATCGTGTCGCTGATGACGAAGGACCGCGACGGCAAGATGGGCGACGTGGTGCTGGGCTACAAGTCGGTTGACGGATACGTGGCGGAGGGCGCGACCAAGACTTATTTTGGTTCGATTGTCGGGCGATACGGCAACCGGATTCGTAGCGGCAAGTTTTCGATCAATGGCCACGAATATCAGATTCCTGCGAACAATAACGGCAATGCGCTGCACGGCGGACCTCAGGGCTTCTCCGAGCAACTTTGGACTGGCAAGCCGATTCCCGATGGCGTCGAAATGTCGCTGGTGTCAAAGGATGGCGACATGGGATTTCCGGGGACTCTGACCCTACATGTTCGTTACACGCTGGTGGGAGGCGCGGTGCATATCAACTATTCGGCGGCGACGGATAAAGCGACCGTCACGAACATTACTAACCATTCTTACTTCAATCTTTCGGGCGATGGATCGGGCACGATTCTGGGCGAGATGTTGGAGATCAACGCGGATGGATACACTCCTGTGGACGCGGGGCTGATCCCGGTTGGCGGAGTTAAGCCGGTGGCGGGAACGCCGTTTGATTTCCGCAAGCCGACCGAGATTGGTGCGCGCATCAATGTGGCGAACGATCAGTTGAAGATTGCCGGCGGGTACGACCACAACTGGGTGCTCAACGGGAAAAATGGCGTGATGAAGCTGGCGGCGAAGGTGTACGACCCAAAGAGTGGGCGTGTGCTGACCGTGACGACGACGCAGCCGGGTGTGCAGTTTTATTCGGGGAATTTTCTGGATGGATCGTTCAAGGGGAAGGCCGGTGTTGCGTATGCGAAGAACACGGGACTTTGTTTAGAGACGCAGCATTTTCCGGATTCGCCGAACCAGGCTGCTTTTCCGACTACACTGCTGAAGCCAGGCGAGACGATGCGGTCGGAGACGGTGTTCGCGTTCTCTACGCAGAAGTAAGGGTGGGAACTTGCTGTTCGTGCTGGCCTGTCCCACGAGGGCAGGCCAGCACATTTTAGGGCAACCATGGACTTTATGACTCTTCGAGTCAGGATGACGGTTCTTCGGAAAACGACGGCTACGCAGAAATTTGTTGTGCGACGCTAAGTTTACGCTTGAGGTTTTCTGCGATGAGTTTGCCGTGGAAGCGGCCATTCTCGATGAAAATTTCGTTGGTGCGTTCGCCGGCTACGATGACTCCGCCGAGGTAGATTCCGGGTACGTTGGATTCGAGCGTGGAGGGATCGCAGACTGGGCAGCGGTCGTTGGCGGCGTCGAGGGTGACGCCAAGGCGCTCAATGAAATCGAAGTCAGGGTGGTAGCCAGTGAGGGCGAAGACAAAGTGATTGGAAATGGTGACGTTGCCGGATGGGGTGGTGAGGGTGACGTCGTCCTCGGTGATGTTCGCGACCTTGGATGAAAAGTGTGCAGTAATCTCGCCATTCTTGATGCGGTTGTTGATGTCGGGCAGGATCCAGTACTTCACGTGACGGTGCATCTCGGTGCCGCGATGGACGAGGGTTACGCGCGCGCCGTGACGCCAGAGGTCGAGCGCGGCAATGGCGGCCGAATTTTTACCCCCAATGACGAGCACATCTAGACCGTAGTAGGGATGCGGCTCGTGATAGTAGTGCTTGACCTTGCTCAGGTCTTCGCCGGGAAGGCCGAGGTAGTTGGGCAGGTCGTAGTAGCCGGTGGCGATGACCAGCTTTCGTGCGCGATGGTGGAGGTAGCGACCGAAACGGTCCGTTGTGTGGACGGCAAAGTCGCCGTCAGAGCCTGTGACGCGCTCGACGTTCTCGTATTGGCGGACGTCGAGGGCGTAGTGTTCGGCGACCTTACGGTAATATTCAAGCGCCTCGTTGCGGTTGGGCTTTTGATTGGGGCTGGAGAACGGCATGTCGCCGATCTCGAGTAGCTCTGGCGTGGTGAAGAAGGTCATGTGGGCGGGGTAGTGGAAGAGCGAGTTACATAGACAGCCCTTGTCGAGCAAGACTGACGTAAAGCCTGCGCGCTGGGCCTCAATGGCGCACGCCATTCCAGTGGGACCGGCGCCGATGACGAGCAGGTCGTAGATTGGAAGCTCTGTATGCGTCAAATCGCCCATGATTTGATTCTATCGGAGTGAGAAAAGCCGGTTTGCGTGACATGAAAAACCCCACATCTCAGTGTCGAGATATGGGGTATCCAATTTTGTGGCGGAATTAGAGTTCGACAAGTTTGTGGGCGATGGAGAAGAGGGCGAGTTCCAAGCGCGTCGAGACTCCGGTCTTGTCGAATACATTCGACAGATGGCGCTTGACGGTCTCCTCACTGATGGAGAATTGCTTGGCGATATCTCGATTCGAGCATCCTTCAACGATGCAGGTTACGACTTCGAGTTCGCGCGGCGTGAGTCCATAGGTCTTACGTTCGGGCACGGCTGCGGCCTGCGCCTGCAAGCCCTGGAGAGCCTTGAGTAGGTTGGCGACGCGCTCTCCGCCGATCCAGTAATCTCCGCTGAGAACTGCGCGGAGAGCCTGGGCGAGGTCGCCGACAACGGAGTCTTTAAGCACGATTCCGCGCGCACCAATCTGGAGCGCCTCAATCACCTGCTGCGTGGAAATTGTGCTGGTGAGCAGCACAATCTTGACGCGCGGCGACTTAGTCATGATGGCGCGCATTGCCTCCAGACCGGGAAGCCGGGGCATCGCGACGTCGAGCAGTAGGATGTCTGGCTCAAGTTCGAGCGTCTGAGTGATGGCGTCGTCGCCATCCTCTGCTTCGCCGATCACTTCGAAGCCAGGCTCATTCTGGAGCATATTTTTGACGCCGAAGCGGACTACCGGATGATCGTCAGCGACGACGATCCTGATGGTCGGCAGGTTGGACGGCGGCGGGGGAGATTTCTTCGCGGATTGCTGATTCATTGCGGCTCCTACGGGCATTTCCGAGACCTCGTAAAGCTAGGCTGGGGGAGTTGTAGCCTCCGCACGTGACCTCAGCATACGCTCAAGCCGGTCGCATGCAGCGGATAGCTCATCTAGAGAGTTAACGTCTTGGGCTCCTTCAGCGCGGCTGGTTTTGAGGCCGTTTGTCTCTAATTCTGCTGCCATGCGGTGCAGTTCGGTCGCGCCCAACATTCCACATCCTCCCTTAATGGAATGTGCCTCGCGAATGAAAAGTACCGAATCTTGGGCTGCGGCCAAGGTGCGCATCCCATCAATTCGCTTGCGCGCGTCGTTGACGCAGAGTGCGTACATCTCCTGTAATTGAGTGGCTGGGATGGATGTTGCGAGCTGCCTGTAGATGGTTTCGTTGAGGACGGAATCAGAGCTTGCGCTGTCGGTAGTGTCAATCCCTTGTGCAGATTTCGCCTCCTGGACCTGAATATTCATACGTGCTTTGAATGCGGCCTTTGGTGCCAGCGCAGAGATAGAAGTGGACATAAATCTAGGCTTGGAGGAGCGACCCGGGAGCGAGGCGGTAGGTTTCTTCCGTCTCGTCGCTATATCCGATGCGGGTGGATTGTCTGGGTCGTGAGACATGCTGCGCGCGCGGAGGGCGGCTGAGACCTGTTCGATCTTGAACGGTTTCAAAAGAAAACCATCAAAGAGCGATATTGTCTGCGCGAGGGGTTGGCTGCCGCTCATCGCAAGCAGAAGCGTTGCGGGGTTGCACGCGCGGCGAAGCTTGCGGGCTAGTTGGGATCCTGTTGTGCCGGGCATCTGTACGTCGGCGAGCACCAGGTCAGGGGCGGACTCCGGGCGGATAAGGATGGCGAGTGCGGCTTCTCCCGAGTCGGCGGATTCGACGGTGTAGCCTTCCATCTCCAGCAGCGCGGTGAGTAACTCGCGGATGGTGGGGTCGTCGTCAATGACCAGCACACGGATCGGGTTGGATTGCGGCGACATTGTGCCCAGAAGACTATCAGGCAAAGCGTCCCGGTGCCACCGGGCGAATTGGATTTTCGTGACCCGGGAGAGGCGGAGGCGTTAGAGTTGTGGCCATGGCAGAGCAATACGATTCGGGACGACCGAACCTAAGCGAGCGGGGCGAAAACCGCGCAGGAGCGCTTGAGCTTGAGTCGCGGGTGGCCCGTCTGGAACTTGAGCTTGCCGCGCTCCAGCAACAGATTGCGGCTGCAGAAACGACCTCGCGTTTTGTCCCGCATGCGGTTCCTGTACCTCCACCTCCTCCCATGCAGTACAGGAGGCAGAACGAAGGTGGAGATCCGGAGATGGTTGCGTGGGTATCGGCAACCACATCAAAGTCGATCCCGAAGGTCTCGACACTAGACTCTCACGAATCGTTTGAGAGTCGACTTGGGTCGCAAGTTTTCAACCGGGTTGCGATCGTTCTTCTGCTGATCGGGACTGCGTATGGGCTGAAGCTTGCAGTCGATCGGGGACTGGTCGGCCCGACCGGGCGGGTGATAGCCGGACTGCTGGCGGGCGCGGGATTGGTACTGTGGTCGGAACGCTTTCGGCGGAAAGGCTTTGCCGCGTTCTCTTATTCGTTGAAAGCGGTGGGCAGCGGAGTGCTGTATCTCTCCTTGTGGGCGGCGTTCCAGTTGTTTCATCTGCTGCCGGCGGGCACGGCGCTTGCATTGATGATTCTGGTGACGGCTTGGAATGCATATATGGCGTGGGTGCAGGACTCGGAGTTGCTGGCTGTATATGCGCTAGCGGGAGGCTTTGCCACGCCTATACTGGTCTCGACTGGCGGCAACCACGAGATATTTCTGTTCACTTATCTGCTCGCCATCGACGTTGCGACGGTTGCGCTGGTGCGATTGAAGACGTGGCCACGGTTGCTGCTCGGAGCGTTCCCGATTACTTCAATCTTCTTCATCGGCTGGTACTCGGAGTTCTATGCTCCGGCCGAATTGGCTATCACTTCGATGTTCATAGTGCTGTTTGGATCGGTGTTTGCAAGCGTTCCGCTGGGGGCGGATGAGGCTGACGCGGAAGCTACTTCGCGTCGCTCCACTTCGATGGCGGTGATGATAGAGGATATTCTGCTGCCGCTGGCCAACGCTGCTTTTGCCGCGCTAGCGTTCTATTCGGTGCTGCAGGACTCGGGGCATCACGCGCTGCTTCCGTGGATGATGATCGTTCTTGCGGCGGTGTATCTCGGACTGATGCAAGCGCCGCAGACCAGGACCGCATCGGCGATTCACCTGTCGCTGGCGGTGGTGTTTCTGACCATTGCGATTCCACTGAAGGCGAGCGGACACTGGATCACGGCGAGTTGGCTGGTGGAGGGACTGGCGCTGCTGTGGGTCGCAACGCGGCTTGGCGAGGACGAGGCGGGAACGTATGCGTCACGCACGCTGCGCTGGCTTGGCGCGGCATCGCTGGGCCTGGGCTTCGGCGGGGTCGCCACGCATTGCTTCGAGTGGATGGTCGACACACAACCGCCGTTCTTCAACACGGATACTGGAACGGCTTTGGTCGGGATCATGATCTTTGCGGGGACGGCCTGGTTGGCGTTGCGTGCGCGCGGACCGAAGGCCGGATACTCTACCTGGGTGAAGGTGACGATAAGTGCGTTCGTTGCCATCGATCTGGTTGCTCTGCTGCTGACGCTACGTGAGGTGGCTACTTCGTGGACCTATTCCTATGACTCGACTTTGCATCTGCCTTTGCGTTCTGCCGACTTTCTTACGGCGCTGATTGGCCTTGCGGTATTCGCCGGCGTTGTAGCAGTATCCCTGCGGGTTGCGAGGGAGTATGGGAGCGATACCTTCTGGACAAATTGTGCGTCGGTGTCGACAATTGCGTTCAATCTCATTGCGGTTTTGATGGGTGTGCGGGAGGTGAGTGCATACTGGAGCGCGACGTCCGGGAACATGGATGCCGGACTGCAGCAGGCGTTGGCGATTTCAGCATTTCTTATGCTGTATGGCACGGCGGTTCTGGCGGTGGGCTTCTGGCGGCGAAGTGGATTCTTACGCGCGCAGGCTTTGGTGCTGCTAGTGTTCAGCATCTTCAAAACATTTCTGTACGACATGCGCAGCCTCAGCCAGGGATACAGGGTAGTCAGCTTTTTGGGGCTGGGTGCTCTATTGATGGCAATCAGCTTTGCATACCAGAAGGATTGGCTGCATCTGCGTGGTTCAGAGCCGGTGCATGCTGCTGAAGCTGATCTTGATTTGGATCTTGGGGATAAGCGATGAAGACGGCGATGCTGCTTGCGTTTCTACTTTGGCAGGCGGCGGTGGCGATTGAGCCGCCGGTCGCGCGGCCGGATGCGATGCGATTTGAGCGCGTGATTACAATGTCAACTGGTACGGGGCAGGCGTGTGCGGTGTTGGACGCGCAGATATTTCCGCATACTGCACCTTCGCTGGCGGATCTTCGGATATTTCCATCTGACGCAGTGAGTAACAACTCGCATGAGATTCCGTATGTGATCACACGCAGCGAGTCGGTGACGGAGGAGACCCAGACAGCGCGGATATTAAACCTTGGAAGCATAGGCGGGAAGATTGTCTTTGACTTGGAGATGCCACAGCGGGCCTACACGGAAGTGACGCTCAAGGTCGACCCGGAGGTCCACGACTTCCTCGCAACGGCGACAGCTTCCGGTTTTGATTCGATGGGAGGCAGCAAGTCGATTGCGCTGGGATCTTTTACGCTGTTCGATCTTTCGGCTCAGCATCTGTCGCGGGATACGACGCTGCCGCTGGCCGAGTCGACTTTTCGTTATTTGCATGTGGTGTTGAGCGCGGCGGTTGCGCCTGGTTCGGAGTTGGGGTCCGCGGCGCGATTTGTGCCAAGCATGATTGTGGGCGCGGAGGTGCCGCCGAGCCGCGAGGCGCAGATACTCTACTCGCCGGTTGCGGAGACCAGCTTGATCACGACAGTCGGGCGGGAAAGCCGCGTTTTGTTTGCGATTCCGCCGCGGGTTCCGGTGGAACGTGTCTCGTTCCAACTTGCGCCGGGATTCAAGGGCAACTTCAGCCGTGACGTGCGCGTGACAGCGATAGCGCAGTCTGAAGCGAAGAGAGCCGAAGACGATCGCGCCCCTCTGCCCGAGACGGTAGGCGGTAATATTCTTCGCGTGCATGCGACCGAAGCGGGGAGGGAGATTCGTAGTGAAGAACTTGGTTTTCCGGCGACTCTCGGAGCTAACTTGCAGAGTCCGGCAAAAGTTGACGTGGCGATTGAGAATGGCGATGATCAGCCGTTGCCGATTGCGTCGGTGCGACTGGAGATGAGGCAGAGAAAGATTTGCTTTGAGGTGCCGGGTGGGGTTGCGGCGCTGGCACTGTATTATGGCGATCCCAGGCTGGCTGCGCCGGTGTACGACTACGACCGACTGTTTGCGGTGTCGGACAAGGCGCTGGTTGCAGAACTTGGCGCGGAGACGTTGAATCGTAATTTTCGCGCTGTGCCTGCTCAGACAAGACCATTCACGGAGCGGTATCCAGAAGTGCTTTGGGTCGCGCTTCTTGCGGTGATTGCGGTGCTGGGTGTTGTGGCTTTGAAGTCTTCACGCAACGCTGGGCTTTGAGATCCGGCAAGCGTCGCGGCTCAAAACTTTCCGAACACGGTCTTCAAAAGCGGAGTCACCTGCGCTGCGGGATTCGAACGGATTCTCTGTTCTTCCTGCCCCATCATTGTGAATAGCCCGTCTACGCTCTTTTCCAGGACGTACGCGTTGATGTCTACGGTTGGGTTATTAAAGAACGGGATCTTAGGTGCGCTTCCCATCAATGCCTCAAATTTTTCAGTCACACCGGTTTTAGCCATCGCATTTTCGATGATGGGGCGGAATGCTTCCGCGACCTTGTCTGACGTCGTCCGATTGAAATATTGTGTGTCGGCAGTATTACCGCCCATCACAACCTGGCGTGCGTCTTCGAAGCTCATCGACTTGAGCGCGTCCATCAGGATGGCCTTCGCAGCCGGTGCGGCCTGCTCTGCCGCCTGATTCATGCTGGTGCTCAAAGCCATCGATCTGCGATCCCATCCCCGCTGTGCGCAGTCCTTTCTCGACCATTTGCAGCTTGGCATGCATAACAATTTTTATGAGTGGATTGTTGTCAAATCCGACTGGCTTTCCCGTCTCCGATACGGCGGTCACAATGCCCTTTGACAGCGCTTCTTTCAATCTGCTCGACGCCTGTGCGGAGGTCAGCGAAGAGACTTCAACGGGGGCAGCAGCTTTCGCCGCACTCCATGGCGCGCCAGAGATACCACCCAACAGTAGCGTCAACACAATCATGCGACAGAAGCTTGTCGTTTTCATGAGGAATTTCGTACATCTGCCGTTTGCGTGTGCGCTATTTGTTGGCGGCTCGGAATCGTTAGCGGAGGGCGGCGTCGACTTCTTTGTAATAGTCGGGGGACTTTAGGATTTCGCGGGGCTTGGAGCCGTCGGCGGGACCGACGAGGCCGTCGCGCTCCATCATGTCCATCAGGTGGGCGGCGCGGCCGTAGCCGATGCGGAGGCGGCGCTGCAGGAGAGAGGTGCTGGCCTTGCCAAACTCGAAGATCAGGCGGACTGCATCGTCGAAGAGATCGTCGTCTTCTTGGCTGGTTTCGCCGGTGCCGTCGATCTCCTTGCCGGCCTCATCCTTCGGGCCTTCGAGGAAGCCGTGGACGTATTCGGCCTCGCCCTGAGCCTTCCAAAACGCGGTGACAGCGGCAATTTCCTTTTCGGTTACAAATGGCGCGTGGAGTCGCTGGACGCGGCTGGTGCCGGGCGGAAGGTAGAGCATGTCGCCTTTACCAAGGAGGGATTCGGCGCCGTTCGAATCGATGATGGTGCGTGAATCGACCTTGGTGGCGAGGCGGAAGCTCATCCGCGTGGGGACGTTGGCTTTAATGAGGCCGGTAATGACATCGACTGAGGGTCGCTGCGTGGCGAGCACAAGATGGATGCCTACGGCGCGGGCCATCTGCGCAAGTCGGGTGATGGATTCTTCAACGTTGGCGCGGTCGAGCATCATCAGGTCGGCTAGCTCGTCGATGATGATGATGATGTAGGGTAGCGGTTCCTGATCCTTGTCGTCGAAGAGGTACTCGGAGCCATTGTCGAAGAGCTTGTTGAACTGATCGATGTTGCGGACGTGATTCGCCGCTAGCAGTTTGAGACGGCGCTCCATCTCGCGGACCGCATTGCGCAGGGCATTTGCGGCGAGTTTGGCCTCGGTGATGATGGGCGTGAAGAGGTGAGGGATGCCTTCGTACATGCCGAGCTCGACACGCTTCGGATCGACGAGGATCATGCGGACCTGTTCGGGTGTGGACTTGAAGAGCACTGACATGATCATCGCGTTGATGGCGACGGACTTTCCTGAACCTGTGCTGCCCGCGATCAGGACGTGCGGCATGGCTGCGAGGTCGGCGGTGACGATGCGGCCATTAATGTCTTTGCCCAGTGCGATGGCAAGTTTGGATTTTGATTGGGCGAAGGACTCGCATTCGACCACGTCGCGCAGCCAGATGGTTTCGCGTTCGTGATTTGGAACTTGAATGCCGACCGTGGATTTGCCGGCCATGCGCTCGATGAGGATCGATTCGGCGGCCATAGCGAGGCAGAGATCGTCGGCGAGGCCGGTGACGCGGGAATACTTGACGCCGGCATCGGGGCGGAACTCGAACGTTGTGACGACGGGGCCGGGATTGATCTGGGTGACCTGGCCATCGACGCCGAATTCTGCGCACTTCTCTACCAGGGTGCGGGCCTCGACGCGCAGAGCCTGCTCGCGGACAACGGCTACTTCGTCGGAACGGTAGAGCAGCGAAGAGGGCGGCAGCTTGTAGCCGCGAATCGATTTGGGCGAGATGGTGACGGGCTTGATGTCGGCGTCGGCGCGCTTGCCGAAGGAGATAGCCTGCGGTTCGCGCGGGGGCGGCGGAACGAGGGACGGCTTGGCTGCGGCGAAAGGTTGCGGAACCGGAGCATCGGGTGTGCGCACTCGCGGTGTCCGGGCGGGTGGAAGTTCTGGAAGGGACAGGTCGAGTCGTGCTGTGTCGTCGGCATCGCGAAGAGGCGCGGCGGCAGCGGCGAGCGCCTCAGCATACGGGGCTGCTGCTGCGGCGGCTGTGCTGAGAGGCGTGACCGGCGGTGCGTCCACGTGGGTCCGCGGCATGGACTGCCAGACGGACGTGGGCGCAGCGGCAGTCTGCTGATCCGCGGAGTCCTCGTGGGCGGCAGGCAAGTTTCTCTTGTGGCGGATGCGTCCCCACCATCCGAAGAGGCTGCCCAGCAGGGTGGATGGTTCAAGTGCGGTGCGTTGCTGCTCGAGATTGATTGCGGCCTGTTCGAGGGTCTGCTCGCGCTTGCTGGCGAAGACGGCGCCGGACTCCCGGGGCTCGACCTGATCGGCGAGGCCGCGCTTCTCGGCTTTAGCCAGAGCGCGCTGGATGCGCCAGTCCTGGATTCGCTCGTGGATTCTGCGAACGAAGGAGAAGTGGGATTCGATCCATTCGCCGGCGGTGAGCAACGTGAAGGTGGTTGCCAGGTACATAGACACGGCGACCAGCAGCGTGAGAACGATGGTTGCGCCGGGCAGATTGAGGTACTGCACCATGGTATCGGCGAGCAGACGGCCAGTGACGCCCTCGATGGGCAGCGCGTGACGCCAGAGGAACGTGTGCGGGAGAAGGCCGATGGCGGCCGGGGCGAAGATGATCCAAAGCGCGAGGCCGATTAAACGCGCCAAGGCGGAGCCGGCGGGGCGTTGACGCATCCAGCAAAACCCTACACGACCGAGGACGACGGGAAGGAAGAAGGCGGCGATTCCGATGGTCTGGAGGATGGCGTCGGCAAGCCATGCGCCGACCAGACCGGTCCAGTTGTGCGCGCCAAGACGGGCGGTCAGACCGGCGCCGGAGCGCGCACCTGCGGTGAGCCCGCCCACAGTGTCGGCTGAGGGGTCGGTTGGCGTGTAGGAGGCGAGCGCGAGAAAGAGCATCCCGGCGCACACCATCACCACGAGCCCGAGTATCTCGTTGAGGCGACGGTTGCGAGTTGGAGTCGAGACCAGCCTGAGTGGTTTCATTTGGGGGAATGCGGACCCGGTCTGCACTCGGACACACGCCTGTGGCGCATACCAAGGGCATGGAGGGACGAGGGGCCGGAACCGCCAGAGCTACCGCGATTATCCCAGAGCCGGGGGCGAAAAAGAGAAAAGTCCATGAGGTGGACTCAGGATGCAAACCCATGGCTCGAGATCGCATCTATCGATGCATGAGTTGCCACCTAGAGATTTTTCTTTGGGTGGACCTCAATTGCAAAACGGCTGGCCGGGGGCGCGGGGTTTTCGCGATTTCTCTCGCTTGCCGCCGGCGCAGGAGAATCGCGGACAGCCGGCGGACCCCGCTCCAGCACCTCACTCTCAAACACGCAATTTGAAGGGAGATCAGTTATGGCAACGGATATAGAGAAAAAGAATGAAGTAGAAAGCGCTCTGAAGTCGGTTATTAGCATTCTGGAAGACGGACAGAAGGGAATGGCCGAGATTGGCGATCACGTGAAGGATGAGACTTTGAAACGCTATTTTCTGGCCGAGTCGCTCAAACGCGCCAGCTTCCGAGGCGAACTAGAGAATGAGCTTCATCGCCACGGCGTGGCCGATGTGCACGAGACGGGTACAGCTGCCGGGGCGGTGTATCGCGTGTGGGCTGATCTGAAGGCCAAACTTGGGGGCGGCGACCATACTTTACTCGAATCCGCCGAACAGGCTGAGGATGCAGCCACAGCAGCCTACAAGGAAGCGTTGAATCAGGAGCTTCCATTGCCCGTTCGGCAGATGTTGACCGAGCAGCAGACACATATCCATACCTCGCATGATTTTATTCGCGAGCGACGGGATGCATTGAAGGCAAAGTAGGCTTCGGAAACATCGCTGCGATTACGAGCGTGGCATCCAAGAGAGTCCGAGACGGGCGAAGTTCACGGGAGCCGAGTCCTGCGTTGGCTGTTCCAGGCTGGAGCGCTTCTTGCCATCGGGAGTCAGGGTTAAGGTTTGTTCCTTCTTCTCTCGCAGCACTACCACGGAAAGCGGCTTTCCATGGCTGTTCTTTATTGCCTTTGTCCAGTCCCCAGGGGTCGAGACGGGTTTTGCGTCTGCGCGCACTATTACGTCACAGACTTGTAAACCGGCGATCGCGGCTGGAGAGTTTGGCACAACGGTTCGCACCAGAAGACCCTGGCCCGACGGCACTCCGAAGTAAGTCGCCTGCTGTGAACTCATTTTTTCAAGCATTGCGCCGGTGTAGGACGGGTTCATCAGCAGAGTGCCAACAAAGCTGTTGCCGCGCGTGGGGATTGCAGAGGTAGCAGACGCGGGAGACGAGCCGAGTTCGCTGTTGTCGGTCATCGTCGCTTGCGGATCGGGAACGGGGAGGCGTTGTTCTAAGGCCTGCCGCTCAACCTCCTCCTGGGTGGCCATCTGGGTGGTGATGTTAATCTGTTGTCCATCGCGGCTGATGACGAGTGTGATGGTCTTTCCGGGTGCCGAGTCATGCAGCATCCGGCGTATTTGATCCCGGCCCTCAATGGCCTGGCCGTTCATCTGCAGAACGACATCGTGTTCGCGGAGGCCGGCCTTGCCCGCCGGGGCGTCGTGATCTACGAGGATGATTTCTGCGCCGCGCGCATCTTTCAGTTTAAGTGGAGAAACTTGATCCGGGGCAACGTCTCGCACATCCACGCCCAGGTAGCCCTGTACTGAGCGAGTTGGAGGCGCGGCTGCAGCTCCCACGAAGAGGTTTACACCCTCGCTGCCGTGAGCGGCGGCCGGAGATCCGATACCACCTGCCCGCGCACTGGATGCAGCCATCGTCATTAGAACAAGCCCGAAACCTATTGCCCTCTTCATTAACTCATCGCCTATTCTTCATCTGTGGTTCTCAATTTGCGACATGCTGCAACTGCACCTACTGAATGTCAGCAGTTCCCTGCAGAAGGTGTGTGCTGACGGTTCGGATGTAGGGGTTCTCGTCGGTGGTGGACACGGTACGCATCACCTGGCGGACGCTTGAATCGGATTCGACCGGCTCGAGCAGGCTGATCGCCCGAGTGCGTACATGCTCGCTGGAATCATGCGCGAGGGCGTCCAATACTGCGTCTCGAACTCGCTGATCCTCGGCGACATAGGGCTGCAGGCCTTCGAGCGCAGCCAGCCGGACGGCAGGGTTCTTGTCATAACGAAGGCTTACCATCAGACCATTTCGCACGGTGCCCTCGGGTCCTCCCTCGCACCGGTGCCCGATGCGGCACTCGTTGGCAAGCAGAATGACCGAGTCCGTCCGGACCCCATTATTTGCGGCGGCTTTTGTGCCGATCAAAAGAAGCTTGCGAATCTGAGGATCGTCGAGAGAGCCCTGCACTGTCTCTGGGGTCACGCGATTGTAAGTTACCTGAACGATCTCGCTGTTGGGAGTCTGAACGATACCGCTGACGTCTGCGATTGCGCCGTTAGTGGTATTAGTGAAGATCGTCGTTTGCGGGATCTTCGGCTGGTGCGCGACCTGATAGCGATACGTAAAGTTGCCGCCCAGAAAGCCCACGCCAAGCAGGAGTGTGATCAATGCAGGGGCACTCTGTATATGGCCCAGCCAGCTATATAGGTTACTGCGCAGACGCGTGATGAAACCGTGCGGCGGAATGCTGTCCAACTCCTCATCGAGCCGCATACGCGACTGCGCAAGCAGATTAGGCGAAGGATCCAGCATGGGCAGGTAGGCGAGGGCCTCGTGCATCGCAAGCATGGCCTTCAACTCGCGGTTGCATGCCTCGCACTCTGCCAGATGTTGTTCCAGCGAGGCCATTCGCTCATCCGGCAGCTCGCCATAGGTAACAAGGACGATATCCTGCTCTGCTTTTTCGCACTTCATCGCTCTACCTCAACCAGCCTCAAAAATTGATTATTTCCAATACCAAATTCGGGTCTATCTTGCCTGCCCGTTTGCGTTTCTCGCAATTCCTCAAGGGGCTAAAGCCCCCTTACAACATATGATCCCTGCGGCACGGCTAAATCCGCGCCCTAAGCTAAACGTGGCTAAGTTCTTCCTGACCTCAACTCCGCCAGGTTGGCTCTGAGTTTTCGGGTGGCTCGGAACAGGGTATTCTTTGCCGTCTCTTCGGTGGTGCTCAACATCTCTCCGATAGTTCTCAACTTCAATCCCTGGTAGTGCTTGAGTTCAAAGACCATGCGCTCGCGCGGGGTGAGCTTGTCGAGAGCCTCGTTGATGCTTTCGCCCATGCGCTTCCGGTCAAGCTCGCGCGCGGGATTTGCCATCGATCTGGTGTCGGAAATATTCGACAGCAGATCCATCTCATCACCGCGCGAATCAAGTACGGTGGCCGGATCTTCGCGTCGACTCTTGCGGCGGCGGAGATGGTCGAGGCAGAGGTTAGTCACGATGCGATAGAGCCACGTGTAAAACGAGCACTCGAACCGAAAGTTTCCCAAGTGTCGGTAGGCCTTTAGAAATGCCTCCTGGTGGACATCCTGAGCGTCCTGCTCGTTGCCCAGCATGTGCAGCGCGAGGCGCAGAACGGACTGATCGTAACGCCGTACCAGCGAGTCGAACGAGGTTCTATTTCCGCGCTGGGCTTCGCGAATTAACTCGTCGTCCTCGGTACGCTGCCGGGCGCGCGCGTCCAACTGCGCCTGAGTGAGCTTTCCGCCGCTTCTGTCGGTCCTGATCTCGGGTCGCACCGTTGCTTTGGGCATCGCTGGGAACGATTCTAACGTCCCTTGCACGCTAACGCCCAGCAGGGTTGCCGCATTTAAGAGCGCGGACTTGTGAACTGCGGGTTTGAAAGTCCCGACACTTCTCCTGCGGGCGCCGCCGACGATTGCCGAAAGTACCGGCGTCAACTCAGCCCCGGTTTCTAGACTCAACGCATCTGCATTCATTGTTTCCGACTCCGGAGTCAGGAAATTGATTCCCTTTATAGACCGTTTGATCGCGAAAAGGTGAGCAGGAGAAAGTTGTCAGTTGTCAATTCCCGGTTTTCAAAAAGAGTCGGTTTTCTTGAGGTGGGAATCTGGAACAGACACCCTATAAACTCTTTCCATGCCTATTCGTTCCGCACCCGCCAGCTTGTTTCCCACGCCTCAAGCGTCTTCCGGACCCTGGATTTCCGCCCACTGCGATGGAGGTGCACGGGGTAATCCAGGTCCTGCTGGCTTCGGGGCGCTAATCCAGGATGGGGACGGCGTTGTTCTGGCCGAGCTTTCGGAGTTTCTTGGCATCCAGACCAACAACTTCGCCGAGTACTCGGGGCTGCTCGCCTCGCTGGACTTTGCACTTGGTCACGGACATCGAAGACTGCGCGTGGTGTCCGATTCGGAGCTGATGGTGAAGCAGATTCAGGGGAAATACCAGGTGAAGAGTCCGATTTTGCGGCCGCTTTTTGATCTAGCGAAGAAGAAGATCGCGATGCTGGACGCATTCGAGATTGTCCACGCTCTCCGTCATAAGAACAAGGAAGCCGATCGTCTGGCGAACC
The DNA here is from genome assembly GCA_025357875.1 of Granulicella sp. Taxonomy (GTDB): domain Bacteria; phylum Acidobacteriota; class Terriglobia; order Terriglobales; family Acidobacteriaceae; genus Edaphobacter. The sequence goes on from JANYLK010000058.1 coordinate 20,286, forward strand.
AAGCCATGGACCGGGGGATGAAGCGCGCATAACCGGCAGAGGCTCTAGTCCGTAGCAAGAACGGATTGCGACGAATTGAATTTGCTGTGTTGTGCTCGCCAAAATATTCCATCTATAGGAGATATGGCGGCGGGGTGGATTGTAGCTACAAGGGTCGGCTTGGGGATTTTGGTAACTTACGCATCAGAAGAACCCGTATCACGAGCTCGAGTCCTCGGTTCAATCCACCACTTCGGGCCAGTTCAGCACCCTGGATCCGTCGAGCCCTCATCCACTTAAGACCTCTGCGAACACGACTCCCCAACCGCGCCAAGGCACTTCACGGCCGACCGCCAGCCCGGTCTACGTTCGGTTCTCCAGGTCACCGTTTCCAATCAAGGGAGCGTGATCAGTACGCGGACTGTAAGTGGTTCCGTCGCGGTGCGTTCCGCGGCAGCCCGCGCTGTCTGGATGTGGCGGTTCAAGCTTTATCTGGTCGAGGGCTATCCGACTCAAGTCAATACCGCCGTGGAATTGCCATTCAAGGGAAAGTGAGCGGTTACGAGGGTTAGTTATAGGTGACTCTGCGGTCGCCGCGGGTGATGCGGCCGATGATGGAGTGTCGCTCGTTGGCGCGGTTGAGGATGGCTTTGGCCTTCTTCACCTGTTCGGCAGGAACTACCACGATAAGGCCAATGCCCATATTGAAGGTGCGGAACATCTCGTCCTGCTCGACATTGCCGAGTTGCTGGAGGTGCTCAAAGAGCGGCGGTACCGTCCAGCTTGCGAGGTCGACGACCGCACCGGTTCCGCGGGGAAGGATTCGCGGAAGATTTTCCGTGATGCCGCCTCCGGTTATATGCGCCATACCGCGGACTAGTCGGGCCTCTGGGCCGCCGGCGAGGAGTTTCTTGATTACACCGAGATAGCTCCGGTGGGTGCGCATGAGAGCCGCGCCGGTTTTGTCCTTGAGTTCGTTGACGTACTGATCTGGGCCGTAGCCGGCGACTTCGAAGAGCAGCTTGCGCGCAAGCGAGTATCCATTTGTGTGCAGGCCGTTTGAGGGCAGGCTGATGAGGACGTCGCCGATCTGAATGTGTTCGCCAGTGATGACGTCGGGGCGATTCACGCAGCCAACGATGGTGCCGGCGAGTTCGTATTCTCCATCGGCGTAGAAGCCGGGCATTTGTGCGGTTTCGCCGCCGATTAAGGCGCAACCGTTGGCGCGGCATGCTTCCGACAGACCACGAACGACAGTCTCGACCGTGTTGCTATCCTGCTCGCGCAGCTTGCCGGTGGCGAGGTAGTCGAGAAAGAAAAGCGGCGTCGCGCCCTGCACCGCGATGTCGTTGACGCAATGGTTGACGAGGTCGGCGCCTACGGTGTGGTGGATGCCTAGCTCGAAGGCGACCTTCAGTTTGGTGCCTACTCCGTCTGCGCTCGAGACCAAAACTGGCTGCGGAAATTTTTCAAGGTCAAGCGCAAACAGGCCGCCAAAGCCGCCGATCTCCGAGAGCACATGCTTATTGAATGTCTTGCGAGCAAGCATCTTGATGCGCTGTTTGGCGCGGTCGCCCGAAGTGATGTCGACGCCGGCGCCAGCATAGGTTGCGGGGGTCTTCGTGTTGGGCAGTTTCGCAGCTACTTGAACCGGTTGAGGCACGTGTGTAACCGCTTTGTCTGCGGGCTGCTCATCTGGCGGATTGGGACTTTCTTCAAGCACTTATTTTCTCTATTTTATATGCGCTGAATCCAAGCTTGGTTCTTGTAAATGCTGCGGAATGCAAATTTGCGATGTGATCCCACCACGAGCACCCAGTCTAACAGCCGCCGACGAGGATTCTCATGAGGATAAATGCGGGGCAAGAAATTTGGGCTGATGGCGATTAAGGTGATCTAGAAGCCTATGTGGATGCGTGTTTCCTATCATCCAGCACTCTGCCGGAACTGTGGTATCCAAGTGTGAGCCGGTTCACCTACACTTAGCCCAGGAGTACTTGCGATGCGGTCGATGGCGAAGTCACAGGAGTTGCAGGCGAGCGCTGAGAGATTTTTCCCAGGTGGAGTGAACTCGCCGGTGCGGGCGTTCCGGGCGGTGGGCGGCCATCCGCCGTTTGTGGCGCGGGCGGAGGGAGCTTATCTCTTCGACGCTGACGGGAACCGGTATGTGGACCTCTTCGGCTCGTGGGGGCCTATGATTCTTGGACACGCGTTTCCGCCGGTGGTCGAGGCCATCCGCGAGGCGGCGGGACGGGGCGCAAGCTTTGGCGCGTCCCACGCGGGCGAGGCGAGCCTCGCCGAGTTGGTGCGTCGCTGTTTTCCTGCGGTGGAGAAGATGCGTTTCGTCAGCTCTGGGACTGAAGCATGTATGTCGGCGATCCGGTTGGCGCGGGGATTTACGGGGCGGAATTTCGTTATCAAATTTGAAGGTTGCTATCACGGCCACGCAGACGCTCTGCTGGTGAAGGCGGGCTCGGGGGTCGCGACGCTCGGCATTCCCGGTTCGGCGGGCGTGCCTGCGGAGACGGTGATGCATACGTTGGCGCTGCCGTACAACGATTTAGCCGCGGTGGAGTCGGCGTTTATGGCGCGGCCGAGGGAGATTGCATGCATCATCGTCGAGCCTGTGGTGGGGAATGCCGGGACGATTCCGCCGGCTCCCGGATACCTGCAAGGGCTGCGGCGGCTATGCACAGAGAACGGCGCGCTGCTGATTGTGGATGAGGTGATGACCGGTTTTCGGCTGTCGCTTGGCGGAGCGCAGCAGGTTTACGGCGTTACGCCAGATTTGACGACGCTGGGGAAGATTCTTGGTGGCGGCCTTCCTTGCGGGGCATTCGGCGGACGCGCCGATGTGATGGACGTTCTTGCGCCTTTGGGTCCCGTATACCAAGCTGGGACGCTGAGCGGTAACCCGCTGGCCATGGCGGCTGGAATTGCGACCATCGAATATCTAATCGGACACGAAACGGCCGTGTATTCGCAACTCGAAAGCGTGACCAGGAGTATTGCGGAGGGAGTTGAACAAGTGGCTCGGGAAGCGGGTGTGCCCATGACGACGAACCGAGTGGGGTCGATGTTCACCTGGTTCTTTACAGGCGAACCGGTGACCGATTTTGCTTTCGCAAGCAAGTCCGACAGCGAAGCGTTTGGGCGCTTCCATCGGCGCATGCTTGAGGGGGGAGTGTGGCTGCCGCCCAGCCAGTACGAAGCCGCGTTCGTGAGCGTTGCGCATGGTCCTTCGGAGGTTGAGATGGTGCTCAACGCAGCACGTGGTGCGCTTGCTGGTTAGGCTGTTGCCGCCCGAGTGTTGGGTTCCATCCAGAGTGAGCCTGCAACGATAAGCGCGCCCAGCAACACCGCGCAGAGGGCGAACACGTGGCGGACACCGATGGGGCTGGCGATCTGGCCAGAGAGAATGAGGCACGAGATTTGTGCGCTGGAATTTAGGCTCATAAATGTGGAACCGACTCGGCCCATGGACAAGTTCGGCACCTCGTGGATGATCATGCATGAACGTTCGATACCTAGCGCGTAAAAGTTCTTTTGACCGGCAATACAAACGGATCAATGTGCGCGGAGGTGGCTTCTCTACGCAAAAGCCACCTCGACACTTACATAATGCCTTGACGCGCCCGGGCCTAGGCGGTCGCGGCGGCGTTGAAGCTGGAGGGCTCCGAGGCTGGCAGCACCGCTTTTCTCGGACCGCGTTTGCGGGCGACGAGAACCCGAATGCGTTCGAGCATTTCGGCCGCGGAGCATCCGCCTTTGGGCAGGAATACGTCTGCGCGACCGGCTCGGTCATACGCGGTGACCGTTCCGGAGACGATCATTGCGGGCAGGGTTGGGTGCAATTGCTTGGCGCGACGCACCAATTCGTTGCCATCCATCTGAGGCATGATGAGATCGCAGAGCAGCAAATCGATGGAGCCGGGAAGTGATTTTGAGATGGTCTCGAGCGCTTCATGCGGATTCAGCAGGGCGACTACGCGATAGCCGCGAGTTTCGAGGAGGAAGGTTCGGACGGAGAGAATTTGCTCATTGTCGTCGACGCACAGGATGGTCTTCTTGGGGCGCATAGCTTCTCGGTTCTGCCAGCGTGCAGCGTTGTCCGGCTTCAGAACCGGCTCGAACGTTGCGACTTGGCGGATGGGCCTGATCGGCGCGTCTGCTGGTTGGCGGGCGCGCCGGCGGGCGGCGTTATGTTCGACTCGCGGTCCCGTGCCGGAAGGTTCGGCTCAGCGGGTTGGGACTGCATCTGTGGGGCTGGCTGGAGGCGAAATTGCCGAAGCTACACCCTGCGGCGAAGCTCTCCTGCCTGCTCCGTGAGGAGACAGTGCCCGATCCGCCTGCCGGCCTTGTGCCGAGACGACAGACCGCGGGTTTGAGAGAGGCGGTGGCGACGCAGGCTGCCAAGCGGAGCGATCTGGAACGACCGATTCTATCTTCCACATGGGCGCAAACCGGGTATACCCAAACTCTGCGGGCCGAATGGGTGGCCCAGAGGCTGTATCGGGGAATAAGGTCCGATTCATATGCTCTTGCGGTTAGGAACCGAGCGCCGGAAAGCCGCGACTGCGAGCCGCTTGCCTTTCTCAACTCAAGTTTTTGGAAAACGACACTACATTACATTTCTGCGTTTCGAGTGCTGAAGACTTGTGTGCGGAGCGAAAGACTGGTGGAACTGAGTTGCATGTTGCCAAAATTTTTAGTTCGTTCCTCAGCGCTTCCCAACAGTACGGAGGGTTATCTACCTTGGCAACTGCGAACAAACGACGAAACTGAGAGCAAGATTTTTATTGCAGATTCACCGAATGTTCAAACACCGCATGACTACTGGCCATTGCCGTGAGGGCGCTGTTGAAATCGGGTGCATCATGGCAGGAAAAAGCGTCCAGTTGCAATGGGAATGGTGCGACCCCCAACATGCACGTTCCGAACTCGGCCGCCGTCAGAGGTTGCATGGACGTAAATGCGGCTTGGGCGGAGCATCTCCACTCCCTGTTCGAGGACGGTAGGATGGCCGCTAGGGACCAGACCATGGCGGACGAGATAGGCTATGGTGCAGCCCGAGGCCGAGCCAGTCGCGGGATCTTCGCCGTTATAGAACTGCATACGGTTGTGCCAGTTCGCGCCTGATTCCGCTGAGGCGCGAGCGATGCAGTGAAAAAATTTTGCGTCACTTTTTGCGAGATAGGCTTGCGCTAGCGGTTGCGGGATTGCGAGATGCGTGGCAACTTCAAGCGAACGCAATGGAACGATGCAGAAGGCCATCCCTGTGGAGACAGTCTGGATAGGGAGAGAGGGATCAAGGTCGGCGGGCGAGAGGCCCAGGGCTGCGGCAGTGGCGGCCGGATCGTGGATGTTCCCGAAGGTCGGATCGTTCTGCCGCATGGTGCCATACACGCCGAGGCCATCCTGCTGTGAAGAGAAGCTGACGGGGATGGGGCCAACGCGAAGGTCGAGGGAGATCTTATCTGCGCCGCGCAGGATGGGGTGATTGAGGTGGAGCCAGCTGGCTGTGCCTAGCGTGGGATGACCGGCAAATTCCAGCTCTTCACGAACCGTAAAGATGCGGACATGGACGCCGCGCTCCCGTTCGACTTCGGGTGAGCGTGGCAGGATAAACGTGGTCTCGGAGAGATTCGTTTCGCGCGCGATCGACTGCATCTCGGCGGTTGAGAGGCCACGGGCATCGGTGAAGACGGCGAGCGCATTGCCTTCAAGTGGCTGCTCGGCGAAGACGTCGACCACGGCATACTCGAAACTGCGGGTCGCGGAAGTTGCAGGTTGCGCATTTGACATGAAGACTCCTCAGACGTATGTTTCATATAGACCGCAATGGGGCAAAACTGCTCCACGCCAGCAACGCTGGCCGCGGCCCAGAGATTAGCCATGACGATGACGCCAAATACGATTTCCATCTCCCGCTGCTGTTGCTGTAGCGAGATGTGGGAGTGCGCATAGGCGAATCGTAGCAAGTATTTTTTCGATTTGAGTAACGCGTAACCCACCCAGAGGCAACGAGCCGGGTGGGTTTTCTAGTGTGCAACGGACACTGTGCCACAATTTTGAACTTTGAAGATCACAAAGATAAAGGAGAAAAATATGTCGCTGCGAATCAACGATGTAGCACCTGATTTTACTGCTGAGACCACGCAGGGAACCATTAAATTTCACGAATGGATTGGCGATAGCTGGGCGGTGTTGTTCTCTCACCCGAAGGATTTCACCCCGGTATGCACGACTGAACTGGGCGCAGTGGGCGCGCTTGAGAAGCAATTTGCTGCGCGCGGCGCTAAGGTGATCGGTCTGAGCGTGGACCCGGTGGAGGACCACGGGAAGTGGGCAAAAGACATTGAAGAAGTGACTGGCTCTGCGGTTAACTTCCCAGTGATCGGCGATACCGAGTTGAAGGTGGCAAAGCTGTACGACATGCTACCGGGAGATGTGGGCGACAGTTGCGAAGGGCGCACTCCTGCAGACAACGCTACGGTGCGAATGGTCTTCGTCATTGGGCCGGACAAGCGCATCAAGTTGACACTGGCATACCCGATGACTACGGGCCGCAACTTCGACGAGATCATTCGCGTACTGGACTCGATGCAAATGACTGCGAAGCACAAGGTTGCCACACCGGCCAATTGGAAGCAGGGCGACGACGTGATCATCACCGGTGCGGTTTCCAACGACGATGCAGCAAAGATTTTCCCCGGCTACAAGACGGTAAAGCCCTATCTGCGAACAACGACGCAGCCGAAGTAGGCGTCTGCGACAATCGCAGTAAGCCTCCGACGATTTCCTCGCCGTGCTAACAGGTTCCGTGTGCGCGGCGAACAAGAGCACCGATGGCGAAGTGGCTAACGCGCTGGTCTGCAAAACCAGTATTCATGGGTTCAAATCCCATTCGGTGCTCCAACAAAATAAAAGGCTTACAGGTATTTTTCACAGCCGATTTAACACCATAAACACCATTATAAGAATATCCTGTCCTTGGAAGAGCCTCCGAGGACACTGTGAAGATCACCCGAAATCGCTATCAGCAGGGCAGCATCCGCAAGGTCCCAAGAGCTAAGGGCTTTGCCTGGGAGTACCGCTACTACGTCACGGCAGACGGGAAGCGGAAGCTCAAGATGCAGACCTTCAACGGGAAGCTCTACGGAACTGAAGCTGATGTTCGCAGGGCGGTGGGAGCTTCGGTTCCCAGGCTCAACGATGCAACTCCATATACGCCTCCGGTCGCGGTAACGTTTGGCGCTCTGCTCGATCGATACATTGCCGAAGAGATGCCGCCGCGCAAATCGACCAGCGATTCGTATACGTCCATCATCAAAAATCATCTTCGGCCTCGCTGGGAGAATATGGTTCTCTCGGATATCAGACCGGCGCTGATTCATTCGTGGTTCCAATCGCTCAAACTTCAGCCGGTTTCAAAAGGGCATGTTCGTTCCCTGATGCGTCTGCTCTTCGATCGGGCGACGCTTTGGGAATACCTTCCACTCGAGCGCAGGAACCCGCTCGAACTTGTAAAGATCAAGAAGGTTACGAAACGATCGAAGGAACCGGTTGTGATCACCCATGAACAGTTTCGCGCCGTCGTGCCAAAACTGCCGGCCCACGTCAACATGATCGCTGTTGTAGCGGGCTGTCTCGGTCTGCGGGTGAGCGAAGCGCTCGGTTTGAAGTGGAGCGACATTGATTGGAAGAAACGGATAATCACGATTCAGAGGAGTGCCTATCGAGGCGCCATCGAAGATACAAAGACCCTTTCGTCTGCTGCGCGGCTTCCTCTCGATCCGGCGCTGGCAATTCTATTGGAGAGATGGCGGATGAAATGCGAATCTGAACGCGAATCCGAATCAGACCCTGAGCTCGAATGGGTTTTCGCTAATCCCTCGACGGGGATGCCTTATCTATCTCCCAGCCTGCAACAGCGTTGGGTAAGACCGGCGGGCGAATCGCTCGGGATCAAGGGGCTTGGATTCCATTCTCTTCGCCATTCGTATCGATCGTGGCTGGATGCGGCTGGTGCCACTCCAGGAGTTACGAAGGACCTGATGCGACACAGCGCCATCGGCCAGTCATTCGAATACGGCAGAGCAATGAGTGAGGACAAGCGAGTTGCAAATGCAAAAGTTGTGACAGCGCTTCTTCTAGGACCAACAAAGAAAAGGCGACGGAAATAATCCGTCGCCTCTCCGTTCAACTAGCTGTCCTCCCCATTGAGCCACTCCTTGATTTTGGTTAGGCTGAACCGCCACAGGCGACCTACTCGCCGTGATGGGATCTTCCCGTCCATTGCCATTAGTCGAAGCGTCTTTGGGTGGCACTTCAGGATTGCTGCTGTTTCCTGGAGCGTTAGAACATCCGTTCCGTACATTTGTTTAACTTTCCGAGCATCTTGGTGGTGCTGCCTCAGCCCCGGATTGTGCCGACTGCCCTATAGATTTGACAGCCGAACGCTAGCACTTCTTCTTAAGAGTCGTCTGAGCACCCAGTTCGACTAGTCGCGCTCTTGTTCTGCAACCGGCCCCAAACTATCACTCTCCCATTGGAAGCGATATGGCCTTTATGGGGCAGAGGGGCACATGGACGGCAATACTTGAGTCAATGTGCGTCTTTACCTGACCTGGCGTGATTCAAGTCGCTGAACCGAGTTGAAGCCTCGGAAGATGCGCGTGCAGGCGGTACGAGCCGGTCACCCGTTGCAATGATTCAGAACCTTCAGACAGCCTTCTGGAACACCTTCACGAGACCTTCTAACTGTTGGTAGCGCGCCTATTGGGCCTCGGCTTGCCGGTTAGGCTCCGGGGCAGGGAGTCGGCCATGGCGCGAATGGCCCCGGATTCTGCTCGGAGAACGGCCCTCCCGGTTTCAGATCGAAGATCGGTGTACCACCGGGCTAGTGGCGCGACCGCGTCGCTTCTCAATTCGGCCGCGCTATGCGATTCCATCATCACATCCCCGGACTGTCGGAGGAAGTTGGTAGCCAGCCGGCGATCGCCGCCGGCCCAGATCGCCAGCAGCGCCACCCGTAGATCTGAATCGACATCTCCGTTTGGACCAGCTTCGATCAAGGGCAGCCAGCCGTCTCGGAGGAGTTTCTTCCCCGCCGCGCTGACCTTATAGTCGGTTCGGCCGCGAACGCCGGGCTTCCCC